>DATHCI010000085.1:0-6741 GCA_035319645.1 Methylocystis sp. | reverse complement strand
CGGGCGTTGGCGTTACCGGCTCCGGCGCAATCTGGTCCCCGCTTCAGGCCTCACTGCGCGCCCGCGCCGGCTTCACTCTCGACCGCATGTTGATCTATACCGCGGGCGGCGCCGCTTTCGGCGAGTTCGGCAGCAATCTCCAGCTCTTTGGCACAGACCTCACGCTTGCTCCCTTCTACGCTGCGGACCAGCGCTCATCGACGCGCGCCGGCTGGACCGTTGGCGGCGGCGTCGAATACGCCGTCAATCCGCATTGGTCGGTGCGCGGCGAATATCGCTACACGGACTTTGGCCACATGGGCGATCTCCCCGCCGCGACGTCGATGGGCGCGTTCTACGCCGCCGATCGCCATCTCGATCAGAACCAGGTGCAGGTGGGCTTGAGTTACAAGTTCGGAGAGCCCGTTACGGCCTCTGTTTCCGCGAAATATTGATCCGCGCCTCTCCCCGCGCGGGAGAGGAAGGCCAGTTCAACCCTTCGGTAGAAAGGTATCCGCATGAAACGTCGAACGCTGCTTCGTTCCTGCGCCTTCACCGGGATCGCGCTCGCGATGAATGGCGGCGGCGCCGCAAAGGCGAAATCTAACGCGCCGTCCTCGGCCGACGCTTCGACGCCGCCGCTGCCGGTCCCCGCGAAGGGTAGACGCATCCGCACGGCCTTTGTCATCGGCAAGGACGCCGTCGTGATCGATTTCTCCGGACCGTGGGAGGTGTTTCATGACGTCTCCGTTCCCGGATATGACGGCTCGCCGTTCGAGCTCTACACCGTGGCTGAAAGCTTGGCGCCCGTGAAGGTTTCCGGGGGCATGACGATCACGGCCGACTTCGCCTTCGACAAGGCGCCAAAGCCCGACCTAATCGTCGTGCCCGCGCTCGCAACGACGCCCGCGATCATCGCCTGGCTCAAGAGCGCCTCGCCCGGGAGCGACCTGACCATGTCGGTGTGCGGTGGCTCCCTCGTGCTCGCTGAAGCTGGTCTGCTCGCGGGAAAAGCCGCCACCACCTACCATAGCGCTCTGACCTCTATGGCTGTGGAAAATCCCAATGTAACAATCAAGCGCGGGATCCGCTTCGTCGATGACGGGAATATCTCGACGGCGGCCGGACTCATGTCCGGCATCGACCTGGCGCTACACGTGGTGGACCGCTACTTTGGGCGCGCCGTCGCCGAGAGAACGGCGTGGGATTTGGAACATCTTTCGTCCGCCTGGAAAGATCCGGCCTCGAACGACGCCTATACGAAGCGCCCGAAGCTCACGGGCGCGCATCCGCTTTGCCCCGTGTGCGAAATGGGGGCGACCTGGTCCAGCGAAGATCTCAAGAAGTTGCCCGCAGAGGTTTACAAGGGAAAGAGCTACTACTTTTGCTCCGAGATGCATAAGACGTCCTTCGACAAGGCGCCAGACAAATACGCCGAGGACTAGGGGCGCTGTCGCGAGTTCGTTATCCCTGCCACAGGACCTACAGCGCAATCCCTCGTCTACGGGCAAAATTCCAATTCAGACCACCGCCTGGCGACACTGCGCCAGTGACGCGTTTCCCCAATTCTCGCTCCATCGACGGCGACCACGGGACGAGGCTGAAGCCGAGGCCGTCATCAATGATGGCGAAGCGGCCGGATACAAGGTTGAGCCGCTGGCGATAGACGCCGGCGACCGACTCGCCCTCTGCTGCAGCATAGTAAGGCAGTCCGCTGTCGGCGGCGATCTTGGCGCCGGCGCTTGCGAGTTCCCGTTGACGCAACGTGTTCAGAAGATCGGTGGCGAACACAAAGCGCTGGCCCTGGCGGCGCGCCAAGCCTTCAGCCACAAGATGCTCGGAGCGCGCCTCCATCGCAGCCTGAACCTCGCGACCGAAGCCCACTTCGGAGAGGGCCATGGGGTCCTTGGCGACAAGGCGTCGGTCGAGCCAGGTCGCGCCCTCCGCGTGGATCTGGTCCTCGATCGAAAAATCGGAGTGGACGGCGAGGACGAGGCGTGGCGATCCGCCGTCGCGCGACGGCAGCCGCCTCGCCTCCACGACGGCGCCCATCGCGGCGTCGCTCGCCGCGTCGAGGTCGTTGAGGCGGAGGTGATGAGTCCGCCCGTCTATCCCATCAATGACCGCGAAGGCGGAGCCCTTCAGCTCGTCGTCGAGGCCGCGCGCCAGCAGCCGCCCGACGATCGGATCGCCGAGCGTCTCGCTGTCCAGGACGAAGTCGGCGGCGGCGCGCTCAGACCCGCGCTCGGCGAGGCCGCCGTGGATGCGCTTGATGATATCGCCATGCTCGCCAAGCTTGTGCAGAACGCTCTCGGCTTCCTCCGCCATCACCCATTGCCCAGGGCCGAGCGGCGCGGCGCGACGAGGCCGAGCCGCTCGAGCTTGCGGGCGCGTCCGACGAGCATCGTCCGCTCAAAATCGCCGAGCTTGTCGCCTACGGGCCGCAGGTCGATCATGCCGTCATGGCCAACGGCCTCGCGGGCGAGCGCCTGGTCGAGCGGCGTCCAGCGGTCGGCGTCGACCTGCCGCTCGAGGCTGAGGTGGATTTCCTGCTCGCTGCGCGGGCCGAGTTCCAGGGTGACGAGCTTCGCGGCGCGGGCGCGAAGACCACGGCTGATGTAGTCGCGGCTGATCACGAGATCACCCCCGTCCTCGGCGCGGCCCCGCACCAGCACATGGATATGCGGATATTGGGTGTTCCAGTGATCGATCGCCACCCAGTCGATCCTGGTCCCGAGGTCGCGCGCCATGTCGCCCATGAGATCGCGGGTGAAGGCGCGAAGGTCGGAAAGCTCCGCGGCGTCGTCGGGCGAGACGATGAAGCGGAAATGATGCCGATCGCCCTGGCAGCGCTTGGCGAAGCCGCGCCCGTCCGCGGCGTCGGCCGATGCGTCGAACATTTTTCCCGGCGCGCCGTCGCGGCTCACGCCGTCACGGCGAAGATAGGAGAGATGCGCCGCGAGCGGCGCAGCCTTGGGACCATGCTTGACGACGCGCGCTTTGACGACGGCGCCGCGCGAGCTCGAGGCAAGCCCGCGTAGCGCGCCGAGACTCGCGGCTCGGCCTCGCCCGAAGCCGCGAAGGCCCATGCCGCGCGCGCCGGCGCGATGCAGGCCGCTGGCCTTCTGCGTCGCCGTGAGAACGCGCGCGATGAAGCTCCTTCCCCTTACCGGCTGCTTCGAGCGGATGCGCCCGGGTCGGATGTTGATCTCGTCGTCACCCGACATGGACGAACCCGGAGGAATTCGGTCCCTTCCGCAGGCGCGCCTTTGTGGCCATTCTCGCTCGCCAGCGCGCCTCCTGCGCCGCGTCCGCCCGAGATGAGCGGCGCTCGGACTCGATCCGGCGTGCTTCACGCGGCGGATAGCGGAGGAGGCCGTGTTGGACAGCAAGCTGCGGGCCGAGCTCGTGAAGAGGCGGCGGGGGCGTGAGCGATCCGGCCTTCTCCGATCCCGCTGGCCTCGCGCTCGCGGACGCAGGTGAGCCGCCGGCGGCTCGCGCCGCCGCGGAGCAAGCGGCGCGACGCCCGCGTCACTTCACGAATTTGATGGCGGCGAAGATGAACCCGGCCAACGCCACCTGCGTCACAACCAGCCATCGCAAAATCTCGACTTTGAGATTGGCGGCGGATGTTTCAATCTTGGCCTCAAGGCGCGTCTCAACGTCTTTTAAGTCGCGCTTGGTCGCCAGCTCCTGCCCGGTCGCGTCGGCGAACGCTTCAGCCGCCGCCTTGGCTTGAGCGTGCGTGAAGCCGCCGGCCTCAAGCTTTTCGACGAATTTCAGCGTGTCGAAGGCGACGGCGCCGCTCATTTGTGCTCTCCGGATGCGGGACCGGCATTATCGCCCGGCCTCTGAGCGCCGGCAAGGCGCCCGCGGCGCCCCGTCCTTTTCCTACCGCGCGCAATTGCAATGGCCTCACGAAGGCCGGCGGCGATCTTGTCGAAGGCCCTCTTGGTCATGCCATTGCCTTCCGCAGCCTCACGCCGGGGCCGCCGTTCTCGGCGATGAACTCGACCCCGGCGGCCGTGGTTGCGGCCGGCGTCGGCGGGCCTGCACGGGCCGGAAAAAGAGCTTGAGGGCAGGCTTTGCGGCGCCTTCGTGTCCGTCACGAAGCTTCACGCGCTGTTGCTTGCCGCGCGGCGGAGATAAGGCCGCACCGATGCGCGGGCTCAGTCCTAACTGAACGCCTTCTTCGGCAGGCCAGATTGTCGGATCATGGAGGCGAGCGTGCCCGGCTTTATATCGTCACTCATGCGATGGCCAGCGACAGTCCGGAGTCTGACGTCCCCGCCGACGACGCCCCGATATTGTCGATGCGATCCCTTTGCTTCGCGGTGAAGCTGAAATCCGTTCGCTTCGAGGATTGCGACAAAGCTGGCAAAATTCACGCCGGGCAGGCCACGGGGAAGCTCGCGGACGTGTCATTATCCGAGCGTGACCGCCACGCTGTCTTGAGAACGCGCCAAGTCCATAGGAGCGCCACCCAAAGCGGAGCGCGCCGATTCAAGAGCTTCGAGCAAGTCTCGGGGTCTTCGGCGTGGGCGGCCCCAACATAGGAAATCACCGCATCTTCAAGCGCTTGCTGAACCTCATTGAAGGTGCGACCTTGGACCGCGATGTCCAGATCAACGCAAACCGCTTCCCATTCGGAGTCATGCCCGCGAGCGAAGCAGAGGAAGCTGCGCATATTCGACCTCATCGAACGCAGAGAACACCCTTTACGAAACATAGCGCCCGTGAGAACCAAGGAGAAGTTAATTTTTTTGCCCATTCAGGGTTAATTTTCCGCCCTTCCGCAGCCTCACGCCGGGGCCGCCGTTCTCGGTGAGGCTCATTCCTGGCCCTCATCGCCGGCCCGGCGCGCGCAGGCCTCGCGCTCGGCTGCGAAGCCGGCGCGATAGTCCGCCGTCTCGACCTCGCGCCCCTGATACTCCGGCGGGAGCCATCGCACGCTCATGCCATCGTGCATGGCCTGGCGCCCGCGCTCATACGCCGCGGAGCGGGGCGCTGGCGGGGCGGATGGAGCCGGCCGCGGGTCCGGGGCGCCACGGGGCTCCCCCGGCGTCAGGACGTTCCCCTTGCGGAGCCGGACTCCGGGCCCCTCCCCGTTCTCATCGACGAAGATGGCGCCGGCCGATTCAAGGGCGACGACGATCTTGGCGACCGTATCCGCGCGGCCGCCCAACTCGCCATCTTGGGATTCGAGGCGCTTGATCGTTGGCTCTGAAACGCCGGAAGCGTTCGCCAAATCCGTCTGAGACCAGGCGAGCAGCGCTCGCGCGGCCTTCACTTGCCGAATTGATACTTTTCGTATTGACAAGCCCGGTCTCCTATGCGATACGAAAAGTATCAAAACTCGCTCGCAAGAGCAACTCCCCGCCGAGACCCCGTCTCGGCGAGCGCCCAAGCGTTGCCTGAAAGGACCGGCCCATGACCCTCGAGCAATTCTTCGCCGACTCGCCCCTGATCCTCGCGACCCTGGCGCAATCTCCCCGCGACGAAGGCGAAGCCGCGCCCGTCACGGCGCGCAAGCCTCAGCCGCCGCAGGGCCCGCGCCGCCTCTATCTGGCGGCAGGTCCCGCCCGCCAAGTCTTCGACGACCTCCATGCAGCCTGCGCCGAGCGCGAACTGGCGCTGGCCTGACCCCGGCGCCCGGAACGACAATCAACACAGAAAATCTGTGAAATAGGAGAACATCATCATGACCGAGACCCAAGCCTCCGCCAAGGACTGCCCCGTCGGTCGCCGTCCTCGCGGATGACACGCAGCGCATCATCCGCGCCATCGAGTATCTGGACGAGGCCTCGATGAAGGTGAAGGACGCCTCCAAAGAGGGCTACGACTTCAAGCTTCAGACGGACGAAATTCATCGGCTCAAGGACTCGACGCTCGATCGCGCGAGTCAATTTCCGGCGGCGAGCGCCAAGGGGGTGCTATTCGAAATTTGCATCGCCAGCTACTACGTCGACGACCCCGACGCGTTGTGCTGTTCGGGTCCGAGCCCCAAACAGGCGACCGAGCTCAAGAAGTCCATCGACCGGATGCTCTACTCCATCGCCGCCTTCATCGAAGGCGCGACGGGCGCGCGGATGGAGGACGCCTGCTCCGGCTATTTCTTCGAGCGCCGTCACTCGCCTCATGGCGCGGTGGCGAAGGCGATGGCCGAGGCCGAGGGCCGGACGTCGCGCGAGGCAGTCGGCGGGGCGCAGTGGTCAGCGCACTATTATGCAAAAAGTGCATGATCTGGGGCTCGGATTCGTGCGCGCCAGTTCTGGCTGGCGCGAGCGCCTCAAGCCGGGCGCCGGCAGGGGGTGCTGACGAGATCGGCGATCGCGCCACGGCGCGCGATCCTAACCAATCACTGACGGTAATTTTTCGAGGCTTCCTGAAATCTCACTACCTTCTTGATTTTATTGGTAGCGGAGGTCCGCTACCGCCGATCCCCCCGACGAAATGACCTTCTGTTCTCATGCGACCTACCGCTTTGAATTGGCGTCGAAAACTTGGCTTTCGAGGGGTGCGCCGGCGGAAAAGACAATTTGAATGTCGCCCCGCCGCCGGGCGTCTCCTCGACCCAGATGCGTCCTCCATGCGCGTCCATGATGTCTTTGGCGATTGCCAGTCCGAGACCCGAGCCCGAATCCGAATCGCTTTTCCGCCAGAACCTTTCAAATATCCTGTTTCGATCTGCAGGCGCCACGCCTTTGCCATGATCAATAACAGCGATGATGCCGTTCGCCTCAACTCGCAAGCCAACCACGC
>DATHCI010000084.1:0-11967 GCA_035319645.1 Methylocystis sp. | reverse complement strand
TCAGCGCCCCTCATCCGACCCTCGCTTCGCGAGGCGTAGCGGGGTCGGATGAGGGCTTGCTCCGCCCCAATCCGGCTCCAGCCGCAACGCGCTCGCGCGTTTCGCTTCCACGATGTCGCCGCCGCGGTCGCGATGTGATATGGGCCGAAGCGCAGTTGGATGTCGCGGCGCCCCTCATCCGGCGCTTCGCGCCGCCTTCTCTCGCAAGGGAAGAAGGAACGCGCGAGCCATTCCAGAAAAACCCTGAATTACCGTAATTTAGGGCGCTCACGAGGCAGGGGCCGGATATGTCGGACGGCGAGACGCGGGTCCATGAGTTCAGGCAGCACTGGGTCACGCTGCTTGGCCCCTTCCTGCTCCTGCTCGCCGGCCTCGCAATCTTCAAATATGGGCGCGACTTCTTCCTCTCGCGCGAGGGCCGGCTCCTGCTTTCCGGCCTCTTCGGGACCTTCGAGCCCATGCTCGGGCCGCAGGGCGTCAAGACGCTCGAAGAAATCGCCGAGCCCGTTGTGATCATCTTTCTGATCCTCGTCTTCGCCCTGCCCTTCGTTTCGGCCTATGTCGTGCGCGCGACGACGCGGCTCGGCGTCGACAGCCACCAGATCATCTGGCGTCGCGGCGTCTTCGCCCGCGACATCACGCAGATCGAAATCGGCGAGATCGTCGGCGTCAACGTCTCGCAGACGCTGCTCGGGCGGCTCCTCAATTTTGGCGACGTCGATGTCGAGACGCGCGGCGAGGACCGGCTGGTCATGCGGGTCATGGACGACGCGCGCGCCTTCGCCGGCCTCGTGCTCGACTATAAGCACAGCATCGCGGGCGCGCGATGACGCATCCCTTCTATTCGCTGCACACGCATGGCTTCGTCCGTGTCGCCGTCGCGGCGCCAAGGGTCGCGGTCGCTGACCCGGCCTTCAACGCCGCGCGCACGATCGAGATGGCGCGCCGCGCCGCGGAGGAAGGCGCCTCGCTCGCGCTCTTCCCCGAGCTCGGGATCAGCTCTTATGCGATCGACGATCTCCTCGGCCAGGAGACGCTGCTTGAGGGCGTCGAGGCGGCGATCGGCGACATTCTCGACGCGACAAGAAACCTGAACCTCGTCCTCGCCATCGGCGCGCCGCTGCGCTGGCGGGCGCGGCTCTTCAACTGCGCGGCGCTCGCCCTGCGCGGCGAGATCCTCGCCGTCACGCCAAAGACCTATCTGCCGAACTATCGCGAGTTCTACGAGCGCCGTCAGTTCTCCTCCGGCGCGCACATCCCCGGCGAGGAAATCTCCGTCGCCGGCAAGCGCGCGCCCTTCGGCTCCGACGTCATCCTCGTCGCGCGCGACGTCGACAACTTCGCCCTGCATGCGGAAGTTTGCGAGGACGTGTGGGTTCCGGTTCCGCCCTCGGCGCGCGCGGCGCTCGCCGGCGCCACTGTGCTGCTCAATCTCTCGGCCAGCAACGCCATCGTCGGCAAGTCCGACCTGCGCGAGCTGCTCTGCGCCTCGCATTCGGCGCGCTGCCTGAGCGCCTATCTCTATTCCGCGGCGGGACAGGGAGAGTCCACGACCGACCTCGCCTGGGACGGCGAGGCGACGATCTATGAGCTCGGCTCTGTCCTCGCCAAGGCCGAGCGCTTCTCGAACGAGCCGCAGCTCGTCACAGCCGACGTCGACCTCTCGCGCATTGCCGCCGAACGGGCGCGTCAGACCAGCTTCGGCGACTGCGCCGATCTCGAGCGCGCGCCCTTCCGGCGCGTCGAATTCGATCTCAAGCCCGCGCGCAAGAACATCGGACTGAGGCGCAAGGTCGCGCGCTTTCCCTTCGTGCCCGACGACGAGACGCGGCTCGCCGAGCTCTGCTACGAGGCCTTCAACATCCAGGCGCAGGGCCTGCAGCAGCGGCTGCGCGCATCGAGAATAGAAAAGATCGTCATCGGCGTTTCCGGCGGCCTCGATTCAACGCATGCGCTGCTCGTCGCCGCGACCGCCATGGACGCGCTGGGCCTCTCGCGCGCGAACATCCTCGCCTATACGCTGCCCGCCTTCGCGACGACCGAGCGCACCAAGGCCAATGCGCATGCGCTCATGCGCGCGCTGCGCGTTTCGCCGCATGAGATCGACGTGGCGCCCGCCTGCCGACAGATGCTTGCCGACATCGGTCATCCGGCGGCGAAGGGCCAGGCCGTCTATGACGCGACCTTCGAGAATGTGCAGGCCGGGGCGCGCACGTCGCTGCTGTTCCGGCTCGCCAATCTGCACAATGCGCTCGTGCTCGGAACCGGCGACCTCTCCGAGCTCGCGCTCGGCTGGTGCACCTATGGCGTCGGCGATCAGATGTCGCATTACAGCGTCAACGCCTCCGTGCCGAAGACGCTGATCCAGCATCTCATCCGCTGGTGCGCGCGCGACGCGCGCTTCGGGCCTGAGACGGTCGCGGTGCTCAAGGACATCCTGGCCACAGAGATCTCGCCCGAGCTCGTGCCTGGCGAAGGCGAGACGACGCAGCGCACTGAGGATTTCGTCGGTCCCTATGCGCTGCAGGATTTCAATCTCTATTATGCGACGCGGTACGGCTTCACCCCGCGGAAGATCGCCTTCCTCGCACTGCACGCCTGGGGCGACGCAACGCAAGGGGAGTGGCCTGCGGGACTGCCGCCGGAGAAGCGCGCCGCCTATGACCTGCCGACGATCAAGCGGTGGCTCGCCGTATTCGTGCGCCGCTTCTTCGAGACGAGCCAGTTCAAGCGCAGCGCGCTGCCGAACGGCCCGAAGGTGAGCAGCGGCGGGTCGCTGTCGCCCCGCGGCGACTGGCGCGCCCCAAGCGACGCGTCCGCCGCCGCCTGGCTGCGCGACCTCGACGCGATCCCTTGAAGGCCCACAGCCGCGGAGCCTCACCGCAGTCGCGCCATCAACGCTGTGGGCCGCTCAGCTTCTCTTGCCCCGCGGCGCGGCGTTTGAAAACGGCGGCGGCGGCGTCACCGGCATGTACTGCAGGTTGAGGTTGCCCAGACCCGCCGAAAGATTGACTCCCGTCCCGACGGAGACCGAGATCGGCTGCAAGGAGATCGTGTCATTCGAGCCGCCCACGAGCACGGCGCCGCCCGGCCCCGCGCCAACCGCCACAGATCCTTGCGCGCCGACATAATCGCCCGCCAGGGCGCCAGGCCCAACCTCCTTGGTCGCGGCGACGACGGCCCAGATCAGCTGCCCGGGGCCGCTGATCCCGATGTTCGCGCCCACATTGGTGAGCCGCCCGATGTAGTGAGACGGCGCGCCGCCGACGTCGTTCTTGAACACGCAGTCGAGCGCCTGGTTTTCAGCGAGGATCATGCCCACGCCGCCCGACAGATGGCATTGCAGCGCGCCAACCCTCGAAGATTGCGCCGACGCCCCGGCTGGCGCCAGAATGGCGAATGAGGAGACTGCGCACAGCGCCAGCTTGAAGCGACCCATCGTTCTTTTCCCCTTGCTCAACGCCTCGCATCCACGCGAACCTGCGTCCGCGTCCGCGAAGCCTACAAGAAATGTTGCGATCGATATCATGTTTAGCTATGCGACGTGACGCCGCAATTTATCGCTTCTTGGGCGGAGAAGTCGCGGATCTCGCCCTGCAAGGGCGCACGCTCGCCACGCCGTTGGCGCGGAGCTCACGTCAATCTCAGCATCACGGTCACGAAGGCGACGGCGCCGATCAGCGCCATGCAGATGGCGATGGCGAGCGCTGGCCGATTGAGCGGCAGATTCGCCGAAGCCGCAAGCGGACGAAACTGTTCGGACTGAAGATAGGCGACGAAGGAGACATACTGGCGGATCGCAATCAGGAGCCCGAGGACGCCCGAAAAGATCAACGCCAATCCGAGATAATGCGGCATCATCGGATAGCGCGCGGGCCTGACGTTGCTCATGGCCTCAAACCGGTCGAAGAATTGCACGATCGTGAATCCGAAGCCGATCAGCGTCGTCGCAAGCCGCATCCAGCCCATCAGCGTCGAATCGGCGGCGAGCCGCGTCCTTATCCACGCGAAGTGACTGTCGGACGTCGGCTTGACGATGAGGTCGGCGCCGAAAGCCGCCGTCGCGCCGGCGTCATTTTGATCTGGTTGCTCCAATGTCGCTTTCCTCCTTGCTCCGTGAGCAGGCAGAGCCGGCGGAGCTCTCGCTTCGCTTCAAGAGTCATTTCGGCGGATCCTTTTTCAGGAGGTCCTGCAAAAACTGTATCGCCCTGTCGAGCTGCGCATCCCCGCCCTTGAACGTGGCGTTGGGCAAATTCTCGACGTCGATGTCGGGCTCCACGCCGACGCCTTCGACGAGCTGCTTTCCGTCCGCCAAACTGAATTGAGCGGTTTCGGCGACACGGGCCATGCCGAGATCGACCAGCGGATTATCGTCGTCGAGCCATACGCCGGCGCCGGCGGTGCGGCGACCGATGAGAGGAGCAATGTGAAGCGCCTTCACAGCCGCGGCAAACTCTTCTCCGTCCGAATAGGTTCGCTCGTCGATCAGGACGGCGAGATGACCGCGGAAGGTCTGCTGCATATTGAAAGCGGCTTGCTTCTTTCCGCGCGGGCGCCAAACCGCCCAGGCGCGGCGCAACAGCTTCTCGACGATCCAGCTGTCGATGTTGCCGCCATTGTTGCGACGCACGTCGATGATGAGCGCGTCACGGTCATACTGCGCATAGAATTCGCGTGCGAACACGCCCATGTCGGACGCCGTCATGGCGCGAAGATGCAAATAGCCGATGCGGCCTGCGCCTGCGGCCTCGACGCGCGAACGTCGATCCTCCTCCCAGTCGCCATAGCGGAGCGCGTCGTTCCGGCGGCCGTCGATCGCCGAGGCCACCGTCCTTAGCTCCTTGCCGTCGCGTCGCAGACTGAGAAGAACTTGCTTGCCCGCCTGGTTGGCGAGAAGCTCGGCGACATCGGCGACGTCATCCGCCTGCCGCCCGTTGATGGCCACGATCACATCGCCCTCACGCGCGTCGACGCCGGGTTTCGAGAGAGGCGCTCGTTCGCTCGGCAGCTCGGGGTCGGTGCGGTAAATATGAGCGATGCGGTAGCCGTCCGTTTGGCGTTCGAGTTGCGCTCCGAGAAAGCCGGGCAGCGCGCCATCATTTGCCGAACGCAGATCGCCGGGGCGTATTCTCGAATGCAAAGCCGGCAATTCGGCGCTCATCTGCGCCAGCACGTCGTTGAGCTCGTCGCGATCCGTGACCCGATCGGCGAGAGGCGCGAACTTCGAGCGCACCGCCGACCAGTCGACGCCCCGCATGGCGTCGTCATAGAAAAAATAGCGATGCATCAGCCATGAATCGGCGAACATCTGCCGCCATTGTTGCTTCGCATCGATGTCGAGCGCCCAGTCGCGGATAGGAAGCCTGAATTTGTCGAGCTTCTCGGGCGGCTTCTTGTCGGTGTCGACGATGAACAGGTCGCCGACCCTTCGCCTATCGCCCGGAGCGCTTTGGTTGGCCCACTTGCGCAGGTACAGCTTTTTCCCGTCCGCGGAGAGCTTGAAATCGCCGACCTCTTCCAGATATGTCGCAAGCTCCGGCTCGTTGTCCAATGCATTTTCCTCGATGGCAAGCGACGCCAGGGCCGGGCGTCTGTCCCTGTCCGCTTCGACGAGAAGATAGAGGCGCTTGCCGTCGGTCGCGAGGCGCCGGTAGTTCCCGGCCTTCAGTGGAACCTCGAATAGGCGATCGGCGAGCCCGCGCCATTCCACAGCCGGACCGGCTTTCGGTTCAGTCCCCGCGCCCTTCGCTTTCTCCTCTTCTTTATTTCCTTTGTCCCTACGTCCTTCGTTCGCTTCGAGCTCGTTTTGCGGTTGAAATGGAAATCTCGATTCGCCCTGCAACGCGACGGCGTAAATTTTGGAGCGGCGATCGAAGTAGGGGCCGAGATTCCTGTCGCCCCAGGGCGCGCCGTTCCGGCTCTCGAATGTCCGTTCCGACAGGAAATAAAGCCATTTTCCATCCGGCGTAAAAGCCGGACTGGACGAGTCGTAACGATCCGAGGTCAGGCGCGCGCGCATTCCCGTCTCAGGCTCGTATAAAAAGAGCTGCGAGCGTTCCCATCCCGCCTCCGCGCGCAAATAGGCGATATGCCGGGAATCGGACGACCAGACGAGCGTGTCGATGTCGCCCGAGGTTGCGGTGTCGACGAGTTGCGTCGAGCCCGTATCAGGGTCAAGCAGGAACAATCCGCCGTCGCGCGTCGCAAAGGCCAGCGCTTTTCCATCGGGCGAGGGCCAAAGATGGGTGACGAAGGCGGCCGTGTCGCGTGTCAGCTGTTTGCGTTCGAGGCCGCCGTCTGCGGCGAAGCGCCAGATTTCCGTCGCGTCGCCTGTCGCCAATACGGCAAACACCCAGCGGCCGTCGGGGCTCGCTACGGCGTCGCGCAGGCGCTTTTCAGAATGGATCGCGATGTCGATGCGCCGGAGCGGCGGCAGGGCCACGGTGGCGACGTGACCGAGCGCCGTGATCACGACACGATCGCCTTTGGGCGCGAAAGAAGCGCTTTCGAAGAATTCCAGCGGGTTCTTGACGACGCGCCTGCGTTCCTGGACGAAATCCGACGTCAATTCGATCGGGATCAGCCGATCGGCGCCAGTCGCAACATCAAGGAGGTGCAGGTCGGCTCCCAGCTGATAGACGATTCGTCCGCGGTCGAGACTCGCGGAACGCACGGAGAAATCCTTGTGATGCGTCACCTGCCGGCGGTCGCCGCCATCCAATCTCATCGACCAAAGATTGTCGCGCCCGTCGCGGTCCGAGATGAAATATAGCCGCTCGCCCCAGAACATGGGCTGCCGCTCGTTCGCGGGCTCATCGGGAGGCGGCAGGAGCTCGGCTTCGCGAGAGCCCGAAAGATCGAAGCGCCATAAGCGGGACAGCATGCCGCCTCGGTAGGCGCGAACATTGTCGCTCGTTGTCGCCAGACCGAAACGCGTAAAATACAACGTGCGCCCGTCCGGAGCGATGGCGGCGTCCGTTACGTCTGCGAGCGGCAGCACGCGCCGCTTCAATGTCGTCGGGTCGACCGCCGCCACGACTCGCTGTGGGGTGGGGCCATCGTCGCTCGCAGTCGAGTAGAGAACCTCTCCGGTTGGCGCCCATCCCAAAGGGATGTCGCCGCCGCCATCGAACGTCACGCGCTTAGGCGATCCGCCGACCAGGGGAATGACATAGACCTCGAGCGGCCCGTCATAGGAAGCGTTGAAGGCCGCCCACTTTCCGTCGGGCGACGCCACGGCGTGGGTTTCCTGCGCCGCATGCGTCGTCAACCTTAGGGCCCTGCCGCCGCCCGTCGGCGCAGTCCAGAGATCGCCCTCCGCCGTGAAAACGACGCTCTCTCCGGCGAGCGCTGGAAACCGGAAATATCCTTCGGTCGCGTCCGCGTTCCCGACGAAGGAGAACACGGCTAAACCGAGGAGAATGAAACGAATGATGTTCGAGGCGCTCAGCAGCATTTTGCTCGATTGACGGTCCATCCCCCGCAGAATCGAAACAAGGTGGCGCATTCGGGCTCTCCAATAAACATGCCGAGCACGGCGGCCGGCGCGGCTCCAGGCGTTATGACTGAGTTCGGCCGACCGCGACACACGGATTTGTTTTTGGATGCGATCTCGTCTCGGTCGCCGGATGTTACACTCCCGCCGAGCTCATGCAACCATTTTGCCCCCGTCGCCGAGGCCAGGCCGCCTCCGCGAATTGGACGAAAATGCGACTTTCTCACAGCGCGTCAATATTGCTGGCGCGCGACGTTGACTCGAAATTTCCAAAGACTTAACCGTTGCGCATGGGGAGCATGTGCACATGGCGCAAGTCCGAGGCGCTTTTCTGCGCTGTCGTTTGTGCTTGGCTCTTGCTCTTGCAAATCCTTCCAGCGCAAGCAGCTTTCGCGCCCGTGGCGCAGGAAAGCCTCTGCGCCCGGACACGGCCGGAACAAAACGCCCCGCCTGTCGCAGGACATCGTCACTGTCCGTTTTGCGCTCCGAGCGGGTATTTCGGAGCGGCGCTCCATTGCGCGGCGCCCTCAATCGGGGCCGCGCCTAGGACGGGCGTTTTTCGTTTGGACGCGCGCAAATTTGCGCGAGCCGCCGCCGCTGTTTCTGGCTCCTCGGCGAGCTGGTCGCCGCGCGCGCCTCCCTCGCGCATCTCTGCGTAAGCTGGTCGTCGTCCTATGTCCGCAGAGCTCTTGCGGGCGGACAGGTGTCTTCCGTTGGTGGGGCGTAACTCCCATGTATCTCAGAACTCTCGCACTTGTCCTCGCATTGGTCGCCGCGCATTTCCTCTTGCGCGGTCAAAGCGTCGGCGCGACGCGTCCGGCGGCGCACGACGTCGCTCTCTCGAGAATGGTTGGATTGCGAGGGGCCACGCGGACCGCTGTCGGCGAGCAGCCAAAGACGGAGGCTCCCCGCTCAACGGCGTTGCTGACGCCTGATCTCGCGCGCCAGGCCGCGTTGAACGAGCCCGCTGCGCGCACGAAACGCTGAAATCTGACGCGCCGCTCCGAGCGGTCGCGCAGCAGGAATTCGCGTGGACTGATCCCGGCGAAGGGGATCGAGCAGGCGCTTCCTGCTCAGGCGACTGGCGTTCGGCGCGTTTATATTCGGACGGCGCTCAGCGTTTATTGCTGCCTGACGCAGAGGCGGCGAGAGCGCTCGCCGCCGCTGGCGTCGCGGCTCGCTCGGCGGCGACGACCGAGACTCCGCCCTGGCCGCCCGCCGCCGCGATCGCCTCGGGCGTGGTCGCGAGGAAATCCGCGACCTCTTCCGCGCCATGCTCCGCCAGCAGGCTCAAGGACTTTTCGTCCAGCCCCGCCCAAGGGTCCGAGGCGGCCTTGACGCCCGCCTCATAAGAGAGTCGCTGGACGCGGCGTCCCTGACGATCGTACACGTCAAGCACATAGGCGACCCGCGTCGCGCCCTGCGTGGGCGAGGCCGTCAGGAAACCACGCAACCGATAGCTCGCCGTCTCGAGATTGGCGAGGGCCACTTCGCGGTTCTGAGCCGCGTCGGTGAACCGACTCTGAAACAGCGCTTCGATCTCGGGCGGCGGCCCCTCCACGCGGATGATGGCGAGGCTTGCGCCGCGCGGACTGATCTGGGGCGAGGCCATCCGGCGATTCGCGGCGGCCTGGGGCCCGCCCATCTCCACCGCCGTGTCGAGACAGCCGCATAAACAGAGGACGGAAGACAGAGAACAGATGACAGAGGGGCGAAAACGGCTTAATCCGCGGTCGCGCGCGCGACTTCTGGTCTCGAGTGCTTTCGTCACGGCGCCGCCTCCCCAAGCAAAGTGACGAATTATTAGCCGTCCCTTCGCCCAAGGTCTAGAGAGCCGACATCGGAAGACCGGCAACAGATGACGCCATTCGTCGTCGGTCCTCTGATTTGCCCTCTGCAGCCTTGCGCCTGAGCGCGTCGCACACAATCTGAACCAGGGAGAGAGGCCAGAGGGGTCGCCACAGGCGGGACCCAGGAAGCGGGATCGTGGGATCCGTTCTCCGCCCTCCGTCCTCCTGCAACTGAAAAGGACCGCAGACAATGGCAAAAATTATCGGCATCGACCTCGGCACGACGAACTCCTGCGTCGCCGTCATGGAGGGGTCGACTCCCAAGGTCATCGAGAACAGCGAGGGCGCGCGCACCACCCCGTCGATCGTGGCCTTTTCCGACGACGGCGAGCGTCTCGTCGGCCAGCCGGCCAAGCGGCAGGCGGTCACCAATCCGGAAAAGACATTTTTCGCGATCAAGCGCCTCATTGGACGCACCTTCGAGGACCCCATGACCAAGAAGGACATGGGTCTCGTCCCTTATCAGATCGTGCGCGCCGGCAATGGCGACGCCTGGGTCGCCGCAGCGGGCAAGCAATATTCGCCGTCGCAAATCTCGGCCTTCATCCTGCAGAAGATGAAGGAAACCGCTGAAGCCTATCTCGGCGGCCCGGTCACGCAAGCGGTCATTACGGTTCCGGCCTACTTCAACGACGCCCAGCGCCAGGCCACCAAGGACGCCGGCAAGATCGCGGGCCTCGAGGTTCTGCGCATCATCAACGAGCCGACCGCGGCGGCGCTCGCCTACGGCCTCGACAAGAAGCACAGCGGCGCGATCGCCGTCTACGACCTCGGCGGCGGCACCTTCGACATCTCGATTCTGGAGATCGGCGACGGCGTCTTCGAGGTGAAGTCGACGAACGGCGACACCTTCCTCGGCGGCGAGGACTTCGACAACCGCGTCGTCGAATATCTTTCGGGCGAGTTCAAGAAGGAGCAGGGCATTGATCTCACCAGGGACAAGCTCGCTCTCCAGCGCCTGAAGGAAGCGGCTGAGAAGGCAAAGATCGAACTCTCTGCGTCGACGCAGACCGAGATCAACCTGCCTTACATCACCGCTGACGCGGCCGGTCCGAAGCACCTCACCCTCAAGCTCACGCGCGCAAAATTCGAGTCGCTCGTCGACGATCTGATCCAGCGCACCGTCGAGCCTTGCCGCAAGGCCTTGAAGGACGCCGGCATGACGGCGGGCGAGATCGGCGAGGTCGTGCTTGTCGGCGGCATGACGCGCATGCCCAAGGTGCAGGAGGTCGTCAAGCAGTTCTTCGGCAAGGAGCCGCACAAGGGCGTCAACCCCGATGAGGTCGTGGCCGTCGGCGCGGCGGTGCAGGCCGGCGTGCTGCAGGGCGACGTGAAGGACGTGCTGCTGCTCGACGTCACCCCGCTCTCGCTCGGCATCGAGACGCTAGGGGGCGTGTTCACGCGGCTCATCGACCGCAACACAACGATCCCGACGAAGAAGAGCCAGATCTTCTCGACCGCCGAGGACAATCAGACCGCGGTCACGATCAACGTGTTCCAGGGCGAGCGCGAGATGGCGGCGGACAACAAGAGCTTGGGTCGCTTCGACCTCGCCGGCATCCCCCCGGCGCCGCGCGGCGTGCCCCAGATCGAGGTGACCTTCGACATCGACGCCAACGGCATCGTCAGCGTGACGGCGAAGGACAAGGCGACCGGCAAGGAGCAGCAGGTGCGGCTCCAAGCCTCGGGCGGCCTCTCCGACGCCGACGTCGAGCGCATGGTCAAGGACGCGGAGGCGCACGCCGCCGAGGACAAGGCGCGGCGCGAGCTCGTCGACGCCAAGAACCACGGCGAGGCCGCAGCGCATTCGGCGCAAAAGTCGCTGACCGAGTTCGGCGACAAGGTCTCCGCCGCCGACAAGAGCGCGATCGAGGCGGCGATCGCCTCGCTGAAGAGCGCGCTCGAGGGCACGGACGTCGAGGCGATCAAGGCGCGCACGAATGAGCTCACACAAGCCTCGATGAAGCTCGGCGAGGCGATGTACAAGGCGCAGCAGGCCGAAGGCGCGGCGCCCGGCGGCCCGGCGCAGGGCGGCGCGAAGGACGACGTGATCGACGCGGATTTCCGCGAGGTCGGCGGCGACGAGCATAAGAAGTAACGAAACGTTTCGACGGAGGAAGAATCGATTCTTCCTCCGCCTGCAGCTTCGTACAAATCTCTGATACAGAAGCGTGTGATAGGAAATGACGTGCAGCGCCAGTCAGTTTGCGTCGTTGTGCGAGGTACGGGGACAACAATGTAATTATCCCCCGGCAGAGCCAGGGGCTTTAGAGTGTGAACCGCTCAAAGCGGCTGATTGTGAGGCGCTAAAGCGCCGACTCGGCTCCCATGGAAGCACTCTCCAGGGTGGATAGTCCCCGAGATTTCGTGGGGAATTATGAGATACCGAGTTCGCTCCTTTAGAATCGCGCACGCGACAAAACCTTCGCCCACGACTCAGCGCCTTCTCATCTAATTCCCGCGTAGAACAAGGCTTCATCGCGTTGGCTGTAAACTACTTCCGGAAATGTCAAACTGCGGCGGTCCCCCGGCAGAGGTAACTGCTCACCCTTTGCTGAAGCTTAACCATAATCTGAGCTGTTGACAGGAGAATCGCAGCTTGATTCAAGCTGCCAATGGACC
>DATHCI010000083.1:0-7334 GCA_035319645.1 Methylocystis sp. | reverse complement strand
TCGGCTGCCGATGAGCTATTTCGAGACGCGCTCCGCGGGACAGACCGTCGCGCGCGTGCGCGAGCTCGAAACGATCCGCTCCTTCCTCACCGGACAAGGCCTGTTCTCGGCGCTCGACATTCTGTTCACGGTCGTCTTCCTCGCCGTGCTGCTCGCCTACTCTTGGAAACTGACGCTGATCGTCATCGTGTCGATCCCGCTTTACGTGCTGATCGCCGCGCTCGTGCGCCCGATCCTGCGCGAGACGATCAAGGAGAAGTTCAACCGCGGCGCCGAGAGCCAACAGATGCTCGTCGAGGCGATCGTCGGCGCGCAGACGATCAAGGCCGCGGCCGTCGAGCCGGCGATGCAGTCGCAGTGGGAGGAGCGGCTCGCGGCTTACGTCTCCTCCTCCTTCGACGCGGGACTGATCGGCGCCGCGGGCCAGGGCGCGATCCAATATGTCAACAAGCTGACGACGGCGCTGCTGCTGCTGTTTGGCGCCAAGGCGGTCATCGACGGCGAGCTCTCGGTCGGCGAGCTCGTCGCCTTCAACATGATCTCGGCGCAGGTGGCGCAGCCGGTGCTGCGCCTGTCGCAGATCTGGCAGGACTTTCAGCAGGTGCAGATCTCGATCGAGCGCTTAGGCGACATCCTCAACATGCCGACCGAGCCGCTCAATCTCGCGCATGGCAATCTGCCGCCCGCCAAGGGCGCGATCGAGTTTCGCGGCGTCACCTTCCGCTACAAGCCCGGCGCGCCGGAGGCGATCAAGAACGTCTCGCTCGCCATCCGGCCCGGCGAGGTCATCGGAATCGTGGGGAGGTCCGGCTCCGGCAAGTCGACGCTCGCGAAGCTCATCCAGCGCTTCTACATCCCGGAGACAGGGCAGGTGCTCGTCGACGGCGTGGACGTCACGCAAGTCAACCCCGCCTGGCTGCGCGCGCAAGTCGGCGTCGTGCTGCAAGAAAATCTGCTGTTCAACCGCTCCCTGCACGAGAACATCGCGCTCGCCAATCCCAGCATGAGCCGCGCGCAGGTCATCTCCGTGGCGCGCCTCGCCGGCGCCGACGAGTTCATCAGCCGCTTGAGCCACGGCTATGACACGCTCATCGAGGAGCGCGGCGTCAATCTCTCCGGCGGCCAGCGCCAGCGCATCGCCATCGCGCGCGCGCTGGCGATCAACCCGCCGATCCTCATCCTCGACGAGGCCACGAGCGCGCTCGACTACGAGAGCGAGCGCTTCATCCAGAAGAACATGTTCGAGATCGTCAAGGGGCGCACGGTGATCATCATCGCCCATCGCCTGCAGGCGGTCAGGCATTGCAACAGGATCATCGGCCTGCACGAAGGGCAGATCGTCGAAATCGGCTCGCATGAGGAGCTGCTCGCGCGCAGGGGCCTCTACGCGCATCTCTGGGCGCTGCAGAACGAGACGGGCGAGGGCTGATGTCGATCTTCAAGAAAGAGCTGCAGGACAAGGCGAAGGCGCTGACGCTCGTGAAATGGGCGCGCTCCGACCAGGAGTTCCTGCCTGCGGCGCTGTCGATTCTCGAGACGCCCGCTTCGCCCGTGCGCATCGGCCTGCTGTGGGCGATCTGCCTGCTGGCGGGCTTCGCGATCCTTTGGAGCTATTTCGGCCGCATCGACATATTGGCGGTGGCGCAGGGAAAGATCCAGCCGACCGGCCGCGTCAAGACCATCCAGCCGCTGGAGACCGGACGCGTGGTCGCGATCCATGTCGAGAACGGTCAGCACGTGCAGGCGGGCGACGTGCTCGTCGAGCTCGATCCCGCAGAGGCCGCCGCGGACGAGCACGCGTCGGGCAGCGCGCTGGCGGCGTATAAGGCGGAGGCGCTGCGACGCGGCGCTGCGCTATCGGCGGCCGAGACCGATCCGACGGGCGAGACGCCGAAGATCGCCTGGCAAGGCGACATTCCTGCGCCGATCAGCGAGCGCGAGGAGCGCGTGCTCAAGGGCGACCTGCGGCAGCTGCGCGTCTCCGTGCAAAGCTATGAGGCGCAGATCGCACAAAAGAAGGACGAGGAGCGCCGGCTCGAGAGCACGATTGCGGCGGAGCGGGCGCTGATCGACACGCTGCAGCAGCGCGTCGCCATGCGCAGGGCTCTGCTCGCGCGCGGCTCGACGCCCAAGGCCGCGGTCATCGACGCGATGGAGACGCTGCAGACGCAGCAGACCCAGCTCGCCACGCAGGAGGGGCAGCTGCAGGAGGCGCGCGCGGCGCAGGAGGTGCTCGTCAAGGAGCGCCAGAAGGCGATCGACAGCTTCATCGCCGACAACAGCCAGAAGCTCGGCGAGGCCGAACGCCAGATCGACGACTACGAGCAGAAGTTCGCCAAGGCGCATGTCAAGACCGGCCACATGACGATTGCGAGCCCGATCTCCGGCACGGTGCTCGGGCTGACGGTGACGACCAAGAACCAGGTGCTGACAAGCAGCGAGGAGCTCATGCGCATCGTGCCCGACGGCGCCGGTCTCGAGATCGAAGCCTATCTCGAGAACAAGGACATCGGCTTCGTCGCGTCGGGCCAGCCCGCGGTCGTCAAGATCGAGTCCTTTCCGTTCACGCGCTTCGGCACGCTGGATGCGACGGTTGAGCGCGTCGCCCACGACGCGATCCCTCAGCCGGACGCCCAGTCGATCGAGGGCAACCCGGCGAAGCCGCCGCGGAACGACTACTTCGCCGGCGCGCAGCGCGTGCAGAACCTCTTCTTCCCCGTGACCTTGCGCGCGCAGAAGTCGACGATGAGCGTCGAGGGCGAGGAGATTCCGCTCACGCCCGGCATGGCGGTGACGGTGGAGATCAAGACCGGCAAGCGGCGCATTCTCGAATATCTGTTCTCGCCGCTCGTCGAGACGGCCTCGCGCGCGATGAGGGAGCGATGAAGCGGCGCCGCCTCGTCGTCTCGGCGATCGCCGCGGGCGCCGCGAGCCTCAGCCTGCTCGCCTGTGCCCCGGCGGTCGCCGAGACGATGCGCGGCGCGCTCATCAAGACCTACAACAACAATCCCGATCTCGACGAGCAGCGCGCCAATGTCCGCGTGCGCGACGAGGACATACCGAAGGCTGCGGCCGGCTGGCGCCCCAAGGCCGGATTCTCCTTCAACGGCGGGCCGCAGCGCGTCGGCATCAAGGAGCCGGAGGGCTTCGATCAATATGGCAACCGCGCCTACATGAACGACAAATATTCCGGGTTGCCGAAGAACGGCACATTTTCGATCACGCAGCCGGTGTTCGACGGCTGGAAGACGACGAACGCCGTGCGCCAGGCGGAGTCGGGCGTCTTCGCCGCGCGCGCCGGGCTGCGGCAGGCCGAGCAGCAGGCGCTGCAGTATGGCGCGACGGCCTATATGAACGTGCTGCGCGACGCGGCCGTCGTGCAGCTGCGCAAGAACAACATCACCGTGCTGCAGGAGCAGCTGCGCGTGACGCGCGACCGTCAGCTGTTCGGCGAAGTGACGATGACCGACGTCGCGCAGGCCGAGGCGGCCTTGGCGCAGGCGCGTTCGGACTATGCGGCGGCGCAGGGCGCGCTCGAGAACAGCATGGCGAATTACGTCCAGGTCGTCGGCGACGCGCCGACGCGGCTGGAGCCCGCGCCGGCGTTGGACAAGCTCGTGCCGAGATCGCGCGAGGACGCCATCCGGATGGCGCTTCTGGCGCACCCGAACATCGTCGCGGCGGAACATCAGATCGATGCGGCGGAAGCGGCCGTGCGCGTCGCCGAGGCTGCGCTCGCGCCGACCGCCTCGATCGGCGCGCAGGTGATCCAGACCTACGACTCCTACTTCGGCTATCCCAACACGCGGCAGTCTTCCGGTCAGCTCCTCGGCCAGCTCAATATCCCGCTCTATCAGGGCGGCGGCGAATATGCGGGCATTCGCCAGGCCAAGGAGCAGCTGGGACAGGCGCGCATCCACGCCGACTCCGCGCGCTTCGCTGTGCGCGCCGGGGTCGTGCAGGCTTACAGCCAGTTCACGACGGCGAACGCCGCGATCAAGTTCAACACCGTCGCGGTCAAGGCCGCCGAGACGGCGCTACGCGGCGTGCGCGACGAGGCGGCCTTCGGGCAGCGCACGACCTATGACGTGCTGAAGGCCCAGCAGGACCTGCTCAACGCGCGCGTCAATCTCGTCACCTCGCAGCGCGACGCCGTGGTCGGCTCTTACGCCGTGCTGGCCGCCATCGGCCGCCTGTCGCTGGAGACCCTGAACCTCGACGCGCCGTCCTACGATCCGGGCCTCCACTATGAGCAGGTCAAAGACAAATGGATCGGCCTTTCGACGCCCGCAGGCCGCTGGAGCGACACGGACAGCGCACCACGATAGGGCGAGCCCCCATCCGCCCGCCAACATCTTGCGTATCGGACGCCTTCACCCCGGCGCCTGGCTCTCCGCTGTCGACTCCGCGGTCCAGCGCAACGCCATGTGCGCCGATTCATCGGGCGGCGAGGCGACGAAGCCGAGCCTTGCGCACATTTTCAAGCAGGGCTCGTTGGTGAAAAGCACATTCGCGCGCACGTCCTTGCCCAAGGCGGCGCTGTCCGCCATGATCGCCCTCATGACCGCGGGACCGACGCCGCGCGCCTGCCATGCTGGCAGGAGCGTCAGGTCGACGACGTAGACGCATCGGCCCTCGTCATTCTCGACCAGCTCGCCGATCGGCTCGTCAGAAACATCCAGAATGGACCACTCCGCCTGCGGATACAGGCCGCGATAAGTGTCGCCTCGGGATCGGTGCTGAAGGTCGATGAGATTATCGAGCAGCGCCTGAGGCAGGCCGGCGCGTTCGAGATCGCGCAGCGCATTGGCGCGAAACAGCGCATAGAGGAACGTCGCGTCCTCCGGCCTCTGCGGCCGAATGGAGACGACGAGGCCGTCCACGGCGATGGAGCGCGTCGGCAGCGTCATTTTTTGAGTTCCGCGAGATAGGCGTTGCTCGGCGCGGATGAATTCCGCATGCTGGCGCCCGATCGAACGGGAGGAGCACCATGGAAGACGCTGCGCCCCAAGCCGCCGAGCATATTGGGAAAATCCTGGTTGCGGAAGACTTCGAGCCTCATGTCGGCAAGCTCTTTCGCTTCCGGGGCACGCGTTTCGCGTTTCCGTTGACGAAGATCATGCTCGGACCGCTCCAAGAGCCGTCGGAATGGGTGCGGCGACGCGGCTTCGTCCTGCTCTTTCGCACGCCGAAAGAGCAGGAGTGGATGCCCGAAGGCGCATATGTCTGCGATATCGCGGATGGGCCGAACCATGAGGTCTACGTCACGCCCATCCACACGCCCGACCCGCGCTATCAGGATTATCAGGCCGTCTTCAACTAACCTGCTGGTCTCAATTCTGAGACGGGAAAATCCCCTGCAAAGCGATGCAGTAGTTCAGGACGAGATAGGGCATGCGATTCTCGTGCGGCTGTGACCCACCGTTATAATCGATCGTCGCCGCATTCAGCGCGCCGCTTGGAGAGCTGCTGCTGTAGATCGAGACGCCGAACTGCGTTTTGGGCCCCGAAGTCGGGGTGGTGACGCCCACCGACTGACCAAGAACATTCCCGCCCGGGGAGTTCGTGTTGTTGATCGCCGGCGTCGCCGCATCCGTCATGATGAGGTGATTGTGCGCCGGCGTCTCGCCGAGCGAAAGCGTGTGGGACGCCTCGCCGCCAATCTGGCCAAGCGCGATCGTGTTGTCGGAGCCGACGCCAAAGCTCACTGGAATACTGCCCTGCAAGTTCGGCAGCGCGAAATTGACCCTGCCATCGCCGCCGTAGGTCGTGCCCAGCAAGGCGAAGAGCGCCTGGTTCTGATTGATGGGCAGCAGCTGTCCGTTGCAAAGCGCCCAGCCTTTCGGGGCATAGCCGAAGGGAAAGAGCGAGATCATGCCGAGAAAAGGTGTGCTCATTGCGCTCTCCGCTCAGCTGCGCGGGGGATAGACGCCCTGCAAGGCGATGCAGAAGCTCAGCCCCAGATAGGGTTGCAAATTGTTGTGCGGCTGGCCGCCGCCCGCCTGCGAGACCGAGTTCGGCTGCAGCCCCGTCGTGGCGTTGCCGGTATTCGTGGAATAGATCGCCGCAATCGCCGAGGGGCTCGTCTTGCCGCCCGGAACGAGGCCCAGCGCCAACAGGTTGTTGTTGGCGGTCGTCGTCGTTCCCGTTGTCGAGGTCGCAGACATGGTGTGACTATGAGAAGGCGCCTCCGACTGGCGCAGCGTCACCCTGCTCTCACCGCCCGTGTCGCCGAGAGCGAAAGACGAGAGACCCGGGCCCTGCCCGGGATGAATCGGCGTCGCGGCTTGCAAGTTCGGCAGAGCGAAGTTCGACTTGCCGTCACCGCCATAAGTCGTGCCAAGCAGCGAAAACAGGGCGGTGTTCTGAGAGAGGGGCAATATTTGGCCTCGGCAGAACGCCCAGCCCCTGGGGGCGAAATTGTAGGGAAAGAGCGCGACCTGAGCGACGAATGGATCTGACATGACATCCTCGCGTTGGATATGATGCGCGCAAGCGATGCGCGACGTGCTGCGTCAAGTTGAACTGGGATAGACGCCAAAGAGGGAGATGCAGTAATTGATGGCGAGATAGGGCTGGCGATTGTCATGCGGCAGATTTCCGCCGCTCGGACCGATGCTTGCCGGCGAGAGCGTCGCGTTCGGCGTGCTCGAGAGATAGGTGAAGGCGTTCTCGCTCGGGGCGTTCTCGTCGGCGAGATACACGTTTCCGCCCGGCGTCGCGGCATTCCCAGGGTTTCCCGTAACGACATTCACATTGTGATTGTGGGAAGCCAGCTGATTGACAGTGAGCGTCACCGTCTCGGAGCCGCCGGGCTGGCCCAACACATATCCCGGCCCCAAGTGAACGGGCGCGCGCCCGCGCAAATCGGGCAGATTGAAAAAAGTTTGGCCGTCGCCGCCAAAGATCGTGCCAATCAGGTTGTAGAGCGTCTCATATTGCGAGATCGATAGCTGCTGGCCCTCGCAAAACATCCAGCCTGCAGGCGCAAAATTACCCGCGAAAATGATGATCTGGCCGACATAAGGCTGCGCCACGGGCTCCTCCCAACGACCGAAACTGTAACAGTGTTATCACCTTATGGAATCTTGACGCCAAATGCAATAGAAAAGTTGAAGCTTTGTCGGAATCGAGGCGTCGCGACGGCGCGGCCGTCGCGCGCAAAGGCGAACAATGAAAGCGGGGGTGAAGCGATGCGGCGCGGCTATGTGCTCGACGTGGCCTATCCGGCGGGCTTCTATCCGCAGACGGCGCCCGAGCATCTCGGCTTTGCGGCGCTTGTCGCAGGCTGGCGCCTCGGCGCCGGCCTCCCGCCGCGCCGCGTCTATGAGCTC
>DATHCI010000082.1:0-25109 GCA_035319645.1 Methylocystis sp. | reverse complement strand
TCACGCGGCGACGGGCGAGAGGGACCCCCACCCCGGCCCTCCCCCTTGCAGGGGGAGGGGGACACACCCGCCGCTCGTGCTCGTCCTCCAAGGAAGAAGACTGCGGCGCCGCAGTCCTCCCTCCCCCTGCAAGGGGGAGGGCCGGGGTGGGGGTCGTCCTCCCGAAAAACCCATCTCGAACACGCGCCCGGCCGTTTCATCCATCCAGGGTGCGCAACGCGAATGGAAACTCAGTACTCATGGGCGGCGTTCGCAGTCATCGCGGCTGGCGCGCAAATGTTGCGGAACGCCTCGCAGCGTGATCTGGGCGCGACCTTCGTGCGTCTCCTGTTCGGCTTCCCGTTCTCGCTTGTCTTTCTTGCGCTCGCTTGCGTTAGCAGCGGCGAGGCGCCGGCCGCGCCGCACGCGCCGGCGCTAGCCGATGTCGCAATAGGCTCAGGCGCCCGGGTCGTGGCGACCGCTCTGATGCTGCTCGCCATGCGCGAAAAGTGGGACCCCTCAAAAACGTCCGAACCCGCAAAGACGGGTTGGCGGCCCGGTGTCCACCAGGAAAATCTTGAGGTCACGCGTCATGTTTCGGAGACATCCATTCGCGGGCGCGGGCGAACTGCTCCTCGCGACCTTCGTCCGGCGCGCGCGGCAGCGGCAGACCTTCTTCGCCCAGAGGGCGCAGCAGCACGTCGCCACAGGAAATGTCACCGAGCCGGCGGCGCAGCTCGATCGCGCTCATCTCGCAGCGAGAATAGGCTTCCAACGCACGCCTGTCGTCTTCGGTCACGGGAGCCCCGCTTGCTGCCCGAGCTTCGAAAGTGACGCCACGGCCTGCTTGTCGAAGGTGATGAAAATCTCTCCACCGAGAGCGACGACGCCGTCAGCGAAGTCGCCTCCGGCTTCCAGCATCGCCCGGCCGGCTTCCGACGCCGGGCCGTCCACCGTGACATTCGCCGCATCGAGCAGAGCGCGCAGCGCCGCTACGACAGCGGCTTGTTCAAAACCGTAAAGCTTTGGGAGGACCTTGACCAGCTCACAGAGCGTCGCGGTCGAAACAAGGCCGCGGCTCGCGATTGCCCCTCGTCGTCGTGAACCACCGCGCGCACAAGCGCTTTTGCGTCCACGGCGCTCTCATTCGCCCTCGGCCCATCCACAGGCCGCCGCCTCATCGATCTCTTCGATTGTGGCGACTTCTTTTGACTTGCCCGCGAGCAGACCAATGAAAGCCTTGATATCGCCAGGAGGGCGCGCTGTTTTGATCTCGAGCCGACCGCCAGGCGATTCTTGAGCTTCGATCTTCTGGCCGGGCGAAACGCCCAGGCGCCGCAGCAGCTCTTTGCGCAGCGTCACTTGGCCTTTTGCGGCGACTGTCAGTGTCGTCATGGCGACCGGCCTCCCAAAAGAGACGCAACGCCATTGCGTCTTACGAACAGGTTGTTTCGGCGCTCGCGCTTCCTCGTCGGTCCGACGCGCCGGCCATGTATCCGGACAGCGCGTTTCTTGAGCACAGAGGGTCGAGCGAAATCCAACCACCCTCACGCTAGGGTATCTGGAACTCCCAAACAAAGCCGTTCCCATTCGCGCCGCCGAAGCTGCTCGTGCCGAACACCTTGCCGCTGCTCTCGACGAGCGCCGCGGCGGAGATCGAGGCGATGTTCGGGCCGCTCGTCTCGAAGGTCGAGAGAAGGGTCGGAGTCCAGGCTCCGCCAAGATTGGCGGGAGGGGCGAGCGAAAACACCGTTCCCGCTACGAACCCTGCCCCTTGCGTCGTGCCGTAGAGGACTCCTTTCGGGCCGATGGTCACCGCGGTCGTAGAAGAAGCGCCCAGGGGAAAATTATACAGGGTGGCCTCGCTCCAGGCGCCGCCCGAACTTGCCGGCGGCGACAGCTCGAACACTGTGCCGCTGCCATTGCCCCCAAAGAAATTGGTCGTGCCATAGAGATTCCCATAGCTGTCTATGACAACGCCGCCAGCAGGAAACGCGCCATCCGAAATTTGAAAATTGCGCAGGATCGACTCCTTCCAAGCGCCGCCCGCTTCTGTTGGCGGCGACAGTTTAAAGACCGTTCCCGTATCGGCGATGTTGCTTCCTCCGGCAGATGTCGTTCCATAGAGGTTTCCACTGGGGTCCAAAGCCAAGGCCCCGCTCGGCGTGACGCCGTCGCTCGCTCCATTTCCGAAGGAATGCAGGATTTTTTCGCACCACGCGTTTCCGGCGATCGGCGTGCAATTGGCGCCGGGCGGCGTCAGTTGGAACACCGTTCCGTCGCCGTGCGAGCCTCCGGCTTGCGCCGCTCCATAGAGCACGCCATTTGGGCCCTGAACCAGCGTGTTGCCGTTAGGACTGGAGGAATCTTTGCTTCCAACGCCAAAATTGTAAAGAACGGTTTCGGTCCAGCTTCCGTTAGCCGCGGCCGGAGGCGTCAATTGGAACACTGCGCCGTTTCCATACGCTCCTCCGTTGGAGGTCATGCCGTAGAGCACGCCATTGGCGCCGATCAACAAACCGTTATTGGGGTATGAGCCGCCTGCGCCGCCGGGGTTGAAGCTCCACAGCACGGTTTCCGTCCAGGTCGTTGCGCTGCCGGTCGGCGGCGTCAGCTTGAACACGACGCCGCCGAGATACGCGCCGCCGCTGGGGGTCGCGCCATAGAGATTGCCTTTCGAGTCCACAACAAGGGCTGTGGACCCCGGAGCCTGGCCGTTCTGCCCGTTGAAGTCGAAGACATCCGAGAAGAGCGCCACGCAGCTTGCCGCATGCGCGAAGCCCGAGAGCAGGGAAGCCGCGGTCAGGCCGAGCGCGAACCGGGCCGCCGTCCGTCTGAAGAGCAAGTTTTCGTTGTGCCGCATCACAAACCCCATGCTTAGAGTTGTCGATCAGAGCATTAGGCCACGTCACCCCTGACGTTCAAGCCGGGGGTCCTTTTTGTGGCCACGCAAATACAAATTTTACGCAATTTAATGAATCTTGCAAGGTCAAAAACCACTCATGGTTGAGAGTCCGCGCTCGTTTTGCGCGCTGCCGCTACGAAAGCGGCAATCCGCCCCACGTCCTTGACGCCGCGCGCCCTCTCGACCCCCGACGACACGTCAACGCCCGGCGCGCCGACGATCCCAATCGCTTCGGCGACGTTGAATTCGTCAAGCCCGCCCGACAACAGCCACGGCTTGCCGGGCGCGGCGCCGTGCATGAGCCGCCAGTCGAAGACCACCCCATTGCCGCCGGGGAGCGACGCGTCCGGCGCGGGCTTGGCGTCGAAGATAAGCATGTCGGCCGCGCCATAAGCCGCGCTCGACGCCACATCCGCCGCGCTTGCGACGCCGATCGCCTTGATGATCGCGAGCCCGAAGCGCGCCTTGACCGCTGCGACGCGCTCCGGCGTCTCCGAGCCGTGAAGCTGAAGATAGTCCGGCGCCAGCGCCTCAATCATCGCCGCGAGCGCGGCGTCGTCCGCGTCGACGCTTAGGGCGACTTTCTGAATACGATCCGCCGCGATTTGCCCCAGGCGCCGCGCCGTAGCCGGGTCAATGTGGCGCGGGCTCTTCTGATAGAACATGAAGCCGGCCATGTCGGCGCCAGCTGCGATCGCCGCCTCGAGCGTCTCGGGCGTCGAGAGGCCGCAGATCTTGACGATCACCTGGGGCATGGCTCACTGCCCGAGCCTCTGAAGCAGGTCGCGGACATGCACCTGGTCGGATTTGTAGTTGCCGGTCAGCGTGTACATGACGAGATTGACCCCGCCGCGCAAGGCCATCTCGCGTTGCCGCGCCCCGCCGGGCGTCAGCGGGTAGAGCGGACGGCCATCCTTGTCCTCGGCCCAGGCGCTCGCGAGATCATTGGACGTTATGACGACGGGCGAGACATTGTCGGTCGCGCGGACAGGCCGCGGCGGACCACCGACCTCATCCTTCGGCAGCGCCTCGACATAGGTCTCGCCATTGGCGTAGCGACCGACGAAATTGTCCAGCAGATAAAACGTCTTGGTGATGACGTGGTCGCGCGGCGCGACTTCGAGCTCGGGGATGTCGAGGCCCTTGGAAAGCTCGCGCAGCCAGAGATTCTCCGGCGTCGGGGCGGCGTTGGCGCGTGCAGTCAGGGCGTCGCGCGTGTCGAAGACGATCAGCCCGCCGTTTTTCATATAGGCGGCGACGCGCGCCTTCGCCTTCGCTCCCGGCATCGCCGCGCTCGCGCTGATCGGCCAGTAGATCATGGGGAACAGCGCCAGCTCGTCGCGCGCGACGTCGACGCCGACGGGCTCGCCCGGCGAAAAGGAGGTTCGCCGATCGAGCACGCGCGACAAGGCTAGGAGACCGAGGCGGCTCGTCTCGTCGACCTGCGCGTCGCCGGTGATGACATAGGCCAGGCGCGTTCCCAGCGCCGCCTCGCGATCGCGCGCGGAAGCCTCCTTCTCGGGCGTCTCGGCGCGCGCCGGCGAAGCGCCGCCCGCGAGAGGCAAAGCGCAGAGCAGCGCGAGCCCGAGGGCGGGAGCGAGGCGCAGGCGTCCCGCCAGGATCATGAGCCAGAGCCAATCGGCGAGGAGGCCGACAAAGAGCAGCGTCAGCAGGGCGGGGCGCAGGTCGAGCGCGCCGCGCGCCGCGGCCAGTCCGCGCGGCGCAAGCCGCAGCGCCGAAAAATCCAGCGCGCGCAGCTCATCCTCGGCCCGCAGCGGCTGCAACGCCGTCTCCGCGCCGACGGCGCCGTAGAAGCCCGGCGGCCGTTCGGCGTCGACGGGCCCCGAGAAGCCCGGCGAGATCGGCTTTGCGTGGGTGGGCGGGTTTTCGAAGGCGCCGAAGCCGTCGAGCGTGCGCAGCGGCGCGAGCGACGCGCTCTCCGTGGAGGCGCGCGAAGGCTCCGCCGCGGCCTCGCCCGCGAACATCGCGACGCGTTTCAGCATTTCGACGAAGAGGCCCGAGATCGGCAAGTTCGACCAGCCGGCGTCCGCGGCCACGTGGTAGAGCACGATCAGGCCCTCGCCGCGCTTCTCGAAAGTCACGAGCGGCGTGCCGTCCGCGAGCCGCGCCCAGGTGCGCTCGTTCAGACCCTGGTCCGGCTCCGCGAGGATCTGGCGCGACACCGTGACCTCCTCCGGAGCCGCGAGCCCATAGAAGGGACTCTGCGGCTCAAAGGCGCCGAGGTGCTTCGGGGTGTCCCAGGACATGGCGCCGCCGAGCACGCGCGTGTTGCGGCGCAGCCGCACGGGCAGCAGATCGTCGGGCTCGTTTGCGAGTCGCGAGCCCGCGAAACGCAGCAGCACGCCGCCATGCTCGACGAAGCGCGAGACAGCGTCGAACGCCTCGCCCGGAGCGATCTCCGCGTCGGCGAGCACGAGCAGATTGGGGCGGTCCGCGAGCGCCGCCAGCGCGGGGTCTTCGTCGCGCGTGTCGCCTCTCAGGATCTGAGTAAAGGGCGCGAGCGCCTTTTCGAGATAATATCGGGGGGAGAGCAGGGGCTGCGTCGCGTCGCCCGCGCCCGCGACGATCGCCACGCGTCGCACGCGCGCCCCCGCCCCGAGCAAGGCGACCGCGCCGGCGGCGTTCTCGCCGGCGATGCGCAGTTCGCTCGCTTCATTGCGCAGCTCGACCGGCAGCTCGAAGCGCGCCGTGACGCGCGTGGCGTCGGCGAAGGAGAAGGGCTGTCGCGCGATCACGCGCGCCTTGGCGTCCAACGCCTCGATGACGCCGCCCTCGCTCGCGCCGGCGCGAAGCGCCGCGACCTCGAGCGCGCGCGCGTCGTTCCTGGGGGCCTCGAGCGCGAGCACGGGACGCGCGTCGGTCAGGGCCTCGATGGCTGCGCCTTGCGACGCCGCATTCTGAAGGGCCGCGGCGAATTCCGCGACGCCGCCGGCTTCCAGTCCGTCAGAGATCCAGACGATGCGCGCATGCTTGTGCTCGCGCGCAAAATTTTCCACCTCTCGCCCAGCAGCTGCGCGATCTGGAAGCCACGGCGCTGGCTTCGCCGCCCGCAACAGCTCGTTGGCGTCGGCGCCGATCGCCGGGGCCGCTGCGCCTTTCGAGGCGAGCAGCAGCGCGCCGGGCGTTCCCGCCCTCGCCGAGTCTTGCAGCAGCGCCGCAACGGCCTCTCGCCGAGTCTCCCAGCTCGGCGCCGCGGCCCAGCCGTCGTCGAGAAGCACGAGCAGCGGACCGCCGTCCTGGGCGGGCGCGGTCCAGCTCCAGATGGGGCCCGCCATGGCGAGCGCGACCGTCGCGGCCAACGCCAGACGCAGCAGCAGCAGCGGCCAGGGCGTGCGGGCGCGGGCGCGTTCCTGCGGCGCGAGACCTCGCAAGAGGCGGACGGGCGGGAAGAAGATCTCGCGCGGCGCCGGCGGTATGACGCGCAGCAGCCAATAGATCGCCGGCAGCGCCAGCAGTCCGAGCAGGGCGAGCGGCGCGGCGAAAGTCAGCCCCACGACGCCTCCTCGAGTCCGGTGAGCAACGTCAGGGCCGCCTCGGTCGCCGGGCGGTCGGTGTGGTGCTGCAAGAACAGAAAGCCCGCGCTCTGAGCGGCGAGGCGCAGCGCCGCGCGATGCTCATCCAGACGCTGCGCATAGGCCTCCCGCAAGGCGCCGGCGTCGCCGGCGAGGAAGGGCGCGCCGGCGTCAGGATCCCGAAACAGCGTCTCTCCCGCGAAAGGAAACGTCTCCTCAGCGGGATCGATCACCATGAGCAAAGCGCCATGCGCGCCAGCGGCGGCATAATCCCTGAGGCGCGCCGCGAGCGCGTCCGCGTCGCACAAAAAGTCGGAGATCAGCGCGAGCTTCGCGCGCTGGGGCAGGGCCGTGGCGCTCGGTATGTCCAGCGCCCGCGAGGATGGCGCCTGCGCGGCGAGGATTTCGGCCAGCCGCTCGATGATGTTGCGCGCGCAGAGCGCGGGCGAGGCCCCAAGCGCTCCGACACGTTCGCCGCAGCGCACGAGCGCGTCGGCGAGCGCCAGGCCCAGCACGACGGCGCGATCGATCTTGTAATCGGCGGCGAGCGACGACTTGAACGCCATCGATGGCGACACATCGATCCAGACGAAAAAATTCTGCGCCGCCTCCCACTCGCGTTCGCGCACATAGAGCTGGTCGCCGCGCGCCGAGCGGCGCCAGTCGATGCGCTGCGCGGCTTCGCCTGGAGCGAAAGGCCGGTACTGCCAAAAGGTCTCGCCGGCGCCGGCCCGGCGGCGTCCGTGCACGCCATGCACGAGGCTGCCCGCGACCTCGCGGGCCTTGGCGGCAAGGCGCGGGAGCCGGCTGGCGAGCTCGGCGGCCGGATCCTCGAGACTATGGATCGGCGCCTTGAGCGGATCGAACCAGTGCGTTTCGACCTGCGCCATCACCCAAGTCTGCCCACGAGCTTCTCGATCAGCGCCGGGATCGTCGTCTCGCGGCGCGCCGCGAAGCTCAGCGCCATGCGATGCCGCAGCGCCGGCGCAGCGAGCGCCGCAACGTCGTCGAGCGATGGCGAGAGGCGACCATTGACGAGCGCGCGCGCTCGCGTCGCGAGCATCAGCGCCTGCGCCGCGCGCGGGCCGGGGCCCCATGAGATATGACCGGCGATGGTCGGGTCGCCGCCCTCGGGCCGCGCTGCGCGCACGAGGTCGAGGATCGCCTCCACGATCTTCTCGCCGACCGGCAGCCGGCGCACGAGGCGCTGCACGGCGAGCAGCTCTTCCGCGCTCAGCGCCTGCGCCGGCTTCGCCTGCGTCTCGCCGGTCGTCTCCAGCAGCATGCGCTTCTCGCTCGCGCGATCAGGATAGGCCACGTCGATCTGCAGCAGGAAGCGGTCGAGCTGCGCCTCGGGCAAAGGATAGGCGCCCTCCTGCTCCAGCGGGTTCTGCGTCGCCAGCACGTGGAACGGGCTCGGCAGATCATGCGAGGCGCCGGCGACGCTGACGTGATGCTCCTGCATCGCCTGCAGCAGGGCCGACTGCGTGCGCGGGGAGGCGCGGTTGATCTCGTCCGCCATGAGCAGCTGCGCGAAGACCGGGCCCTTGATGAAGCGGAAGGCGCGGGACTTGTCCAGTCCTTCCTCGAGCACCTCGGAGCCGATGATGTCGGCCGGGAGGAGATCCGGCGTGAACTGAACGCGCTTTGTGTCCAGGCCCAAGACCTTGCCGAGCGTCTCCACGAGCTTGGTCTTGGCGAGGCCGGGCACGCCGATGAGCAGCCCATGGCCGCCGGAGAGCAGCGTGACGAGCGCCTGCTCGACGACCTCCTCCTGCCCGAAGATGACGCCGGCCACGGCTTCGCGCGCGCGGCGGATCTCGTCGAGCGCGCGCTCGGCATTGGCGACGACTGCGGCGTCGAGGGGGATCGCGGATGATTCTGCCATGGCGTCTTCGCGGTTGGAGCTTCGGCTGCATGAGATAAGCCCGCCTCCTCGCTGTGTCGAGGGACGAGAAACGGCAATCCTAACGCATCCTTCGGATCAAAGGCGAAGGAATTATGGCGGCGGAGAGCTTTCAGGCCCATACATGGCCTATGCAGCGGTCAAGTCAGCGACTGCTTCGGGGCGGCAGACGTCAAGTCGTCCGCAGTTCGGACGATACGAATGACATATAACGTGGTTTTCGATGTCGCAGAACAGGGCTACGCGAGCTGGGCGTTTCCCGCCTTCGGCCTGATCTTCATTGTTCTCGGCGCGCTCTATGCATTCGCGCCTCCCGCAGTGCTGCAATCCCTTTCCCCCCGTTCGCCGGGGCCGCGATCACCATGGATGCACAGAGTTCTCGGATGGTGCTTCTTGCTGTTCGCCTCGGCCTGGACCGTGACAGCCGCGTCCGCGACCTATGAGGATTACCACAACGCCGCATCAGCGCTTCACGATGGCCGATATGAGGTGGTCGAAGGCGAAGTGACGGATTTTTTTAGTGGTTCAAAGCGAGAAAGCTTTTCGGTCCAGGGACAACGCTTTTCTTATTCCGATTACATCGTCATCGCTGGCTTCCACAAAACGACACGCAAAGGCGGTCCGATCCGCGAAGGTTTGAATGTCCGGATCGCCTATCTTCCCGCCTCTCAGAACATGATCTTGCGTCTCGAAATCGCCGAGCCGCGGTGATGCGATCCGACGGAACGCGATAGTGGCCGGTCGTTAAATATGCCGTCATCGGGGCGACGCGAGCACGCTCGGGGCCAAGGCTCCAGAGGGGACTGGGGCGAATATCGAGGCGATCGGCGTCCGCTCCAGATCGCGATCGACGATTCTCTTCAGCCGATCAACAGGGGTCCGCGCCGCCGCCAGAGTCGGCCTCGAGAAGCGGTCTTTACCGCCTTCTCTTCCCGAGCGCCGTCGTCACGGCTTCCACTGTCGCGGGACTGTCGATGGCGAATGTCTTCCCGCGCGCGTGCAAAACGCTCGCCCACGGGTCGAAAACTGGCGCGCCAGCGGCGACAAAATGCGTGACGTCCCGCGACACCACCACAAAGTTTTCGAGCGCCGCGGTCGCGGCGATGAACAAATCGGGCTGTCCAGAAGTATGACCACGTTTCTGGCCTTCGACCACCATCATTTTCCAGCGCACGATCACGTCTTCGGTGACGGGAGTGACCCGGCCGGCGAACAACGGCCGCATACTGTGATCAAGCCAAAATTGCAAATCGGCGCGGCGCGACGGATCTGTGATCTGTTCGACGCCATATCTGATTTCGGCGAGGGTGATCTCGCTGAGATAAAGAAGGCCGCCGGGCTGGGCGTCCATGAACGCCACGACGCCAGAATCCGCCCGTGCTTTTCGCAGCTCAGAAATGACGTTGGTGTCGAGCAGCCATCCCCTCACAGCTCGACGTCTCGCACGGGCGCTTTCACCGACAGCCTCTCGAATTCAACGTCGGCAAGCGGGGAGCCGCGCAACGCCGCAACGATGTCGCGCCCGGTGAGGGGTTGCGTCATCCGGTCGAATTCGGCGGCGCCGACGACCACCACGGCGTCGCGACCGTGCAAGGTCACCCGCTGCGGGCCGCGCGTTTGCGCGTCGCGGATAACCTCGCTCAGCCGCGCCTTCGCGTCTTGAAGGCGCCAACGATTGCCGGGAGGCCGGCTTTTCCCACCAATTTTGGAACGCGTCGTTACAGCCATACGACTTCTTTCTGGTTATTCTGACCAGATTATTGGCTTTAATTCTCCAGTCTGGCAGGGGGATTCTTGCGGGGGTCACGCGTCAGGCGCGGCGCGACCGTGCAGGGTGATGCGGCTGGTGAGGCGGCGGCGTCGATCCGCTTTAGGAGGGCGGTCGTCCAGCCACAGTAATTTATAAGTCGCCATCGGCGCGCCTGATCAGAAGATCCCCGCCTCAACCCCAGCGGCGGCGAACAGGCCGAGCTCCTCGCACTGTGCGACAAACGCCTCCCGCCACTCCCCGCGCAGGATGAGCGGCTCGCAGAACGTGCGCCAACGCAGCCCCGTCGCGATGCTCTCGACCGCGCGCCGCGTTCCCGTCCCGTCACTGCCGGCGCGGACATAGAGCGCATAGGGGAGGCCCTGCGTGCGCTCCAGGCACGGGTAATAGCAACGATCGAAGAAATCCTTGAGCGCCCCGCTCATGTAGCCGAGGTTCTCCGGCGTGCCGAGAATGATCGCCTGCGCGCGGAACACATCCGCCGCGGACGCCGCGAAAGGGCTCAACGCGACGACCTCCACCTCTTCGGCCTGCGCCGACCGGGCGCCCGCGAGGACGGCGTCGCGCAGCCGCTCGGTGTTGGGCGAGGGCGCGTGCGCGATGATGAGCAGGCGTTTCGACATTTGGGGAACTTCGCCGCGCGGAGCGTTTCATGCAAGCGCCACGGCGATGGCTGCAAGCGGCTCCCGCTGGCTGCTCGAAAACCCGTCAAAGCGTGTATAATTGCCGGAGAAATCCTTCGCCGAAAGGCGCCATCAGAGGATCGACAAGCGCATGTGGCGCGCCATTCTCGAAACCATTCTGCTCTTCTCGCTGCCTTTCGCGCTCTACGCCGCCTTTCATCTGGCGCTGCTGCGCTGGCCTTTCGTTTCGGAACTGTGGAGCAGGGGCGTCGTCTCGACGCTCGCCATCGCCGGCCTACTCGTCGCCGTGATCGGTCTGCTCGCAATCGGCCTTTCGACACGAAACCTCGGAACCTACGTTCCCGCGCATATTGAGAACGGTCGCCTGGCGCCGGGCCGCTTCGAATGAACGACCCGGCCGGGCTCCTGCGCGACCCCAAGCTCGCGCGGCTTTTTACGGCGCTTGCCGCCACGGGCTGCGAGGCGCGCGTCGTCGGCGGCGCCGTGCGCGACGCGCTTTTGGGGCTGACGCCGAAGGAGATCGACGTCGCCACGACCGCGCTGCCGGAAGCCGTGGCCAAGGCGGCGACGGCGGCTGGGCTGAAATCCGCGCCGACGGGTCTCGCGCACGGCACGATCACGATCATCGTGGAGAAGACGCCGTTCGAGGTGACGACGCTTCGCGAGGACGTCGAGACCTACGGTCGCGCCGCCAAGGTTCGCTTCGGCGCGGACTTCGAGAAGGACGCGCTGCGTCGCGACTTCACGGTGAACGCGCTTTCGCTCGCGCCGGATGGGCGGCTTTATGACTATACCGGCGGCAGGGACGATCTCGCGGCGCGCAAGATCCGCTTCATCGGCGATCCGGCGACGCGCATAGCCGAGGACTATTTGCGCATCTTGCGGTTCTTCCGCTTTCATGCGTCGATCGGCGACGGCGCGCTCGATAGAGATGGGCTGCACGCCGCCATCCTCGCACGCGAGAATCTGAGCATCTTGTCGCGTGAGCGCGTTCGCGCCGAGCTCTTGAAGCTGCTCGCGGCGCCGCGCGCGGCGTCGACGTTGCGGGAGATGTCGCAGGCGGGGATCATCGAGGTTCTGCTCGGGATCGACTATCCCGGTCGGCTCGAGCGCTTGGGCTTGGTCGAAGAGGCGGCCGGACGCCTTCCCGACGCACTGCTGCGGCTCGCCGCGCTCGCGATCGTCGTGCGCGAGGACGCCGATCGTTTGCGCGACAAGCTGCGGCTCGCCAACGCGGAATATGAGCGCCTCGCCGACGCCGCGCGCCTGCGGGAGCGGCTGCACGAACGCAAGTCCCCGTTCTCGCAACAGGAGCTGACGGAGCTGTTGTTTCTGGAGGGCCGTCAGGCCGTCTACGACGCGCTGACGCTCGCGCAGGCGGAATGCGTCGGGACGCCCGAGCGCGCGGTGTGGCGCGCCGCGGCGCAATTCATCGAGGGCGCTCAGGCGCCGACTTTTCCGATCAAGGGCGCGGACCTGCTCGCCCTCGGTCTCCCGCCCGGCCAGAGCCTTGGCGCGACGCTGAAGCGATTGCAAGCGAGGTGGATCCGCGCAGGATTTCCGCGCGACCCCCATAAGGTTTTACGATTGTTGGACGACGCCGCAGGCGAGGAATGAACGACTCCCATTTCGCGGCGGAACGCGCTAGGTTGCTTTTAGCCGATTCCAGCCTGCGGAGGCGCAGCATGGGTTTCGAGACGAAAGAGCCTGGCGATATCGCGAGGCGAATCGCGCAACGACCGCGAAGGCCCCGGCGCCTGCCGCGAGACGACGGGTGGCGGCGCGAGACCTTCACGATGGAGCGGCTCGACGCGCGCGCCAAGGCGCGGGAATGCTTCGACCTCTATCCCAAGGCTGCGTATATGACAGAGATCGAATGCTGGCGCGAGCTCGAGGACGGGCGCATCGAGTTCACGGTCCGACGGCTCGCCAGCGCGGATTGAAGCGACTCGAGCTTGATCGTCATGCGGGCTTACGAAGCTCTGGCCGTCGCGCCGACCCCATAGAGCACCAATGCGGCGCCAATCAATTGTTGGGCTGTGATGGCCTCGTCGAGCGCGAGCCAAGCCATCAGCATGGTCGCAACGGGGCCGGCTGCGCCGATCATCGCCGTGTTGGCGGCTCCAATGCGCGCCAATCCCTCCGACGTCAGAAAGCTTGGCAGAACGGTCGAAAAGGTCGCCAGGAACAAGGCGTAGCCATAAACGGCCGCGGACTGCTCCAACAGCTGATGAGCAGAATCAGCGAGAAGAAAATGCAAAAGCGCGCCGAAGGCGGCGGCCGGCATAGCGCATGCGGTGTATCGCGCCGAGCCGAGCCGCTTGATGATGGATTGGCTGCCGACGAGATATATCGCATAGGCCGCGGCGCTCAGAAGCACCAACACTCCGCCAACCATCCAATCTGGCGACAGGCTCATTTTCGCGTGACCATCAAAAACGACGAGGGCGACGCCGAAATAGACGACGCCGAACGCCATCAGGCTCCCGACTGTGATCGACCGGCCGAAGGCCGCCGCGGACAATAGGATGACGATCACTGGATAGGTGTAGAGAATCAGGCGTTCGAGACCCGCGGAGATGCGGGCCAGTCCTTCAAAGTCAAGAATACTCGCGACGTAATAGCCGATCACGCCGAGACAGGCGATCTTCAGCCCGTCGAATGGCGCAAGCGCCGGCGCGTTCCGGTTCGAACGAATGGCGACGAAAACGTAAAAAGGCAGAGCGAAGAGCAGTCGCAAGACGAGCAAGGCTTCTGGCGAAACCTGCGTCCCATAGGCGAGCTTCACGACGACGGACTTCGTCGAAAACAGGATCGCGCCCAGCATGGCGAACAGGAATCCAAGGGCGTCATGGTTCAATTTTGCAGCGAGTTTCATCGGCTGAAGCCGTTCGGAATTATGCGGGAGGCGCAGATGCGAGGGAGGACGCACGTATAGGACGGAGATCGGAGCGAATCCATGCCTCGAGAGAGTCCGGCGGCTTCTTCGGTCCCCGGCTCCCGGCGCGACCCGACATTCTTGGCTCGCCTCTTCCGCCCTATCGATTTAAGGCCCTGCCCTTCCAGCCAGGCGGCCAGTAATCGAACCGACTCGTCACGCCCGTTTGAGCACAACAATTCGATTCGTGTTGGTGCCGCGCTCATTGTTGCTGACGCCCCAGCAGTTCGCCGTCTTGGTGAATTCCTGTCGGTTGACCATAACGAAGAGCCGCTCGAACGGCAGCCCGATCGCCGCCTCCCACACGAGTCGCTCCAGCAGCACGCGCCCCTTGCGCACTTCGCCCACCTCGAAGGCGACATGGCCGCCGGGACGCAAGACGCGCGCAAGTTCGCAGAGCGCCTCGCGCACCATCGCCCGCCAGCTCGCCTCCGTGCGATGCTGCGCAATGGCGACCTCGCCAACATCTATCCCTGCAAACCAGCAGCGCAGCCAGTTGTCCTCCGCATATTGAACGATGTCGAGAAAAGGCGGCGAGGTTACGACGAGGCTGATCGACGCGTCGGGGATTTCCGGCGTGCGACGCGCGGCGGATGTCGACAGCATAAAGGCCGGCGCCGCCGCCGGCAGCCCGTCGGCCAGCAACGCTCGCGTCTTCTTGAGAATGAGTTTTGGGATGTCGCGATCGGGCGGAACCTGCTTCCTCGCCGCATTGATCTTGTGCTGCGACTGTACCGACGCCGCCTGGTTCGGCGGCAGCGTGTAGACGGAAAAGAAACCCGGAGAATGCCCCGTGAGGCGATTGAGCGCGATCATCCGCACCCAGTCGATCGCGGGATCAGGCGTCCCCTCGAGCGGCGCGCGCGCCAGCAGCCACGCCCGCAACGCGCACAGCTCGCGCAGCGTCTTCTCGGAATAGAATGCGAGCAGATCCGGATCGTCGACGTCGCCCGCGCGCCAATCGACCGACTGCAGGACTTTCGCCGCTTCGTCGACAGATACGGGCCGCAGTCGCGGGCGCGTCAGCAATCGGCTCAGCGGATTGACGTCGTTGCCCGCGGGCTTTCTGCCGAGCAGCGCGGCCTCGATGAGGGTCGTGCCCCTGCCCATGAAGGGGTCATAGACCCAGTCCCCGGGCCTCGTGAGCCTTTCGATGAAGAAGGCGGGGAGCTGCGGCTTGAAGCAGGCGCGATAGCTGATCTCGTGCAGCGAATGCGCGCGGCGCTGGCCCGAGGTCCAGAATTCGTTGACGAGGTAAGGGAGGCCCTCCTCCTCGAATTTCGCCGACGGTTGGCCGAATGCGTCGAAGGCGGCGATCTGGTCGTAGAGGGGGCGGCTGGCAAGATCCGTACGCGCAGCGGAGGAGGCGTCCAGGCGAGGCTGCTCAGAGGCAAGCGCGGGCGGATGGGCGAGCGAATCGACTTCGGCCATGTGCGACCATACGCGATCCGGGCGGCTTGGGGGCCGGGAGGGCAAGCTCGGGTCGTCAGCCACGTCATGGCGTGAGTTTGCATATCTGCCGTTGAGAAGAGGCCCCGAACTCGCGCTCGAGGCCTCATCTCGTGGTCCCGGCGACGGCCGTTACTTGAAGTTCACGAAGCCGTCGACGTTCGTGCCGTCGGAGTAGAAGCCCACGATGTCGCCCCTGTCGTTGATGCCGTTGATCGTGGTGCCCTGCACATTCGTGAAGACGACCGTCTGCGACGACCCCGGCGCGTCGAAGCTCCAGAACTTCTGGCCGTCGAAGATGAAGCCGTGGGTGGTCGTGTTGCTCCCGACCGCGGCGGTGTAGGCGCCGACCAGCTGCCCCCTGTTGTTGCAGCCCAGGATCGTCGTGCCGGTGACGTTCACGCCGTTTAGCCTGACGTCGACGCTCTGGAAATAGCCGAGCTTTCCGAAGAAGCCGTGGCTGACGCCGCCCTGCACGAAGAAGCCGCAGACCTCTTCGTTGTCATTGATCCCGCTGGCTTGCGTCATCGTCGCGCCCTTGATGTCCACGGCGGTGAACTTCTGCGTGAGATTATGGTTCGAGTCCCAGCCGAAGCTCGCGATGAAGCCATGCGAATTGTTGTTGGCGTCGAGATAGAAGCCGGCGGCCTCGCCATGATCGTTGATCCCGAGCAGATTCTGGGTGCTGGGCGCGCCACTGAGGATGCCCTTGGGATCGTCGACGACGGCCTGCACGCCGTCGACGTCGATGAAGCCATGCGTGTTCCCGGAGCTGTCCGTCACGAAGCCGACAACGGCCGGAAGAGCCCGGTTGTTGATGCCGATGGCCTGCAGCTGCGTGACCGTCAGACCCTTCGGCAGCGCCGTGAAGTTCTCGATCGAATAGTGGTTCGCCGGAACGAGCGTATAGCCGACATTCGCGACCTGATTGCCGTCGCCATAGTAGCCGACGATGATCCGGTGGTCGTTGATGCCCAGGAGCTGGTTGAACGCCAGATCCGTAGGATTGTCGAGCTTGAAGAACTCGTCGGCGCGAACGGCGCTCGGCGCAGCAGAGAGCAGAGCGATCGAGGCCGCGAGGGCGAAAGCGGAAGTCTTGGTCATGGGTTCTCTCCTTGATGTTGCTTGTATTGAGTGCAGTGTTCCAGGACGAGGAACAATTACACTTTCATGAAGTGTCATTGATCGCGTTTCTATTTGCGTTCAACGATCATTGACGAGGAGAGGTTTAGTATGTTCGCGATCGAGCGGATGTGAATAATCTCACAGAGCGGGCTGGAGCGGCTTCGTTGGGCGCCGCGATCCGAGCTGGAGCGAAAGCCGGAACGGTTTGAGCGCGTTGCGGGACGCGTCGGTCTTCGTGATGTCTTCGTCCGGCGCCGAAAGGAGGGGCTCGGACGGCGCAAAATAGCTATCCAGAAGGAGGCGGGAGCCGGCGCGGGCAGATGAGAGGTTCTGATGAGAGTCCCAAACCAAAAAAAAAGCGAGATGCGGCGCGTCCTTAATCGGACGCGTTTAGGGGCCATCAACCTATGGGAGCTCAAGTCCTGAAACCTGCAGCGTGACGAGCGCGGATCCCGCGATCGCTGCTGCGTCACCAGATTTCCGCGCCATTGGCGCGAGGCGATATGAGGGAAGCAATATGCCGGGCAAGCAGCTCGATATTGGCGCGGTCGAGGACTCGAACGCCGTCTCGCGGCAAAACGACATTCAGGCTTCCTCCGACTCTTGGACGAAGGGCCTGCACGAATCGGTCGCCTCGACCTCTGGCGCCGTCGAGCCCGGCTCGACCGTCAAGCCGGGCAGCGGCGGCGGCCTGACGATCAATATCGCCTATGATTCGAGCATCACGGCTCTCAAAAGCACCAATGCGACCCTATATGACGAATATACTGCCGCGATCACCACGGCTGTCCAGTATTACGAGAGCCTGATCAAGACTCCCGTCACGGTCACGATCAATTTCGGCTACGGCGAGGTGAACGGCCAAACCTTGGCGCCCAGCGCCGTCGCCGAGAGTAGCACCGATTACCAGGGTTTTTATACCTACACGCAGGTTTATAACGCAATAAAGAGCACGTACTCATCCTCGTCGGCGGTGCAGGCGGCCGCGCTTGCTTCGCTGTCGGCGGCGGATCCGACCGGCGGAGGCAGTTTCGCCCTCTCGGATGCGGAAGCAACGGCGCTCGGCTTGTACTCGGGAACATCCACGGCCTGGGTCGGCATCAGCACACTGAGCGGCACCGGAAATAGCTGGAACTGGACGCAGTCTGGATTCACCAGCACTCAGTTCGACGTAATTGGCGCGTTGGAGCACGAGATCTCCGAGGATCTCGGGCGGGTCGACTTCGGGGGGCGAAACGCTTTCGGCGCGGGCGGCGCCGACTACAGTCTGCTCGACCTGTTCCGATACGACGTGGCCGGCGACATAGACGGCGCCGCGCCGGGGACCGCGGTCGGACCGCGCGATCTCAGCGCCACGACCAGCAATTACACTTATTTCTCGTATAACGGCAAGACGGTCACGCTGGAATACGATGAGCCGACCTATGTGGCTCAAGGCGCGGACATCGCCGATTGGGGAGCTACGGTCTCCGGCGACTCTTATGGTTTCGCAAACCCGGGCATACCGGGACTGATCTCCCCGACCGACCTCGCGGAGCTCAGCGTTCTTGGCTACGCGCTCGCCGGCCCGCAAATCGCCGGAACCGTCGCCGGACAGGTCATCGCGGACCAGCAGACGATCCAGCCCTTCTCGAAGGCCACGGTGACCGAGACCGACGGGTCCACGCCGACTTTGACCCTCACCGTCACGCTGAGCAGCGCCGCCAATGGCGCGCTCTCAAACCTCGGCGGCGGAAGCTACAATGCGACGACCGGCGTCTATACGGTCAGCGGCTCGGCGTCCGCGGTCACGACCGCGCTCGACGGGCTCGTCTTCACGCCGACAGCCAATCAGGTCCTGCCCGGGCAGGCGGTGACGACGACCTTCACGATCGCCGCCAATGACGGCATCGCCGCGCCCGCGACGGATTCGACGACGACGGTGATCGCGCGCGAGCCGCAGGCGAGCGACTTCATCGGAACCGGAACGTCCGACGTGCTCTGGTTCAATTCGGCAAGCGGCGGCGTTCTGTATTGGGCGATTACGGACGGGGCCGTCGCGGCTTCCGACCCCATCGCCGGCTTCAGCCCCGGGTCCGGCTGGAGCGTGCTCGGAACGGCGGACTTCACGGGCGGCCTCGCGAGCGACGTCCTGCTCGAATATTCGAGCGGCGGCGAGGATAGTTTCGGCTATTGGGCGCTGCAGAAAGGGGCCTACTCCGCTTACGACCCGCTCGCGGGCTTCGCCGCGAATTCTGGCTGGGCGGTCCTCGGCACGGGGGACTTCACCGGCAATGGGACGGACGACGTGCTGCTCGGCTACACTTCCGGCGGCGAGACCCACCTTTACGACTGGCAGGTCGCCAATGGCGCGGTCGCCGCGACCAATAATCTCAACATGGGCTTCTCGACGAGCGCCGGCTGGGAGGTCCTGGGCACAGGCGACTTCTATGGCGAAGGCGTCTCCGACGTGCTGTTCGAGGACACGTTGACAGGCGCGGTCGCCGATTGGCGGGTCCAGAACGACACGGCCTCGACCTTCACCATCATCGCGGGCGTCGCGCCCGGGGGCGGCTGGGTCTATGACGGCGTTGGCGACTTCAACGGCGACGGCACGAGCGACATATTGTGGCAGAACGGCGCGACGCTGGCGATCTGGGAGATCCAGAACGGCGCGCTGTTGAAGTCCGTGACCGTCAGCACGGCCGCGCCAACGGGATACACGTTCGAAGGCGTCGGCGACTACTTCGACTCCGGCACGAGCGACATTCTTTGGCAGAACCAGACGAATGGCCAGACGCTGATCTGGGAGATGCAGAATGCTCAGGTGGTGGCGACGACGACTCCAGGCGCCGCCGATCCCAGCTCCTGGCACATCGTCAAATAGCGGGCCATTGCGGCGAGGATGAAGCCCGTCCGAGCGGGACATGATCGCCAGCGCGCGCCATCCGTCTCTATTTCAACGGCGGCCTTTACGGAGGCGCGCCGCGCGTGGGGACGACCAAACCCCATGCAAACGGCTTGCGCTACGAGAAAAGCTCCGGCCGCAAAGCTTGCGAGACATGGAAGACAGCGCGGATCAAGATACTGCCCCCGTCCTCGGTGTAGGAAGTGTTGTGCGATTGGAAACGGAAGCGGCGCGCGCCCGCTAACAGTTCATCTACGGCAACTCCCATTTTCGGAAAATCCGCAAGCAACCCGAAAGTGCGCTCAAGGCCAGCATGATAGGCTTGCGCTTGATAAATGCCCCAGCGCCGTTTCGTAAATCGGCCAATCTCCCGGATTTGCTGGCTAGCCTGCGCCGAAAGGCGATATTCACCCAGCTGCAGGTTCGTCAGCTTCAACTTCCGCCCAAATCTCGGCCATCGTCACCCCGCTTGGCATCGACGCCTCGGGCGAGGTCAACATTTGCCGCAATCGCCGCACCTGCTCGTCGCGGGGCAATTCGTTCCATGCCGCGATCTCCGCCTCACTGGGCGTCGCCGACGGCATGACGGCGTTGAGGGTGAGCGTCTCAGTCATAAAAAGTAATATAGGACAATATCCGCAAAAATCCCAGCAATTCCGGGGCTCCGTGCGGGGGCGCCCAACGGCTCCAAAAAGCAAGGGAAGCGTCGGATTTCTCCTTCGGAGCCCTTGGGTCTACGGCACGCCGTGGGCGGGTGAATCAGTCGCCCGCGCACAGCTCCTTTCTCTCGGCTTTGAGCCGATCGAGGGCGCGGTCGGACACCTTCATGTCCTCGCCCGTGTGGATGCTCTCGCCGGACTCCTCGCAACACCAGCCGGGCATGTCGAAGGTCAGGCTCGCGCCCTTGTATTCGAGGGTCATGGGACGCACCCCGCGCTGCAGAGGTGCTCCCGTTGTCGGACAGACTGGGTTAGAAATCGTCTTTCTCCCTGGAACGACAGCAGCAAAAGCTCAGTCACGGCGTCTGCCGTGAACTTGACGTAAAGCGTGCCGACCGGCGACGGCGCATGATAAGCATCCTGCCGAATCCGATGATCCGCGTAGGGCGGCATAGTCGCCTGCCAGGCCGCAGCCATCGATATATGAAGACAGGCCTCTTCGACCTTGATGGCGAGCGCGGCGCCGATGTGCGCGAAGGAACAGACCATGAGGCCGATCACCGCCCGGTCGCCGTCGAACGACGAGCCAGAGCGGCTGCTCGCCCATCACGGGCTTCGGTGGAGCTTTCCGCCATGGCTCCGCCTTTTTAAGGACACTCACCAGGAGGATACTTCCAGCCGGGCTGGCGGCTATCCGGCGGGGGCCGGATAACGCAGCTCCAGCTTAGCCCAAGTCCGAGGCTGTATAGAGGGGGAACGGAGCAGGGTCTCCGTGAGGGACATGCCGAAACAGCTCTCTAAAAATCCAGATGTAATATTCGTCAGTTACGACGAACCCGAGGCCGACGAAAATTATGCCCGGCTCTTGAGCTTTGAGCCCGCGTCCAAGCGAGTTCATGGTGTAAAGGGCATCAATAACGCCATGGTGGAGGCTGCAAGGCAAGCAACATCATCGCATTTCTATGTAGTAGACGGCGATAACTGGGTTCTGGATGGGTTTGCTTTTGGATGGCCCGAGCCGTCCCCGAGTGCGCAAACTTATATCTGGCCGGCCGTAAACGCCGTGAACAAGCTTGCTTGGTACAATGGCGGCCTAAAATTCGTTAGCCGCGACGCATTGCTCTCAATCGACGTCGATTCGGTTGATTTTTTCTTGACGATCGAAGGAAAAAGAGGGGTCTCGAGCGTGCCCGCGACGGAGACACGTTTCAATTCATCGCCATTCTTGGCTTGGCGATGCGGTTTTCGCGAATGCGCGAAGCTCTCCGGCGGCGTCGGCCATCATCCTCAGCTGCCTGAAATTCTCCAAGCATGGCAAACGGTCGGCATGGAATCCCGCAATGGGGAATGGTGCATTCTCGGCTCGAGGATGGGCGCAGCTTTCGGCCGGGAGAATTATAACGGCGAAATGCTCGGTAAGCTCAATGACATGGATTGGTTGAAGGAGAAATTTCAGGGCAGCTTGCAGTCGATTCATCGAACACAGAGTCAAAAGCCGTTCGACGCATCAAATATGTTTCCCGCCAACCCGTTGGAGGAAAAGCTCACTCAGGGCATGGTTTTTCACCGCCAAGGCAATCTAGACCAGGCGGAGAAACTTTACGGAGAGATTATCGCGCTCTTGGAGAATAAAACTGACGCAATACATCTCAGGAGCGAGACGCTTCATCTCATGGGCGTCATCAAGTTCCAAAGAGGTCGACCGGAGAGAGCGCTTGAATTCATTGACAAGGCGATCGCGCTGAAGCCGGATCACGCCGAGGCCCATAACAACCGCGGGATCATCTTGCAGGAGCTCAAGAAGCTCGACCATGCCCTGGCGAGCTACGAGCGGGTGATTGGGCTCAAGCCTGGTTACGCCGAGGCGCACTACAATCGAGGAAATGTCCTTGACAAGCTCGAGCGTTACGATGAGGCGCTGGCAAGCTATGACTTGGCGATTAGGCTGAAGCCCGATTTCGCCGAAGCCCGCAACAATCGTGCGCTCGTCTTGAAGGCGCTCGGCGACGGCGGCAGGTGGGTTTCTGAGCCAAACTCAAGACGTCCGACCGCTTGCGACGTCCATGGAAGCGCGAGCTTCGGCGCCCAAGTCCAACCGCCGCGCTTCTTGTTTCTTCAGGTCAACAAACGATGCAATCTCAGGTGCCAGCACTGCGCGTTTTGGCGCGAAAACGACAGCGATAGGCCCAACTATCTGAGCCGAGAGGAAAAAGGGCGAATAATGCGGGACTTCGCCGCAATGAATCCTCACGGCGCCGTCGTGATCTGCGGCGGCGAGAGCATGCTGGATCTCGACGACTACTTCGACCTCTGCCACCGATCGCGGGACCTCCGCCTGACTTGTCTTTCGGTCGTCAACGGCACGCGCATCCGCACGCCGGCCATGGCGGAGCGAATGATAACCGAGGGACCTCATGAGATCTCGGTCTCGCTGAACAGTCATAGAGAAGGCTTGCACGATGAAACGCGGGGAGTCGTTGGCGCCTTCGAAAAGGCCGTTCAGGCCATGCGGCTCCTGGTCGAGGCGAGGCGCAGGGTCGGGGACGGGTCGACCAAACTCTATGTCATGGGGCTGATCTTCGATCAAAACTACCTGGAGCTCGAGGAGTTTTACGATTTTGTCTTGAACGATATCGGGGCGGACAAGCTAAAGCTTAATTTTATTCAACCCTCTTTCGGCAATTCGGAAGAGGACGCCTTTCTGGCGGCGCATCATCGCGTCGATCCCGACGAGCTCGTCGCCGTGATCCGCAAATGCGAGCGCCGATTTGGTCTGGCGATCAATCCGGCCTGGCTTGCGAACGTGAAAATGTATTTCGAGTCCCTCAAGGGGAAGCTCGATCTCGACCGCGGCTGGGCGAGCGAAGCCCGCACGCAGGAGCACATTTGCAACACGTACGAAAGAAATATCATGGTCGATCACTATGGAACCGCCCGGCTTTGCTTCTCGACCGACTTTCGCGGCGCGTCCGTGCGCGCGGAGGGGGAGCTGCGACGATTTTGGGAGGAGGCCGGCGACGTTCGGAAAGAGATGCGATCGTGCAACAAACTGTGCGGCATCAGCCATAGCGTGCGCCGGCAAAGCTGCACGCTGACGCCCGCCTCCTACGCCGTGCCGCTGGTCGGCGCCGAGCCTGCTTGGAATGGAGCCAGCCTCCCTGGCCCGCTCGACTGACCGAGCAACAGCGAAGGTCCCTTCAGCCTCCGCATCGATCACGCCTTATAGCCTCTGCTCAGCGTCAGCCGGGCAGGTCCGCCTACGTCGGCTGCGCCAGCCTCTTGCTCATAATAATCCGCGGCTCCACCGCGTAGCCCAGGTGCTCGTAAAACGGGACCACTCCTGTGTTCGTCTCTCGCACGATCAGTTGCGCTTTGACAACGCCACGCTGGCGCAGCCACGCCTCCGCCGCTTCCACCATTTTGCGGCCAATCCTGCCGCCGCGCGAATGGTTGGCCGAGGCGAGGTAGTAAAGCCAGCCTCGATGACCATCGTGACCAACCATCACGCTGCCGCTTATGCGGCCGGCCCCATCTTCGGCAACCAGCACGTCGGAACAGGCTCCAGCCTTTGCGAATCTGAAGTCGGCGGCAGGATCGTTGTAGCTTACGACCAGATCGCAGCTACGCCACAGCTCGACAACCTCCGCCTCGTCTTTTGATGTCGCGCTCCTGATGGTCGGCGGCATTACGTGGCGCACCTACTCCTCCTCCGCCCCAACTTCCGGCTCCCCGATCTCCGCCTCGGGGAACTCGAAATCCAGCAGTCCCGGCGTTTCGTCCTCCAGCGGCTCCTCGTCGTCGCGGAGCGCTGTGTCGTCGGTCGGCTGCGGCACGCGGAAATCTTTCGGCAGGCGGCCCTCGAAGAGCCCGGTCGCCTTGAGCTCGTCGAGGCCCGGCAGGTCGCCGATCTGCTCCAGGCCGAAGTGCATCAGAAACTGGTCGGTCGTGCCATAGGTGATCGGGCGCCCCGGCGCCTTGCGCCGTCCACGCAGGCGCAGCCAGCCCGTCTCGAGCAGCACGTCGAGCGTGCCCTTGGAGATCGCGACGCCCCGAAGCTCCTCGATCTCCGCGCGCGTCGTCGGCTGGTGATAGGCGATGATCGCCAGCGTCTCGATCGCCGCGCGCGAGAGTTTTTTCTCCTCCACCTGCTTGTGCGTCAGCGCATAGGCAAGATCGGGCGATGTTCGGAAGAACCACTTCTTTCCCGCCCGCGCGAGATTGACGCCGCGCGGGGCATAGTCTGCGCGCAGCCGCTCCAGGGCGGCGAGCAAAGGCGCGCCTTCGGGAAGCCGGCGGGCGAGCTCGGCCTCGTCGAGCGGCGCCTCGGCGGCGAAGAGGAGCGCCTCGCAAATTCGCGTGGCCTCGGCCAGCTCGGCCTCGGCGCGGGCCTCAAGCTCTTCACGCGCGCCGTCGTCGACGACGAATTCGATTCTGACGGCGGACCGCGCCAATGCGCCTCTCCTCCTCTATGACTTACCCGCCGGCGGCGGCCTGCGGGGCGCCGGGCTTGATCCAGATTGCGGCGAAATGCCGGTCCTGGCGCAGCTCGATCCGCCTTTCGCGAACGAGCTCGAGCGACGCCGAGAAGGCCGAGGCCCGCACCGTGCGCGCCGTCTGCGCGTCCGAACAGAACTGCAAAAGATAGTCGTCGAGCACCGTCCAGTCCATAACTTGGCCGAGCAGCCGCTCCAGCGCCTCGCGCGCCTCGGCGAGCGACCATACGGCCCGCTGGCGCAGCGTCACGCGCGAGACCGCCGTCCGCTGGCGCTGGCGGGCGTAGGCGGAGAGCAGATCATAGAGCGTCGCCTGGAAGCGCGCGCCGCGGTCGGTGTGGACGCCTTCCGCGCCGCCGCGCAGAAAGCAGTCGCGTCCGAGCCGGCCGCGCTCGGCGAGCTGGTCCGCGGCGCGGCGGATGGCCTCGAGCCGGCGCAGGCGCTCGGCGAGCGCGGTCGCGAGCTCGGCGGCGGAAGGCTCCTCGCTTTTCGGCGGCGCTGGCAGCAGCAGACGCGATTTGAGATAGGCGAGCCAGGCCGCCATCACGAGATAGTCGGCGGCGAGCTCCAGGCGCAGCCGGCGCGCCGCCTCGATGAAGGCCAGATATTGCTCGGCGAGCGCCAGGATGGAGATGCGCGCAAGATCGACCTTCTGGCGGCGCGACAGCTCGAGCAGCAGGTCGAGCGGCCCCTCGAAGCCGTCGAGATCGACGAGAAACGCGGGCTCGGTTTCGCCCCGTTCGGCGCCTATCGTAGAATCGAACGCGAGTTGCTTCGACATTCTCTCGCTTGAGACTTGCGCAGATGCGTAACCAGACGGAAG
>DATHCI010000081.1:0-4805 GCA_035319645.1 Methylocystis sp. | reverse complement strand
GATCCCGACATCGGCTGCGTGCTCGAAATTGTTATCGACGGCCTCAGCGACGCGACCGTCGCCGACGCCATGCGCGCCGGCATCAGGGCGATCGTCGCCATGGGGCCGAAAGACGGGGCGAAGCGCATCGGCGCCGGCAATTACGGCGGCAAGCTCGGACCGTTCCACTATCATTTGAGGGATCTCCTGCCGTGAAGCCGCTTCTCTTCGCGCTCCGCCAGGCGCCGACGCAAAGGCTCGACCTCGCTCCGCTCACGCCCGACCGTCTGATCGGCCGCGCGCTCAAAGAGATCGAGGCGATCGAGATCGGCACGACCAAACTCGCGGTCAAAGTCGGCGACGTCTTCAAGCTGCGGTCGGGCGATCCGCGTTCGCTGCATTTCGAAGGCGGTTCGGAGAACTTCGACTTCCTCGGCGCGAAGCTGCTGCCCGGCTTTTCGATTCATGTCGAAGGCGATGTAGGCTTCGGCTTGGCGCGCAACGCTACAGGCGGCGAGATCACAGTCGTGGGCGACGCCGGCGCCCATGCGGCGAGCGGCATGTGCGGCGGGCACGTTTATATTGAGGGCGACGCCGGCGACTTTCTCTGCGGACCGCTGGCCGGCGAGCTCGCCGGCATGTCGGGCGGGCGGGTCGTCGTGCGCGGCAACGCCGGCGCACGCGTGGGCGACCGGCTGCGGCGCGGCGTCGTGATCATCGAGGGCGACGCCGGCGCGGATTTCGGCGCGCGCGCGATCGCTGGGACGATCATCCTTAATGGCAAGGCGGAGGGGCGCATCGGCTACCTCAACAAGCGCGCTTCGCTCGTGCTCGCCCACGCAAGGGACTTTGGCCCGACCTATGTCGACTGCGGCGCGCACAACTTCGCCTTCGCCAAGCTCTACGCGCGGGCGCTCGCGCAGGACAGCCGGCGCGCCGCGAGAACACTGTCGCAAAAGCTGCAGCGCTTCGCCGGCGACACCGCCGTGTACGGCAAGGGCGAAATATTGACCCCCGCCTGAGGCCGCCCTAGTCTTGTTACTTGGCGCTGATTCTGCGCCGAACGGGGCGAGACGGCTATGGGCTTGATCCAACTCGTGCTGACGGTCTGTGCACTCGCACAACCCTCCGTCTGCGAGGAGCGGCGACTGACGTACTCGATTGAGAGCGGTTCGCTCTTCGGCTGCATGATGCAGGCCCAGCCGATGATCGCGCAGTGGGCCGGAGAGCACCCTTCATTACGCGTCACACGCTGGCGCTGCGTCCTGCCCGAAGCTGAAGGCAAGAAAATTTAGCCTGCTCGACATGCTCTAACGGCGCGCTTTCGTCCGACAGAAATATTGAGTGGGCGCCTCAGGGCTTTTGGATTGCAAAGCCTGCTGCGCTGCGGCGGCGACCCTGTCGACATCAACGGCGCTGTGATGGTCGGTCTGGTCGATGGAGACGTAGCTCATGCCGAGGCACTCGGCCAGACGCCCGAAATATCGTCGTCTCTTGATGAGATCTGGCAAGGTTACGGGGTTGATCTCGATCAACACGGTTTCAGGACGCGCCCAGATCAGATTGGCCAAGGCCCCTCCATGCTGGCAGACGATGATATCCGCCGTCGTGAAGAGCGCAATCTGATGCGCGAGCCCCTTGCCCTCGAGGGTTGTTGATATGACGTTGGCGCCGAGCTGTGATATTGCATGATGCAACTCATCATGGTTGGCGATCGATCGCCGAGTCGCCCCGGCGGTCTTGATTTCAGAGAAGTCGGAACTGTAGAACGGGTCTTCCTCGGCTCTACGAACGATCAATACAAGAGCATGGTCGGATAGGCCCTTTTCTATCGCTAGAATCTCTGATCTAATTTCATGTTCCAAACGTTGCTTCACGATCGTTGTGGCTCTTTGAAGTATAAGTCGATCATAGAGTCGTGGGTGATCCATCCCACCCAATGCGATATCCTTGACGAGATGCGCGTGCGCAAAGGCGATGCCCTCCTTGTGAACAGCCGATTCATGTATCACGACATTTTCGAGGCGGGCCTCATGAACGATATAGTCAAGAAGCGCGCAGCTGCGGACATGAATCGTCGACTTCGGGGCTGCGCGGCGAAGCTTGTCCGAAAATATGACGAGCGGCACGAAGAATCCCAGCAGAAAGTGATAGTAATGCTGCACGGAGCCCTCGAAATTGGATGGTCTGAGGTAATATTCGAATCGCCTGCGCAGCACCAGGCGTGAAAATAAATCGAGAATCAAATTCGGCTTGATCGCAACGAGCGAAAATTCTGGCGTCATGATGTTGCTGTTTCTCCTTCGGATCGCGGTGGCCGCCAAGGGCGGCGCGCTCTCGCGAGATATGATTTTACGACGACGGGCGACAGGCTGGAAGCGCCGATGAAACCGTTGGCTGTCATATTTTCTCCATAGAATTCGTCTAGCCGACTTGCCTCGTCATTCGAGATACGATTTGCGCGCCTCGGCGCCGTCGCGTCCTCGGCAGTGGAGCTGGCCATGATCAAAGTTGACGTGTGCTGCGAAGCCTTCGCCGGCGCGATTTTTTGGCGCGAGATGATGCGAGCCGGCGCGACGACGCCGCGACTTTCCTAGAGCGGACTCCCTCTCCCCGCCTTCCAAAGCCCTCAAGCCGTCGTAAGCCGCGCGCGTCCGCAATCTCATGCGGGCGCGAGCTTCCGACGGCCCAATCTCATCTCTTTCATTTGACAGCGGTCCGCCATGACTCTCTCGCCTCACCTCGCGACTCTGCGCTTCGCTCTGCGCTACTGGCTGCTTTCACCGCGGCTTTTTGCGTTCGTGCTGGGCGCGCGGTTCCTTTCGCATGTGATGGACCTCAGCATTCCCATGGCCTCGGGCCGACTGATCGACCAGCTCAGCGACGCCAATTCCGGATCCGACGCCCCCTTCCGGGCGCTCGCCCTTCTGATCGGTCTCGTCGTCGGCTTTCACGTCTGCCGCAAGGCCTTCGGTCTTGCGCTCGTGCCGCTCGTCTCGCGCGGCATGGAAAGCTTGACGCGCGACGCCTTCGCGAAGGTGCAGCGCTTTTCGTCCGATTGGCACGCCAATGCTTTCGCGGGAGCGACCGTGCGCAAGATCACGCGCGGCATGTGGGCGTTCGATCTGTTGAGCGACACGCTGATCTTCGGCCTCGTCCCGGCCGCGATCGTGGTTCTCGGCGCCACGGCGACGCTGGCCTGGCGCTGGCCGCAGCTCGGCGCGGTCGTCGCGCTCGGCGTCGCCCTCCTGCTCGTGGTCGCAGTGTCGCTCTCCCTTGGTTGGGTGGCGCCGTCGGGGCATGCGCAACAGGCGATGGATTCGCGCGTCGCAGCGAGGCTCGCCGATGCGATCACGGGCAACCAGGTCGTCAAGGACTTCGCGGCGGAGGCGCGTGAAGATCAGGCCTTCGCGTCGCTGATCGACCGCTGGCGGGCGGCGGCCTCGATCAACTGGACCCGCGACGGGATTGCGGAAGCCGTGCAGACTGCGGTGCTGATCGCGATGCAGGCCGCGCTGCTCGGAACGGGGGTCTATTTCTGGCGTCTCGGGCGGCTTTCGAGCGGCGACGTCGTGAGCCTCGTCGGCGTGCAGGGTCTGCTGAACGGCTATCTGCGCGACTTTGGCGGACATGTGCGCAACTTCCAGAAATGCGTCAACGATCTGGATGACGTCGTGCGCTTCGCCGGCGAGGCTCCCGACGTAACGGACGCGCCTGGAGCGCGCCCGCTCGTCGTGAAAGCGGGCAGGATCGCGTTCGAGCGCGTGCGCTTTCGCTATCCCAACGCCACGCGGGCGATCTATGAGGACCTCAATCTCCTCATCGAGCCTGGCCAGCGCGTCGGCCTCGTCGGCGCGTCGGGCGCAGGCAAGTCGACGCTCGTCAAGCTCCTGCAGCGCGCTTACGACGTCGAGAGCGGCGCAATCCGCATCGACGGACAGGACATTGCGCGCGTCACCCTGGCGTCGCTGCGCCACGCCATCGGCGTGGTCGCGCAGGATCCCGTTCTCTTCCATCGCTCGCTCGCGGAGAACATCGCTTTCGGGCGCCCCACGGCGACGCCTGACGAGGTGCGACGCGCGGCGCGGCGCGCCCATGCCGACATATTCATCGAGCGTCTCGACGACGGTTACGACACGCTCGTCGGCGAACGGGGCGTGAAGCTGTCGGGCGGCGAGCGTCAGCGCGTCGCGATCGCGCGCGCCATCCTCGCCGACAATCCGATCCTCGTGCTCGACGAAGCCACGTCCTCGCTGGACTCGGTCTCCGAATATCACATTCGCGCCGCCATCGAGGAGCTGTCGCGCGGACGCACGACGCTCGTCGTCGCGCACCGCTTGTCGACCGTGCAGCGGCTCGATCGCATCCTCGTTTTCGAGCATGGGGTCATCGTCGAGGACGGCCCGCACGCCGAGCTGCTGCGACGACCGGGCGGCGTCTATCGACGGCTGTTCGAGACGCAGGCGAGCGGGGTCGGGGTGGATCTGCCCTTGGAGAACATCGCGTGACGAGAGAGGCCGATCATTTCCCCGAGGAACGCAAAGAGTCTACGAACTCTTTGATCTCCGGGTCATCCGGCGCGATCGCGAAGAGCTGCTCGGCGTGCTTCACGGCGGCGGCTAGGTCTCCGTCCTCTGCCTCATAAGCGGCCAGAGCGAACAGGATATCCCGATCATGGGGCGCGCGGGCGAGCGCAGCCTCGAGCGTCGTTCGCGCTTTCTCGCTTGCTCCCGTATCATGCAGCGCCACGGCGTAGACATAGGCAAAGCGCGCGTCCTGCGGCGCAAGCCGCGCCGCCTCGGCGAGCTCCGACATTGCCTCTCCGA
>DATHCI010000080.1:0-3474 GCA_035319645.1 Methylocystis sp. | reverse complement strand
AAATTTCCGCCGGCGGCGCTGGCGATCCTCGACTTTGCGGTCGAGAGCTGGACGCTGGTCGAGCGTGGCGCGGCGCGGCTGCATCGTTTCGTGACCCCCGCGGAGCTGCGCGGCGACGCAGCGGAGGAGGCGGAGTGAAGTCGGCGCCGGGGCGAACCAGCGGCCACATGGATTGAAATGAACAACTTTCACCCGAACGCGACCTGAGCCTGGAAAGCGACTCATTCAGAAAAAAAGGGGCTGGTTGCGCTCCCGAAGGTCTCAAAAGGGTCAAAAGCCCATCCGAGGCAGTGCAAGGCCGTCCCGCAGGACGCGTCAACGCGACTTGTCCGCCTGCTTCGCCAGCCACCGCGCGATCATGCGATCATGCCACGGCGCGGGGCTGTCCAGGCCATGAAAACCCAAATGTCCGCCGTGGGGCGTGAGCGCCGTCTCGATCCTTGGCAGGCGCGCCCAATCGACCGTCGTGTAGCAGGCGGACGGAATCCACGGGTCGTCCAAGGCATGTATGATCAGCGTCGGTCGCCTTATGCCGCCGAGATAACGCCGCGCCTCATTGGCTTCATAATAATCGAGTGCGCCCCGGTAGCCAAAGCGCGGCGCCACGAACATGTCGTCGAACTCATAGACGTTGCGCGCCGCCGCAATCGACGCCCGCTCCGCCGTCGTCAACTCGGCGCCTTCAGCCATCGCCTCGATTTTCATCGCCCGCAGCATGTGGCGGTGATAGAGGCAATTGCGCGGCTCCATCATGCGCGCGCAGGTTCTTGCGAGATCGAGCGGCGTCGACACTGCCGCCGCCGCCAGCACGGGCAGGTCATGGCCGCCCTCGCCCAGGAATTTCAGCACGAGATTGCCGCCGAGCGAATGGCCGACCAGGAAAACCCCGCGCTGCACAAGCTTCGGCGGCAGCGCGCGTATCGCCGCCGCCAGGTCTTCGGTCTTGCCGGCATGATACCGTCCGGACGAGGTCGGCCGCGAGGGCTCGGAGCCGCGCAGGTTCAGCCGCAGCACGGTCCACCCCTCATGCACAAGACGCCGCGCCGTCGCTATGGCGTTCTGGCTCGACTCGGACCCCGCCAGGCCGTGCACGAGAACGACGAGGGGCGTCGAAAGTTCAGCAACGGCGGGCCGGTCGAGCCGCGCCGCCAATCTATCGCCGTCCGGCATCGGCAGCAGCAACCGTTCGCCGCCGGAGAGCTCTGGCGGACCGCCGCACAGGAAGTTGCGCAGGGTTTGCAGGTCGCAGCCGATCCAGGGCGGACGTTCGTGGAAACTTGGGAAAGCCTGCGGTACGACCTCAGCCGCTCCAGTCGAGTCACGTGGCGAGACTTCGGGGGAACTCCTGGCGGCGACAAAGCGCATCAGCATAGCCAGAGCCGGAAGGCGGAGCGCCGATCTCGAACCCGCCAAAGCGATCTATCTGGTTCGCCGGCGTCGCTCGAACAGTCGCCTGGCGCAGACTCCAAATAATGATGAGGCGACGTGGCGGTTACAAATCGTTGCGCGCCTGAGCCACCGCTCTGGCTGAGCGTTCATGCCAAGAGGCGCGCCAAGGTCATCGTGGGCGGAACGAGGATTTCGTGCGAAGAGATCAAGCGCGGCCTGAAAACAGGGCCGCGCACCCCACGATCTCGAATTCGACGTCATCAAATCTGCTTTCGAGCGCCGCTCGCAGCGCCGCGGAGTCGTCGCGCGCGTTGGCGAAGACTCCTTTCCGGTTATAAAAGCTCATGAGCCGCCGGGCCGCCCACCCGCACTCAACGCCGCTTCGCAGCAGCGTGGAGCCGAACAGCGTCGCCCCCTCCTTCATCAAGGTCTTCAGATGATCGAAGACGACCGCCTTGGCGGCGATGTCGCCGGGCAGGCAATGCAGTAGATAGTTCACGCCAACCGAGTTGAACTTCTCCCCGTCGTAAGCGATTGGCTGAAGCACGTTCCGGCGGTAGGTCTCAGGGCGGTAGCGCGCGATCCGCCCCGCCGCGTGGTCGAGCGCATTCTGATTGAGGTCCATCAGCGCGACACGCGGCGCCTTGGTGGGGAACTGGCAGCGATCGAGGAAGTAGCCCGTGCCGACGCCCACGTCGAGGTGGCTCGCGGAGACGTGCCGGTCGTAGAGCGCGCGCAGCCGTGTGGTCGGACAACGCCAGACGAGGTGGTTCGAGACGCCAAGAACGACGAGGTCGTAGGCGCGCAAGACGCGCTTTGTGTAAATGGCTTGACCCGCCAGGACCTGTTCGGCGCTCGCCTGCATCTCCCCCGCCTCCGCAGCGCATCTTGGTGCGCCGTCGGACCCTAGCGGTGCGCCTAAGCGCTGTCCAGGCGGGCGAATCTCGGCTCCTCTCTCGCCTTCGCAAGACCGGCCGGGACGCTCCCGGGATTTGAGCGGACCGACTATCGGAATAGTCGCCCTGTTGCGTTCGGCTTGCAAAGGCCGCTATTCCTTGCGCTCCCAAATCCGACCGCGCCGGGCGGCGGCGGAGCCCTGGCCGGCGGGTCGAGACGAATGAGCAAAGCCGAAGACGCCGACCGCAAGAACCTCGATCCGTCAGACTGGGAAGAGTTTCGCGCCGTAGCCCACGCCGCGCTCGACGGCGCGCTCGACCGCATCCGGGACCTGCGTCACAGCCCGGTTTGGCGGGAGGCTCCGCCCGAGGCCAAGGCGCGCTTCGAGCGGAGCCTGCCGCGGGCCGGTCGCGAGCTCTCCGAGACGCTCGCCGATTTTGACCGCTTCATCAAGCCTTACGTCAACGGCAACGCGCATCCGATGTTCATGGGCTGGGCGCAGGGCGCAGGCACGCCGGTCGGCATGCTCGCCGAAATGCTCAGCGCCGGACTCAACGCCAATTGCGGCGGGCGCAACCACATCGCGCTCAACGTCGAGCGCCAGATCGCGCTTTGGATGGCGGAGGCCTTCGGCTTCCCGAGGGAGGCCTCCGGCATATTCGTCACCGGCGCGTCGATGGCGAATTTCCTCTCGCTCGTCGTCGCGCGCGAGCATGCGGCGGGCGAGCGTAACGTGCGCCTCAACGGGCTGAATGCGCTCGACGAGATGCTCGTCGCCTACACCTCGCGCGAGGCGCACAATTGCGTGCGCCAGGCGATGGAGCTCTCCGGGCTCGGGGCGAGGCATTTGCGGCTCATCGCCACGAACAAGCGGCGGGCGATGCGCGTCAAGGATCTCGCCCATGCGATCGCCGCCGACCGCGCCGCGGGTTTCCAGCCGTTCCTCATCGTCGGCACGGCGGGCACGGTCGACGTCGGGGCGATCGACAATCTCGACGCGCTCGCCGACATCGCCCATGAAGAAGACATGTGGCTCCATGTCGACGGCGCCTTCGGGGCCCTCGCGGCGCTGTCGCCGAAGCTGAGGCCTCTCGTGAAGGGCCTGGAGCGCGCCGACAGCATCGCCTTCGACTTCCACAAATGGCTGCATGCGCCTTACGACGCCGGCTTCTTCCTGGTCCGCGACCC
>DATHCI010000079.1:0-7615 GCA_035319645.1 Methylocystis sp. | reverse complement strand
CGACGTCGGCCTCTCCGTCGGAGCGTTCGGCCTCGGCCTTCGGACGGAACTGACCGCCATTGCCGTCAGGCGCTCCCGCCGGATAGCCGGGGTGCTTGGGGTCGTTGGGATCGGCCTTGAGCAGGCCGCGCTCAGCGAGCGCCGTCGCGCATTTCAACAGCGCCTGCGGCGAGGCCTGGGGGATGTCCGGCAGGCGCAGGAACACCGCGGCGATGCAGGCGCGCGCGGGATCGCCGTCGTTCAAAGCCCTTGCGACCGCCGCGATGGCGCCTTCGATGGCCGAGGCGTCGACAGGCAGCCCGTAGCAGCGTTCGAGATCGCGGTTCACCTCCGCGAGCGGGCGCGGCGCGAAGCGCCGCCTGCCGCGGGAGCCCGGCTCGCTCTCGAGCAGCGGAACGGGCCCGACGAAGAGCCCCTCCGAACCGCAAAAGACTCGACGATCGTCTCGACGCGACGCAAGCGTGTGCGTTCGCCCGAAAGGGGCGTCGAACATCGGAGCTCTCCGGATCTGGGTGAGCGCGGCGGCGTTCGCGACGCCGAGAGCGTCGCGGTCTGGGGCGTTCGACCTAGGGGGAACGTTCGATCACGCGACGATCGGCGCGCAGATGCTGGAAGAAGGAAGTTTTGCCGGAATCGCCGCGCATGGGCGGATCACGCCGCCGGTCGGCCGACAATCGAAGTCACACCGCCATCTGCGGCGGCGGCACATAGGGAAAGCCGCGAAAGTTCGAGAGATTGTCGAAGCGCGACTGGCAGGTCGGCGCGGTGTGGTCGCAGCCGTAATAGACGGTGAGCATGTCGCCCGCCGCTGGCGCCGCGGGCAGCGGATAGAGCGGCGTCAGCGAGGCGCCGGCGCTGACATATTTGACCGTCGTCGCGACGGCGGCGTTGACGCCGGTCGAGAAGATCATCTTGCCCTGCAGATGCGCGGCGAGCGCGCCCGTGAAATTGATCAGTGTCGCGGTCGAGCCGGCGCCGACGCCAGCTGTCGTCGCGAAGGCGCCCGACGGCAGGCCGCAGCCGAGATCATAGAGCACATGCTGGCAGGTCGGCCCGAACAGGTTCCTCGGCGTGTCGATGTCGAGCAGGACCAGCTCATTCGCAACGCTGAGCTTTGCGCGCGTGCGCCCCACCTCGTCGATCGTCGAGATGCGGCCGTAGAACAGCGTCACGCCGTCGACGAGGGTCCCGCCGATCGCATCCGAGAAAAACACGCGGTCGCGCTGAATCTGCGCGCCGTCGAAGGCGCCGTCGGCGAGCGCCGTCAGCACCGGCGCGCCGCTCGCGAGATCGCCAGGCCGCGCCGCGATCGTGATCTCCTGACGATCGACGTTGAGCCCGATCGTTGACCTATATTTCAGCCCCGAGACGAGCGGCCCGTTGGCGAGGAACAGCTTTCCCGCGTAAGCGACGGGAACGTCGGCGTTGGTGTAGGTCAGCACGAGGCCGCTTATGAGCGTGAAGGTGAAGCAGTCGGCGTAGGCGATTCGCAGATCGGGCTGCGCGCGCGCGTTGCTGAGAAAGCTCTGCAAGGCCGAGGACGCCTGTTTCATTGCCGCACGCTCCGGAATTTGAGGCTTTGCGTCGACCAAAGGTTTTGCATGAAGTTCTCGAAGTCCGCGGCGTCGTCGACGAAGCGGCAGACGAAGGCGTAGGAGAAGGAGGCGGCGATCGCCGCCCCGCTCGCGGGCGCCGTCGAGAAGCTCAAGAGATTGGGCGGAACGAGCGTGAAGCCGCCGGCGTCGGTGCCATTCACTGTCACGCCCGCAAGCGAGGTGACGTAGAAGTCTGTGTCGAAGCCCGCGCCCATGGAGCGGCCGAGCGTATAGAGCGTCGTCGCCCCGTCGCCGGTCGCGATTGCCTGGTTCATAACGGCGTTGTCGTTGGGGTCGGCATAAAGAAACGTCCCGAAGCCGCCCTGGCATTGCAGATAGAGCCCGAGGATGGCCTGCAGCGACTGCGCGGAGAGGCCGGGATAGGAGACGCCGTCCGCGGCGAGCCCGTCGAAGGCGAGCTCGAACTCATAGAGTCCGCCATAGATCGGCGTGCGCGCCTCGCGCCCAGAGTCGTCCGACGCGATGTTGGTCGCGCTGACGGGCGTCTTGATCGCAAAGGTCTGGCCTGGGAGGGCGGGGAAGAGGGGGATGGTCATGGCCTCGCTCCGTGATGCAGGCGGCTCGACTTAAAAGAAGTGGCGGAGGCGCTGCTGCTCGCCGGCCGGTTGCAGGAGGGCGACCCCGCGCCGGCGAGCGACGTGGGAGTGGTGCTCATTGCGTGAGAAAGCCTTGATCGCCATCGAGCCAGTGGCGCCGCGCTCGGCGCAAATCGCCTCCTGTTCGACGAGCCGTAACCTAAACCGTTAGGGAGATCCCCGGGCTTTGCCGGGGTGGCAGTAGACGTTTGAGGTTTCCTGCAATCCACCGTCGAGATTTCCAGTCGTGAGCCGCCAAGCACACGATGAGGAAAAACGACGATCGACGAGTTCGAGAGCTTAAGTCACACCCGGTGGGACTGCAAATACCACGTGGTGTTCATCCCGAAGTGCCGCCGGAAGGCGCTGTATAGCGAGTTGCGCCGCCATCTCGGGGAATTGTTCAAGAAACTGGCCGCGCAGAAGGAGAGCCGGATCGAGGAGCGGCGTTGAGGCCGGGTAGCCGCCTTCGGGCGGCCAACAAAAACTGGGGCCGCGTCAGCGACTCCATAGCCGCTATGAGCGGCTCACATCCTAAAGCCCCCGGCTTTGCCGAAGGATACTTACTTGGGCGACGGAGTCAATGGGCGGATCTGCGATCAAGAAAGTCGATCGCCGATCGGACCATTCGAAGAAAAATAGCTGAATCTCCCTCCCGGCCACTTGTGATAGAGATCCCAGCGCCGCTCTTACGCCAGATACGATGCAATTCCTCATCATTATATTTTCCGCTTACCAGCTCATCTATATAGTCACGCACAACGTTGCGTTGCGCAACGGACAGATTGGCGCTAGAAAGCGCTTATTCGATGACTTGTTCTCCAGTCTCATGGCCGTAGAGACAGTCCTGATGGAACCAACCGCACAGCTTGACGAATTCTTCTGGGGTTTGCATCGTCTTCAGTCCTCTGGATTGTTCGGATAAGCGGTGACAATCCTGAATCCCCTGCTCGCTCGTGAATCGTGCTTCAACACGAAGCGAAAACCGAACGTGTCCCAAATGGTTGTTTTAGCCCTTCCTGGGCTCTAATTATTTGGGCCGTGGCTTCAATGGGCGGATCGGCGATCCAAGGAGTCGATCGCTGATCGGATCATTCGAAGGAAATTAGCAGGGTTACCTTCCTGATCAGTGAGAATGGAAACGCCAGCGCCGCTTTTGCGCCAAATGCGCTCGAGCTGCTGGTCGTTATACTTGCCGCTCAGCAAGTCGTCGAGATAGGCGCGGACCACGTTGCGTTGGGCGACAGACAGATTGGCGTTGGAAAGCGCGGCCTCGATGATTTGTTCCATCGTCTCATGGCCATAGTCGCAGTCCTGATCAAACCAAGCGCACAGCTTGGCGAACTCTTCCGAGATTTGCATCGTTTCAGTCCCTCGGATTAATCGGAAAGGCGGTGAAAATTCTGAATCCGCTGCTCGATCGCGGATCGTGTATCAGCCGCACGCGAACGCCGAACGTGTCCGGAATGGTCGTTTGGGCCTTCACGCTCGGCTTGTAGGTTTCGTAGCCGGCCGGCGACTCGAACCACGATTCGATCGTCGCGGCTTCTGTTCTCCCAGCGGTCACATCGTCCACGATCGATGCGTTTTGCGCAAGAGTCGAATTCACCAGCTTGTTCGCCGCTGCCAATGAAGGAAAGGAGCCAATGCGATCCTTCCAGAAGGCCACCCTCCCGAGAACCCTTATCACGCTGTTCTCCGTGGCGCGAATTAGAAACTCGCGGCTCTTGCCGACATGATCGCGAATCGCGTGTCCGCCGTGGGCGCCCCCTTCCTCCTCGGCAAGGTCGACCGCAGATTCCGATTTCGGCCGGAACTGCCCGCCTTTGCCGTCGGGCGCGCCCGCCGGATAGCCGGGATGCTCGGGATCATCCGGAGAGGCCTTGAGCAAGCCGCTCTCGGCAAGCGTCTTCGCGCATTTCATAAGCGCAGGGATCGAGCCGTCCGGAATCTGCGGCAACGCCAAGAACACTGCAGCGATGCAAGCGCGTGCCGGATCGCCCTCATTGAGCGCCTTCCCAACCACGCCGATCCCGTCCATCTTCGACGTGAAGTCGATGGGAAGGCCATAACAGCGTGCGAGATCGCGATTGAGGTCGGCGACCGGACGCGGCGCGAGGCGTCGCCCTCCGCCGGGATCGCTCGCGAGCAACGGCACGGGACCAACGAAAAAGCCGTCACGGCCGCAAAAGACGCCGCGATCGTCACGGCGCTTCGCGAGCGTGTGCTCGCGGATGAAGGCGTCCGTCATCGCAAATCCTCGTCGTTCATCGCGGCGCGCCGCGCCGCAGGCGTCAAAGCTTCACCGTCACGAGCTTCACGCTCTTCAATTCAAACAGCTGATAGGCGAACTGCTCGAAGCTGAGCGTCGCCTCCGCAAAGCGGCAGAGCCACAGCGCCTCGCCGTCGACATTGATCGCCGCGCCGCTCGCGGGCGCGCCGACAAAGGTCAGGCTCGGTTCGTAGCCCGCGGAGAGGCTGTAGCTCGAAGGCGCTTGCGTCACGCCCGCGACGCGCACGGCCGAGAGACTCGCGACGCCCGCCAGCGGCTCGGTGAAGCCGCCCGTCGATCGCACCATCGGAAAGCTCGTCGTCACGCCGTCGCCGGTTCCGATGAGCTGGTTCGATAGCGTCGCAAGGCCGGGCGGCGGCAGCCAGAATGGCAGCGCCTGTCCCTGCACCGACTCGAAGAAGCCGAGCAGCGCCTGCAACTCGACATCCGCCGCGTCGCCGCGCAGCAGATCAAAGGTCAGCCCGATCTCGTAGATTGGGTGCACCATCTTCATGCGGCGCCCGGACTTGCCCGAGGCCCGCTCATGCGTGACGGTCGAAAAGTGCGGCGTGACTCGCATCGACCAGGCGAGGCCGGGCGGCGACGGGAAGGTCGGGAAGGGGCCAAAGCTTGGCGCAGGCGAGCCCGCAGGCGCCGGAAAGGCCGGCAGCTTGCCGTTGAGCCAGTGGCCGTAGCGCCAGTTCACGCCGTCGGCCCACACGTCTGTGCGCAGCGGAAAATCGGGCAGCGGCCGCGCGTCCCAGCACCAGGCGAACATGAGATCCGTTGCGATCATCGGAGCGCCGCTTGCCGAAGTCGCGTTGTTGCTCATCCAGTATGTGCAGAAGGCCTCCAGCGCGAGCAGCGCGATGGTGTCGTCGGGTAGCGGCGCAGAGCTTGCGGGATTCCACACCGACCAGAAGGGCGCGCCGCCGCTGACCGAAGTCGCATCGAAAAACTTGTTGTTCTCGTTCGGGCCGCGGTCGACTGTCGGAAAACCGTATTCGAGGAAGCAGACGCTCTTCGACTGCGGGACCCACTCGCTCTGCGGCCCGCGCGGGATCATTCCTTGTCCGTCGCCGTCGTCGTAGGTCGCGCGATGTGTGCTGTTCCACCACCAGCGGATCTGCTTGAACGCGAAAAGCTGCTGGCCCGGAGAATAAGCATTGCGCGCCTGCGCCAGCCGGTCGCCCTGCGGCGCCGTGACCGTCAGCAGCGCGCCATTGGGGTCGAGCTTCTGCGACCAGGCGTAATCCGCATAGAACCAGTCGAATTTTTCGCCGCCCTCGATATTGGCCTGCAGGTAGGCGATGTTGTGGTTGTCCGGCGCGCCGGAGAGCTCGAAGCCGATCGCATCCGGCTCGGCGACCGGCCAGGAAGTCGGCGCCGGCGCGCGCCAGTTGGTCGCGTCGAGACCGCCCGTCCCGGTCGTCCAGTCCGACAGCGGCATGTAATTGTCGAGCGAGACGAGGTCGATGTTGCTCGACCCATAGAGGCTGTCGAGATGCGGCCAGATCCCGGAATAGCCCGCGCCCGAATGCTGCGCGCCCGTCCATTGGGTCCAGTCGGGCGAATAGACGATCAGGTTTTCGCGCGCCGCGAGGTTCTTCGTCAGACCGGCGGCGTCGAAGACAGAGCGACAGTCGTCAGCGAGCGCAAGGAGTCCGGCGACGAAGGGATAATCCCAGACCGCATTGCCGGCGGCGTCCGTCGTCCCCGCGGGAGTCCAGGCCGGGCCGCGGATCGACTCGAGGCCGCCGAGCTCGGAGCCGAGCGCGAACAGCGAAACGCCGCCCGCTAGCGCGGCGAGATTGGCGTAGTGCAGGACGAAGCGCCGATAGGTGAAGTCCGTCACGCTCCCCGAATAATGCACGGTGAGGTTCGTCGCGTCCTGCGTGAGCATCGCGGGCGTCGCAGCGCCGAGGAAGCTTTCGACGGCGCTCGTCGCGGCGGCGGAGACGTCGGGCGCGAAGGTGACGCCGGCGCGCCAGGGCTTGCCGGGCGTATCGAGGCTCAAGAGCGGATAGAGCGCGGCCTTGAGCCCGCGCGACTTGATTTCCTGAATGCAGCGCACGATCGACTGATCGGAGGGCGTGCCGCCATAGTTCGACGTTCCGGAGCTGTTGCGGCTGATCGGGATGAGGCCCGCGGTCGCGAGCGTCACGTCGCAGACGCGCCAGCCGTCGCTTCCGCCGGCGGTCGGCTCGAAGGCGCCGCCGATGAATGTCGACGAAGGATAGACTTGGCAGGTCGCGGCGTTCAGCGAATTTGCGAACCATACGACGACGATCGCGACGATGGCGCAATTCGGCAACTCCGCCTGGAGCTGGTCGAGGGCATATTGGACGTCGGTGCGCGTTCCGCCCGGCGCATGATACGAGTTGATCGGCGCAAACGCGCTCGCGCCGGCCTGCCGCCCGCTGTAGGCGACCGTGTCATAGGCGAACTCGCCCGTGCCGGGGATCAGGTTGACCCCGACGATGTAGGGGAAGGGCATGGGGCCGCCTCTTTGACGTTAGGCCAGCGCAGACTGTCGGGCTCGTTTCGGTCGTCCGCCGCCGCGTGCGTCGCGCGGCAGGCTCGGATGGTCTCGCCGGTGGCGCGATTGATCTGAGACACGAAGGCCTGCGGCGGGACCGAAAAGGCGTAGCAGACGACGCGCGCGAGCCGTTCGTCGAACGCGCCCTTGAGCTCCGGCTCCTTGGTCTGGATGAAGGTCTTCGCCACGCCGCCGGGCACGAATTCCGTGCGCGTGTGAGGCGAGGTCGCCCGGAAAACACGCGTCGCCCGGTCGGGGGTTCAGGACACGGGCTGCTGCTCAGAGGGCGGTTCAGGGGTGGTCGGCGCCTCGAAAAGTCGCGTTCCCTCCTGCCGGCCGGCTATCGCCCGCAAGGGCTCCGATCCGGCCTCCAGTCCGCAAGCATTGTGTTGAACGCGCCTTTCGCCGATCGCTCCGCGCCTATTCTGCGGCGCCCCGAGCTCTCAGACCGTCACCCCGACGGACCGCAGCGTCTTGCGGATTTCGATCAGCTCCTGGTCGACTTTCGGGTCAGACAGCGCCGAGACGTCGTCGCCGAACTTCAACAGGACGCCGTTGCGATAGGGGACGGCTTTCCCTGTGCCGGAGAATACGGCGGCAACCTTGGGGTCTC
>DATHCI010000078.1:0-13112 GCA_035319645.1 Methylocystis sp. | reverse complement strand
TTCATGAACGAGGCCGAGATCCGCTGGATCGTCGAGCAATTGTTCATCGGCAACCGGCTCTCGCGCGGCGTCGCGCAGATCGAGCCCGGACGCGCCATCGACTTCCGCGCCATCCGCTCGCCCGTCATCGTTTTCGCGAGCTTCGGCGACAACATCACGCCGCCGCAGCAGGCGCTGAACTGGATCCCCGACACCTATGCGTCGGAGCATGAGATCCGCATCCGCGGCCAGCGCATCATCTACATGGTTCACGAGAAGGTCGGGCATCTCGGTATTTTCGTCTCCTCCTCGATCGCCAAGAAGGAGCATGCGGAAGTCACATCGACGATGAAGACGATCGAGGCGCTGGCGCCCGGCCTCTATGAGATGAAGATCGAGGGCCAGAGCGGCGAGGGCGTCCATGCCCGCTTCAGCGTGAGCTTCGAGGAGCGCAGAATCGCCGACATATTGGCGATCGACGAGAACGACCGCAGCGAGGAGAAAGATTTCGCCGCCGTCGCGCGGCTGTCCGAGATTTCGGCCAACGCATACGAGCTCGCCCTGCGGCCCTTCGTGCAGAGCTTCGTCACGGCGCGATGGGCGCAAGCCTTCCGCGAGCTGCATCCGGCCCGCGCGCAGCGCCGCGTTTTCGGCTCGCACAACCCGCTCATGCGATGGGTCGCGCCGCTCGCGCAGTCCCGAGAGGCGCGCGAGCCGCTCGACGCCGCCAATCGCTTCACGCAGATGGAGCGGCTCTGGGCCGACGGCCTCTTGCAGGCCATGGACTTCTGGCGCGATCTGCGCGACGCGCTCTACGAGACGACGTTTCTCTCGCTCTATGGCGGCCCGTTCATGCACTGGCTCGGCGCGCGCAACGCCTTCGCGCGCGCGCAGACGAGCGAGAGGGAGTTGCGCTTCCTGCCTCGCGTCGAGGCCGCCCTGCGCCATATCGAGAGCGGCGGCTTCGCGGAAGGCGTGATCCGCATGATGCTGCTGCTCAGCGGAGCCCGCGGCTCGGTGCGCCGCGACCGGCTTGAGCGCTCGGCGCATATGCTCGCGCATGACGCGCCCTTCGTCGCGCTCGGGCCCGCGCGGCGCGGCGAGATCATCGGCGAGCAGTCGATCATCGTCGAATTCGAGCCGCAGCGCGCGCTCGAGGCGCTGCCCGCGCTGCTGCGAACGCCGCTGGAGCGCGAGCAGGCCGTCGGCGCGGTCGAATTCGTGGCCGGCGCGATCGAGGAGATGGAGCCGCGCACGCTGCGCATGCTGCAAGAGATTCGCAAGGTCCTCGACCTGCCGCCGATCGCGACCAGTCTCGCGAGCCAGGATCCGCTGGTGAGCGTCGCGACCGCGCTGGAGGAAGCGTAGTCGCGGACTTAGGGATTCCCTCCCCTTTTGCAGGAGAGGGTGGCGCGAAGCACCGGGTGAGGCGTTTTTCAATGTCGAGGGAAATCGCCTTAAACATGCTGCGCGCGCACGCCAAATGCAGGCGCCGCGAGCCGACGGAGGCGGAAGCCGCACTCTGGCGCATCTTGCGCAATCGCCGGCTATCGGCGCTCAAATTTCGCCGGCAGGCCCCGATCCCGCCTTACATCAGCGTCTTGATCAGCTCGCGCAAGATGTCGTCGCCGACCGCGCCGTAGTTCTTCCAAAGGGCGTCGGCGAGATCTCCGTTGTGGCGCTCGATGTCGTCCATGGCCCCATTGAGCGCGCGGCCGAGGTTCGGGCCCTCCGGCAGAGCGAGCAGGTGCGGGAAGCGCGCTTCCGGCGTCAGATAAATCACGCCCTGAGCCTTGAAGGCGTCGGGCGCGGGCGCGCCGAGACGACTGCCGGGGCGCGGGTGCAGTTTTTTTTCAGCTCGGCGAAGCGCCCGTCGGCGTAACGCAGAAGCAGGAGCCCGCGCACGGGACGCGAATATTCGGATGGCTTCAGACCCGAATTCGCCCGCAGCTGATCGGCGACGCTCTACAACCGCCATTCGATCTCGGAAATATCGGTCGCCATAGGCCCTCCCAGGCGGGAGCGCCTTCGCCGCAACCGTCATGGAAAGCGACGGGAACAAAGAGAGTCTGGGCGGCGAGGGGAACCAAACTTTACAACCTTATTGCCCACTTTGGGACTGCGCCTACGCCGCGCCGCCTGTTCCAGCCGCGCCGCCCACAACATATCGCCCGCTGCGCCTTGCAATCTCCCTTATTTTGTGGCGCCTCTAGCGCATGAGGTTCCAGCGGCTGCGGCTCCATGGCTTCAAGAGCTTCTGCGAAGCCACCGAATTTCTGATCGAGCCCGGCCTCACGGGCGTCGTCGGTCCGAACGGCTGCGGCAAGTCCAATCTCGTCGAGGCCCTGCGCTGGGTCATGGGCGAGAATTCGTACAAGAGCCTGCGCGGCTCGGGCATGGACGACGTGATCTTCTCGGGCGGCGGCCACCGTCCAGCCCGCAACATCGCCGAGGTCGGCCTCACGCTCGACAACTCGCAACGCGCCGCCCCTGCCGCCTTCAACGACGTCGAGACGATCGAGGTCACGCGGCGCATCGAGCGCGAGCAGGGCTCGACCTATCGCGTCAACGGGCGCGAAGTGCGCGCCAAGGACGTGCAGCTGCTCTTCGCCGACGCCGCGACCGGGGCGCGCTCGCCGGCGCTCGTGCGCCAGGGCCAGATCGGCGAGATCATCGCGGCGAAGCCTCAGCAGCGTCGCCGCGTGCTCGAGGACGCCGCCGGCGTCGCCGGTCTCCACTCGCGTCGCCACGAGGCGGAGCTGCGTCTCGCCGCGGCTTCCGAAAACCTGCTCCGGCTCGAGGATGTCCTAAGACAGGTCGACAGCCAGGCCGACAGCCTGCGCCGCCAGGCGCGTCAGGCGGCGCGCTATCGCGAGGTCGCGGCCAAGATCCGCCAGGCTGAGGCGTTCGCGGCCTTGATCCAATATCGCGGCGCGACCGCGCAGCTCGCCGAGGCCGAGCGCCGGCTGGACGCCGATGCGGCGCGCGTCAAGGAGCGCACGCTGGCGCAGGCCGAGGCGGCGCGCGCGCAGGCGATCGCCGCCCATGAGCTGCCGGGCTTGCGCCACAAGGAGGCCGAGGCCGGCGCGGCGTTGCATCGCCTCGTCGTCGCGCGCGACGCGCTTGCCGGCGAGGAGAAGCGGGCGCAGGAGCGCATCGGCGAGCTGACCCGCCACATCGAGCAGTTCGCGCGCGATCTCGAACGCGAGCGGGCGCTCATCGACGACGCCGCCGGAGTCGCCGAGCAGCTGGAGGAGGAGCGCGCCGAGCTCCTCGGCGCCGACGGCGAGACGGAAGACCGCGCCCGCGAGACGCGCTCCGAGGTCGAGCGGATCGAGGCTGCGCTGGCCGTGACCGAGCGCGAGCTCTCGGCGGCCGCGGAAAGCCTCGCCGGGGTCAACGCCCGGAAGGCGGCGCTGGAGGCGACGCTCGCCGAGGAGACGCGGCGCGTCGCCCGCTTCGAGGCCGAGCTCACCAGGTTGCAGACCGAGTTCTCGCTCATCGCCGGCGAGGGCGGCGGCGCGATCGAACTCGCCCGCATCGAGGAGAGCCTCGCGCTCGCCGTCGCCGCGACCCAGGAGGCGGAAGCAGCGGCCGCGGCGGGCGAAGAGGAGCACCGCGAGGCGCGCGCCCGCGAGGCCGCGGCGCAGGGGCCGCTGGAGGCCGCCGAGCGCAAGGCGCAGCGGCTTGAGACCGAGACGCGCACACTCGAAAAGCTGCTGCTCGCGGGCTCGGGCGGCCTCTGGGCGCCGGTGCTGGAGCAGATTTCGGTCGAGAAAGGCTATGAGACGGCGCTCGGCGCGGCGCTCGGCGACGATCTCGACGCCTCCGCCGAGCCTTCGGCCCCAGCCCATTGGGCGCCGACCGAGGCCGAGGGCGACCCGAAGCTGCCGCCGCGCGTGCGCTCCTTGAGCGAAATCGTGACGGCGCCGCCCGTGCTGGCGCGGCGGCTCGCGCAAATCGGCGTCGTGCTGCGCGCCGAAGGCGCGAGCCTGCGCAAGCTATTGGCGCCGGGGCAGCGGCTGGTTTCGAAAGAGGGAGACCTGTGGCGCTGGGACGGCTTCACCCAGGCCGCCGAGGCGCCGACCGCCGCGGCGCGGCGTCTCGCCGAGAAGAATCGGCTCGAGGATCTGAAGCGCCAGGCGGCCGCAGCCCGCGCCGAGGCCGACGAAGCGGCGGCGGCCGCGCAGGACGCGCGCGAGGCCGCGCGCGAGGCGGCGACGCGCGACGCCGCAGGCCGCGAAACGCTCCGTCAGGCGCGCGCGAGGCTCGACGACACCCGCGACCGCTTCGCCGCCGCCGAGCGCCGTTATGCGCAGATCGCGCAGCGGCTCTCGGCTCTGGAAGAGGCCAAAGCGCAGACGCTCGCCAATCGCGACGAGGCCGGGCAGAAGCGCGAGGCGGCGCGGGCCGCCCTCGACGCCCTCGACGAGCCGGCTTTCCTGGCCGGCGCGCTCGACTCGCTTCGCGCGCGCGCCGCGGCTGAACGGGCGCAGGCGGGCGAAGCGCGGGCCAGGCTCGCGGCGCTCTCGCATGAGTCGAACGCCCGCGCGCAGCGGCGCGCCGCGATCACGCGCGAGCTCGCCTCCTGGGTCGAGCGGCGCGACCGGGCGCAGGACCGCATCGGCGAGCTTGAGGAGCGGCTGGAAGCCGCGAGGGTCGAGCAGGAGGAGCTCGCCGAGGCGCCGCAGACCTTTTTGCTGCAGCGTCGCCAGCTGCTCTCGGCGATCGAGGAGGCGGAGGCGACGCAGCGCGAAGCCTCCGACGCGCGCGCGCAAGGCGAGACGCGGCTCGCGGAAGCTGACCGCGCCGCGCGTGCGGCGCTCGAGTCCATGAGCGCCGCACGCGAAGAAAACGCCCGCAGCGAAGCGCAGCTCGAGGCGGCGCGGCGCCGGGCCGCCGACGTCGCCCACGCCGTCGCCAACGACCTCGAGACCACGCCGCAGGCGCTCGCGGAGCTCGCGGGCGTCGCGCCCGACGCCGAGCTGCCCGAGACCGAGGACGTCGCGCGGCGGCTCGAGGACCTGCGCGCCGACCGCGAACGTCTCGGCGCCGTGAACCTGCGCGCCGAGGATGAGCTCGCCGAAGTGGAGGGGCAGCAGAACAGGATGCTCGCCGAGCGCGACGACCTCGCGGAAGCGATCAAGAAGCTGCGCGCCGCGATCGCAAACTTGAACAAAGAAGGGCGCGAGCGGCTGCTCACGGCTTTCGACAAGGTGAACGCCCACTTCAAGGAGCTGTTCACGCTGCTCTTTGGCGGCGGCACAGCGGAACTCCAGCTCATCGAGAGCGACGATCCGCTTGAGGCGGGCCTCGACATTCTCGCGCGCCCGCCGGGCAAGAAGCCGGCGACGATGACGCTGCTATCGGGCGGCGAGCAGGCGCTGACGGCAATGTCGCTGATCTTTGCGGTCTTCTTGACCAACCCGTCGCCGATCTGCGTTCTCGACGAGGTGGACGCGCCGCTCGACGACTATAATGTCGAGCGTTTCTGCGACCTCTTGGATGCGATGCGGGGCAAGACGGACACGCGCTTCGTCACCATCACGCATAATCCGATCACCATGGCGCGCATGGATCGGCTCTTCGGCGTGACGCAGGCGGAGCCCGGCGTCTCGCAGCTCGTCTCCGTCGACCTCGCGCAGGCCGAACGCTTCCTGCTCGCGAGCTGAGGCAGGAGACCGAGGGCCTCATCCAAAAGGGGTTTGTCACCGCGGCGTCACGGCGACGATCGCCGCTCAGCTCCCGCGCGCCATCTCGACGAGCTTGGCGATGGTGTTCATGTTGCGCGCCGTCCCGTGTTTGGCGGCAGGAATTTTGAGCTTCGAGCGACCCATGCCGGCAGGATAATGAATGTAAACCTCCCGCGCGCCGAGGCGGACTTCCTCGTCCGCCCGGCCGACGGCCTGCGCCAGAGCGTCGACCGGCGGCGCCGCGTCGAGAAAAATCGCGAAAGTGAAATTTGCGGGGGCGTTCGGAAAGGGATTCCCGTCCAGCACGTCATGCAATTCATCGGCCGTGCGCAGGACGACGGACAGCGGTTTTCCCGCGAAGTCGCGCAAACCCGCCTCGAGATCGCGCTTCGCCATCGCCGGGTCGACGTCGGTCTCAAACACGACGTTGCCGCTGGCGATATATGTTTCGACGCGACGGAATCCCGTCTCGCGACAGATCGCCCGCAAGTCGCTCATGGCCAACTTGCCGGCGCCGCCGACGTTCACAGCCCTGAGGAGAGCGATATATCGAGGCATGCAAGGTCTCGGAGAATCACGGCGGCGCCAAAGATTTGCATGGCTTAGACTCTGGGACTTCGGCTATTTGAAGATGAAAATCCGGTAGCGTCTCAGTTTGAGTCGGAGCGCTGCTCGGCGCGAAGAGGCGCCGCGCCTCGCTCACAGGCGCGACGCTTCGCGCATCCTGAAGCGCCGGCGGCTCACATGAACCAGCCGAAGGCCGCTCCGCCGAGCGCGCCCAGCACCGCGGTCGGGATCAGCGCGGAGAAGCCGAGCGCCGCGACGCCGATCGCCCCGCAAAGGATCGCTCCGACACCCGCGCCCGTCGTCGCCATCGCGGTATGTTCTCTTTCGTTTATCATTGTCCCCTCCCGTCGACGCCTCGCGCCGCAACCGAGGCCAACCGACTGAGGGGATAGAGGCGTCCTGCGTGCAGGCAAGGCCCAGATCGCCTGGTTCGCCAACGGCGACCCTGCTCGCCCTGGACATCGCATTTTTTTGGAGGCCTCGGAGGGAATCGAACCCCCGTACAAGGATTTGCAGTCGCGCAAGACGCGAATTTTTAAGCCTTTGACACTGACGGGATTTTTCGACGAAGACCGGAAAACCTCCGGTTTTCTGCGGAATTGAAGTGCGGAAAAAGGATTTTTGGGGCGACTTGCGGAAGTCAACAGCAGCGCGAAGCACTGACGAATCGCGAGCGACGCCGACGAGAACGCACGAGGAATTCGCCATGTCGGAACGCCTCAAAGAGCAATTCGTAAAATCGGTCAGCGCCCCGTCAGTCGGCGCCTGACAATTTGGGATTCCGAAATCAAAGGCTTCGGCATTCGCGTCTTCGCGCCGACAAAGCACCATCCGCAAGGCGCGCGCTCGTTTTTCATCAATTACCGAGTCGGCGGACGTGAGCGCTGGCGAAGAAGCGGCCGGGCCGGCGCCCCGTGGCAAAGGACATAGAGAACCCCTTTTTCAACACTCTTTCGGGCACGGTCTTGTGGGAAATTTATGAGGGGACACTGCGCCCTCAGCGCCGAGCTAGCGGTCCCAGTTCGGCGATCGTCTTTGGCGATCATCATGTAAATGTCAGGGAAGAGGGTCTGAGCAGCGCCCACCTTAACCATGTTGCAGGGCATGGCTTTTTCCGCGGCTCCAACCGATGAATATCCGCGTAGCGCATCGTGTCGTTCACGAAAGTAACTGAATTGGCGCATAGCGGAAGTTCAGCCTGAACTACCGCTCGCCCCAGTGGCGCCCGCGCGGCGAAGCCGCTATTACGTTACAGATGACCGCGCTTCGCCTCTCGCTCCCCCTCCTCGCCGCCCTCGCGTATCCAGCCTCAGCCGGCGAGCTCAACGACTATCCCACCTCCGCGCGCGCGGATTACGTCTTCGCCTGCATGAAGACCAATGGCGAGACACGGATCGCGCTGGAGCAGTGCTCCTGCTCGATCGACGTGATCGCGAGCATCCTGCCCTATGACCGCTATGTCGCGGGCTCGACCGTCGCGAGCGTCTCGCAGCAGCCGGGACAGATCGGCAACATGATGCGCAACGTCACCACCGCCCGGGACGCCCTGGCCGAGCTGCGCCGCGCCCAGGCCGAGGCGCAGGTGCGCTGCTTCTGAAGAGGTCGCAGGCGCCCCCCCTGGGGCCATATTGCGCGACGGCGCAAATATCGGCATGAAGCGCGCAATTCCATCCAGGCCGCGCCCGCGCGCCGCCCCGACGAGCGAGCATCATGACCGTGACCGAAGCAAAGCAGACGACCTCCTGGCTCGCAGACGCGGCGCAGGCGCTGAAAGACGTCGAGGCGCTCTACGCCGCGGCGCTCGCGAGCCTGCGCGCGCGCGTCAGCAAGGACGGCAGGATCTCCTCGGAGCTGTTCGAGGCCGACCAGCACGCGGCCCACGGCCTCGCCTGGTTCGCGACCTATAAGCAGGGGCTCTCCGAGCTCCTCCATTACGCGGAGCGGCTTTCGGCGGAGGGGGCTTATGGGGAAACCGAGAGGCTGCTCACGGAGATCGCCTTCGCAGAATATCTGACCCAGATCTTCGGCGGCATTCCGATGAGCCAGGGCGAGATCGTTCGCCTCTTCGACTTCGGCCTGACGAGCGGGGAAGTCGCCGCGCGAGAGAGCGGGGCGGTGGACCGGATCATCGGCGGCGGCCTGACGCCCGCGAACAAGGCTCGCCTGGCGGAGCTCATCGACCATCACGAGGCGGCCGAAACCATCGGCGCCTCGGGACTCGACGAGACGCTCGAGGCCATCCGCGCCGAGATGCGCAAGTTCGCGGCCGACCATGTGACGCCCTTCGCTCAGGAATGGCACGCCAAGAACGAATATATTCCGCTCCAGGTCATCGCGGGCCTCTCCGAGCTCGGCGTGTTCGGGCTCACGATCCCTGAAGAATTCGGCGGCTCGGGGCTCGGCAAGATCGCCATGTGCGTCGTCTCCGAGGAGCTGTCGCGCGCCTATATCGGCGTCGGCTCGCTCGGCACGCGCTCGGAGATCGCGGGCGAGCTCATCCTCGTCGGCGGCACGCAGGCGCAAAAGGAGAAATATCTGCCGAAGATCGCGGCGGGCGAGATCCTGCCGACGGCGGTGTTCACCGAGCCGAACAACGGCTCGGACCTCGCGGGCCTGCGCACGCGCGCCATCCGCAAGGGCGACGTCTACAAGGTGACGGGCAATAAGACCTGGATCACCCATCCGGTGCGCGCCGACCTCATGACGCTGCTCGCGCGCACGAATCCCAATGAGAAGGGCTACAAGGGCCTGTCCATGCTGCTCGCCGAGAAGCCGCGCGGCACGGACGAGAACCCCTTTCCCGCCAAGGGCATGACCGGCGGCGAGATCGAAGTGCTCGGCTACCGCGGCATGAAGGAGTTCGAGATCGGATTCGATGGATTCGAGGTCCCGGCGGAAAATCTCCTGGGCGGCGCCGAGGGCAACGGCTTCAAGCAGCTCATGGAGACATTCGAGTCGGCGCGCATCCAGACGGCGGCGCGGGCGCTCGGCGTCGCGCAATGCGCGCTGGACCTGGGGTTGCGCTACGCCAAGGAGCGCGTGCAGTTCGGCAAGCCGCTCTTCGCCTTCCCGCGCGTCTTCGGCAAGATCGTCAGCATGGCGGTCGAGATCCACGTCGCGCGCCAGCTCACCTATTTCGCCGCGCGCCAGAAGGACGGCGGCAAGCGTTGCGACCTCGAGGCCGGCATGGCGAAGCTGCTCGGCGCGCGCGTCGCCTGGGCAGCGGCGGATAACGCCCTGCAGATCCACGGGGGCAACGGCTTCGCGCTGGAGTATCCGGTGTCGCGCGTGCTCTGCGACGCGCGCATCCTCAACATTTTTGAAGGCGCGGCGGAGATCCAGGCTCAGGTGATCGCGAGAAGGCTGCTGGAGGGGTGACGAGGCGGGCGGAGGCGTCATCCCGGAGGAGAAGGAAGAAGGCGTATGCCTGTTGTCTTTCGCCAGGGCGCGTGTAGTTTCTTCTTTTACTCGAACGAGGGCGATCCCCGTGAGCCGATGCACGTTCATGTCGTGAAAGACGGGTGCTCGGCATAATTCTGGTTGCAGCCGCTCAGCCTCGCACAAAGCAAAGGGTTCGACGCTCGGGCCTTGCGTGAATTGGAGAAGATTGTCGAAGATCGGATGGGGCTCATCAGGAGGGCCAGGCATGAGCATTTCGGCTAAATCGCTGCGCTTCGACGACGACAGCTTCTGGATCGAGCTGTCGGACGGTCGTACGCTCGGCGTCCCGCTCGTTTGGTTTCCGCGCTTGCTGCACGCGACCAAGGAGCAGCGTCAGGCCTTTGTGCTCAGCGGCGAGGGGCTGCACTGGGAAGAGCTCGACGAGGACATCTCCGTGGCGGGCTTGCTTGCCGGCCGCGGCGACCAGACGAAGCGCGAGCGGGCTGCAGCGTGAAGGGCGTGCGACGCACCGCTATTCGACCGCAAACGGAAGCTGGGACAATGGCGGCTACGATGATCAAATTGTTTCTCACTGCGACGATTCTGTTTTTTTCGGTCTCGATGGCGCTTGGGGCGGCAACGATGGGGGCGCCGGGCTGAAGCGGTGTGAGTATTGGTCGAAGGTGAGAAAGGGTGACGAGCGAGATTCGAACGCCGAGTATAGAATGATCAGTTGGATACTGGGATATTTGAGCGGGCTGGCGTCGGCTGGATATGGAGATGTGGTGAAGGCAACGACGAACGAAGCCTTGTTTCACGCCGTTGACCAGAGATGCGAATTAAAGCCGCAGGAAGATATTGTCGATGCGGTGGATGCCATCGCCAAGCAGCTGAAATAGAAGGCCGCGGGTGGAAGACGAGAGCGCGCCCGCTTCGACGCCATCGTGACGGTGAGGCCGTTGAAGATCCATCGATTTCCACAATAGCGCATTCCAGCGCTCTCGGTCTGCAAGCTGTCGGCGCTCAGCTCCGCTTAGAGAGAACGAGGCGGCGGGGCGAGCGCTTAGGGGCGCGCCATGCGCGCGAGCGCGACGACGGCGCCGATGATAATGAGCGTCTGAAAACCGATCGTCCCGAACATCCATTTGACGATATCGGACTTGACTCCCTCGATCTTGGCCTCGAGCCGCAATTCGGTCTCTCGCAACTCGGCTCTGACGGCGGCGATCTCCGTCCGCAACTCGGCTCTGACGGCGGCGAATTCCGTCCGCAACTCGGCTCTGACGGCCGCGATCTCGGTCCGCAAATCGGTTCGCACGGCGGCGATATCCGCCTTCGTGGCCAATTCCTGCCCGGTCGCTTCGGCGAACGCCTCCGCGGTCGCCTTGGCTTGCGCATGCGTGAAGCCGCCGGCCTCCAGCTTCTCGACGAATTTCAGCGTGTCGAAGGCAACCGCGCCGCTCATTGGTCCCCTCCCGTAGGCGGACGGCATTATCCTGCTACGCGCTCCAATGGCAAGCGAAACGCTTCCGCTCGTATGGAGACGCAGCTAAAGCGGCGGCTGCATCGCAGGGATGACACGCGACTGATTCCAGCCTGGGCGGAGCTCACCTGGGTTCGGGAGCACTTTTCCGGCACGGAGAATATTGGGCGCCAGGGGCAGCACCGAAAGAACATTCAGATAGCCCAGCGCCGCTCGAGAAGACTTGAGGCGGAAAGGGTGGGCGCTTAGCGCAAACGCCCGCCCGACGAACGCTTCTCCAGCTGATGCGCCAAGGCGGATGCGCAGAGCGCATCCGCCTTCTTTCTCCCCTGACTTGGGCTCTCCGCTCCGGTTGAGTCCGGAGTCGGATCCTGCCGTGCCGCCAAGGCGGCGCGAAGCACGTTTGCGAAGCTTCAAGAAAGGCTTATGGGATGACGGCCCGCGTCACGTCGTGCCCGCGTCGCGCCGACGTGAGCGCACGGCGTTGACGCGGGAGCGCTTGGTCAAGCCCGGCGGCTCTTTGGCCGGACGCCTGCCGGCGTTGTGAGCGGCTGATTTCGTCTTGCTCGGAGAGAAAGAGGCGCAAAACGACCAGCGCATCAGCTGCGGAGCGATGCGCGCCGATATCGAGATAGCCAAGCAGATCGCGGATGATCATTCTGCGCACGGCGATCCGTCCGCGATGCAGATTGAGCAAGTAGCTCTGCAAAAGCGAGTAGTGATGCGCCATCGGCGCGACGCCGACCATGAGCGCCTCGGTATTGAGGCCAGCCAGGCTGGCGCATCGCTTAAGCGTGATCATTGGAGTCCCGACGGGGATTGCGCGCGACGCCGCGCCACATCTCCGTATCAGCCCCTAACGCTGTGGAAAATTCGGGAAAACACGTAACGCCAGGTTCGGCCTGCTTGCGAAGCGACGGCGGTCGCAAACGATCCGTCCGCAGGAAAAGCCAAATCTGGAACTGAGGCCCGGCGCATGTTGAGGAACTAAGGCCCGGCGCATGTTGAGAATGGGCGGCGTCGCCGGCTTGCGGCGTCCGCCCGGCTTCTGTAGATGAGGTTTGGGGCCTCGTGGCGGAGTGGCTACGCAGAGGACTGCAAATCCTTGTACGGGGGTTCGATTCCCTCCGAGGCCTCCAGCGAAATCAAAGACTTAAACGAAAATCTCAAATCCTCGAAAAATCGTCGTCAGCGATTGGTTAGCATCCGCGCAGTGGCGCCCCATGCCGGCGCGGTTTGACCCGCTCGCGCCATTGCTGGGCAACTCCACAGGCCGCAGCTAGTGGAGCGTAGCGCTGCAGGTTCAAAATCGGGAGCTCTTGCCAAATTCCGAAAGAATCTTACGTCCACATTTCAAACGCGCTCAAAGACAAGGACGACGATATCAAGGAGAACGCCTAATGGACGCGCCCATGGCGTCAGTGCTTTACTTGATCGCCATGGGGTTAATCGCCATAGGGATATTCGCTATCTGGAGAATTATTATAGCTTTGAGTCAGGCCTTATCGGGGACTCGGAAGACAGCTTCCCATCAAAACGTCAAGATGAACGACCAACCGGGCGGCGATGAGGAACGGAGGCAAGAGAGGGACGATCTCCCTTCCTACCAACCCGATCAATCTTGGACGTTTGACGACCGTAACCCCAGCTCCCCGTCCCACCAATCCCCTGACCATAGTGACCCCGGCGCGCCCCTCTGAGCGGGGCGCGCTCACCCCGGTGTGCGCAAGATTCGCGTCACCGTAAGTGCCTAATTGCCGTAATTGCAATCTGGGGAATTGGCTGCGGACCTGCTACGGCGGAGCCACTCAAGGACTGGACGCTCATGACGCTCGAGCGTTCGGGGACCCTGAAAAAAATTTCAAAGATTGTCGCGTTTTGCCGGCGTCGCACGTCTTAGCTACAGGCGACGCAATAACTGGGCGCGGCCCGATGCGTTCCGGATGAAGAACAAAGGGGGGAAATCAACATGCAATCATACGGCTTCACTCGAAAGACCTTGGTCCCGC
>DATHCI010000077.1:0-8004 GCA_035319645.1 Methylocystis sp. | reverse complement strand
TGAGGCTGCGCCGCGCCGGCGTAAAAGTCTCGCCGGCGCTGGAAGGCAAGGTGCGGATCGGCGCGCGCGGCTTCCGGCTCGTCGGGATCGAGCCGTTGACGCTGCCGCGCGCGACGCAGCTCGGCCGGGCCTCGGAGCGGCGCGACTTTGGCGGCTTCATCGGCGAGCCCGGCGAGACGCTCGTCGCGCCGCAAACGCTCGCGGAGCTTGGGCTCTCCGAGGGGGACGCGGCGGCGCTCGCGAACGGGCGCCGGCTGCCGCCGCTCGTCGCCAGCGCCGAGGCGCCCGCCGGCGCGCTCATCGTCGACATCGCTCATGCGCAGGAGCTGCTTGAAAAACCCGATCAGCTCTCGCGCCTCCTCGTCGCCGGCGACGCCGAAATCGACGCAGCGGCGCTGGCTAGGCTCGCCGGCGACGCGCTGCGGCTCGCGCCGCGCGAAGAGACGCCGGAGCTCGAAGGCCTGACGCGCGCCTTCCACCTCAATCTCACCGCCTTCGGCTTTCTCGCCTTTCTCGTCGGCCTCTTCATCGTCTACGCGTCCTTTGGCCTGGGCTTCGAGCAGCGGCTGCCGATGATCTGCACCATGCGCGCCGTCGGCGTCTCCTTGCGCGCGCTCGTCGCCGCGACGCTGATCGAGCTCTTCGTCTTCGGCCTCGTCTGCGGCGTAGCCGGCGATCTCCTCGGCTATGTCATCGCCTCCGCCTTGCTGCCCAATGTCGCGGCGAGCCTCGACAGCCTCTATGACGCGCAGGTCTCGACGCGCCTCACGCTCGATGTGAGCTGGACTTTGGGGGGGCTGGCGATGTCGATGCTCGGCGCCTTCGCCGCAGCCGCGACGGGGCTCGTCAAGACGATCCGCCTGCCGATCCTCGACGCCGCGCGCCCCGAGGCCTGGCATGCGGCGCAGCTGCGCCTGGTCGGTCTCCAGGGCGGCGTCGCGGCCTTCGCGCTCGCGACGGCGCTCGCCGCGCTTCTCTTCGGCGAGAGTCTCGAGGCCGGCTTCGTTGCGATCGCCGGGGCGCTGCTCGGCGTCGCGCTCGCCTTGCCCGGCCTGCTCGCGGTCGCCCTGAGCCTCGCCGGCAGGGCTGCGAGAAGCCCGCTCGCGCAATGGTTCTGGGCGGAGGGGCGCCAGCAGCTCGGGTCGCTTTCGCTCGCGCTCATGGCGCTGCTCATCGCGCTGGCGACGAATGTCGGGGTCGGCGCGATGGTGGAAGGCTTCCGCCAGACCTTCGTCGCTTGGCTTGACGAGCGGCTCGTCGCGGACGTGTATCTCGACGCGTCGACCACGGAGGACGCGCGGCGCATCGCGGCCTGGCTCGAGACGCGCCCCGAGGTCGCCGCGATCCTGCCGGTCTGGAAGACCCAGATCAGGCTCTCCGGCTGGCCCGTGGAGGTGCAGGGGATGAAGTCCGATCCGCTCTATCGCGCGCATTTTCCGCTGCTCGCAGCGACCGGAAATCCCTTTGACGCGCTCGCCCGCGGCGACTCGGCGCTCGTCAGCGAGCAACTCGCCCGACGCCTCAAGCTCAATGCCGGCGACGCGCTCGAGCTGCCGACGCCCGCGGGCGACTGGCGCGTGACAGTGGTCGGCATTTATCCGGACTATGGCAATCCCAAGGGCCAGCTGCGCGTCGGGCTCGACGCGCTCGACGCGCGCTGGCCCCAGGCGCAGCGTACAAGCATCAGCGTGACGGCCGCGCCGGGCGCGGCGGAGAAGCTCATGGACGATCTGCTGAAGGCGTTCGGACCGCAAATCGCGCGCCTCGCCGATCAAGCCGAGGTGAAGGAATTTTCGCTTGCCGTGTTCGAGCGCACCTTCGCGGTCACGGCGGCGCTCGATTCGCTGACGCTCTTCGTCTCGGGCGTCGCGCTGCTCGCGACGCTCATGACTCTCGGCGCTGCGCGGACTGCGCAGGTCGCGCCGCTCTGGGCGATCGGCTTGTCGCGGCGGCGCATTGCGGCGCTCGAGTTCGCGCGGATTCTCTTTTTCGCGCTGGCGACGGCGCTCGTCGCCTTGCCGCTCGGCGTGCTGATGGCGTGGCTGCTCGTCGCGGTCGTCAATGTGCAGGCCTTCGGCTGGCGCCTGCCCCTCCATCTGTTTCCGATGCAATGGGCGCAAGTGACGGCGCTCGCGCTGCTGACTGCGGGACTGTCGGGGCTCGCCCCGATCGCGCGGCTGGCGCGCACGTCGCCGGCGGAGCTGCTGAAGGTGTTCGCCAATGAGCGCTGAGCGGCTCCTGCTCGCCGCTGTCCTCATGCTCGCGGCGCCGGCGGCGCGGGGCGAAGACTTCGCGGGCCTTTCGCGCGACGCCTTAGGCTTCGCCGAGGTGAAGCGCGGCGTTCCTGTCGTCTTCCCGCGCGACTTCGGCGTCCATCCCGAGTTCCGCCTCGAATGGTGGTATGTCACCGCCAATCTGAAGGACGATGCGGGCGCGTCCTACGGCATGCAGTGGACGCTGTTTCGCCGTAGCGCCGCGCCAGGGCCGGAACGCGCGGGTTTCGCCAATCAGAGCCTGTGGATGGGCCATGCCGCGGCGACGGCCGTCGACGAGCATGTGTTTGCCGAAACCTTCGCGCGCGGCGGCGTGGGCCAGGCCGGCGTCGACGCGACGCCCTTCAAGGCGTGGATCGACGACTGGTCGCTCGAATCCGCGACCGACGCGCCCGATGCGGGGCTTTCGCAGTTGCGGCTCGCCGCGCGAGGCGCGCGTTTCGCCTATGCGCTGGAGCTCGCGGCGCGGGAGCCGCTCGTCCTGCATGGCGACGAAGGATACAGCCGCAAGTCGGAGCAGGGGCAGGCGTCCTATTATTTCAGCCAGCCGTTTTACTCAGCGAAAGGCGTCCTCACGCTGGATGGGCGGGAGATCAAAGTCTCGGGCGAGGCCTGGCTCGACCGCGAATGGAGCAGCCAGCCGCTCGCAAAGCACCAGACGGGTTGGGATTGGTTCGCGCTGCATCTCGCCAGCGGCGAAAAGGTCATGCTCTATCGGTTCCGGAGCGCGAGCAGCGGGGACGAATTCGCAGGAACCTGGATCGCCAGCGACGGGACGGCGCAGGCGCTGCCCGCGGCCGGCATCAAGCTGACGCCCCTTCAACAGACGCAGATCGGCGAGAGGACGCTGCCGACGCGCTGGCGCGTGGAGGTCGCGGGCCACGGTCTCCAAATCGAGACGACGCCGCTGAATCCCGCCGCCTGGAACGCCACGCGCTTCGCCTATTGGGAAGGGCCGATCAGCTTCCGCGGCTCGCATCAAGGCGAAGGCTATCTGGAGATGACCGGCTATTGAGCACGGCGTCTCAATAGATCGGAAAGCGCGCGCAGAGCGCGGCGACCTCGCGTCGGACGTCGGCGATCCCGCTCGCGTCGTCCGCATCGCGCAGGACGTCGCCGATCCAGTCGCCGATCTGGCGAAACTCCGCCGCCGAGAATCCCCGCGTCGTCCCGGCGTTGCTGGACAGACGCAGGCCCGAGGGCGCCTCGGCCGGTCGCGGATCGAAGGGGAGCAAGTTCTTGTTGACCGCGAGCCCGGCGCGCTCCAGCGCTGCGGCTGCGACATCGCCCGTGACGCCGAAGGGCGCGAGGTCCACGAGCATCAGCCCCGTGTCGGTTCCTCCTGTGACGATGCGGAACCCCCGGCGCTCCAGGGCGCCGGCGAGCGCCTGCGCATTCTCCAGCACCGCTTCATTATAAATCCTGAATTCGGGCCGCAGCGCTTCGCCGAGGCAGGCGGCCTTGCCCGCGACGGCGTGCAGCATGACCGAGCCCTGCACGCCCGGAAAGACGCCGCGGTTGATCTTGCCGGTCAGCGCCTCGTCGTTCCAAAGAACGAGCCCGCCGCGGGCGCCGCGCAGCGACTTGTAGGTCGTCGTCGTGACGACATGGGCGTGGGGAAAAGGATCGGGATGAAGTCCGGTCGCGACGAGCCCGGCGAAATGCGCCATGTCCGCCATGAGGAGCGCGCCCGCCTCGTCGGCGATGGCCCGCAAGGCTTCGAAGTCCAACGCGCGCGGATAGGCTGAGCCGCCAGCGATGAGGAGCTTCGGCCGCGTGCGGCGCGCGAGGACTCGCACCTCGTCGTAGTCGACGCGTTCGGTCACGCGGCTCACGCCATAGCGCGCGATGCGATAGTCGCGGCCCGTGAGCGTCGCGGGATGGCCATGACTGATGTGCCCACCCGCAGCCGTGTCCATCGCGAGGATCGCGTCGCCTCGCTCGAGCAGCCCCATGAACACGCCGGCATTGGCGTTCGAGCCGGAATGGGGCTGCACATTGGCGAAGCGGCACTTGAACAGCCGGCAGGCGCGCAGGGCGGCGAGCGCCTCGATGCGGTCGGCGAATTCGGCGCCGCCATAGTAGCGCGCGAAAGGGAGGCCTTCGACGGTCTTGTTGGTCAGGATCGAGCCCTGCGCCTCAAGCACGAGGCGCGAGACGATGTTCTCGGAGGCGATGAGCTCCACGCCGTCCTGCTGGCGGCGCAGCTCGCCGCGGATGGCCGCCGCGAGCTCCGGGTCGGCGTCGAGACCCGCGGTGAAATAGCCCTCGTGCAGACGCGACATCGACCGGCTCCCAGGTCACCGAACGACTTCGATTCCTCCAAGCGCCGCCAACTCCGCAGGCGTCGGCGGCTCCCACATCGACTCGACGAAATCGAACATCTCGCGGTCTATGTCGAACGGCGGGTGCTCAGTCTCTCCACGTACGTCGTTGCGGAGCTGAACCCGCTTCCATCGCTCTTCGGCTGGAACGTCAAGCACGTGCAGCTTGACCTGCAGTGAGGCGTTCGCAGCGAGACCCGCATAATGCGCGCGCTGTCTGGCCCCGCCGAAGCCCCAGTCCAGAACGACCGGCGGGCCGCGCGCCGCGACCTCGCTCGCCGTTCGCCACATCAAAGAATGGCAGCGCTCCACCCGTTCGATCGACCAAGCAGGGTCCAGGGGCTTTGGCGCATCCTTCCAGAACAGCGCTGTCATCCACGCGTCGATGGAATAGCGGACGGCGCCGATCTCCTCACAGATCTTGATGGCGTATGTCGTTTTCCCCGCGCCCGTCGAGCCGCAGATGAAGTGCATGACGCCGCGACTCATGATTACCCCAATTTGCTCGGGCGCGGCAAAGGCCGGGCGTCCCTTCCATGCCGCCAGCGGCTCACGCCGCAGCGGCGCAGTCGTCGGCGTCCTCGACCACTGATACGTCTTCGCAGGAATTGGCGAGAAGCCGGGCGAGCAGCGGCGACCGGGGGTCTTCGGCGCGCAGCAGCACCTTGTCGAACTGCGCCGCGAGCTCCAACACAAGGTCGCTCGAATAGGCGCAGAACACAAGGAAGTCATAAGTCTGCGCAAGCGCAGCAATCACGACGCCGATATCGTAACGCGGCTCTGTTTCGGTCTCGCCCGCGATGATCAGATGCAGAGGAGAAAATGCGTCGCGTTGGATCACGTCGCCGAATTCGGCTTCCGCCGCCAAAAGCTCCGCGAGCCCAGCCCGCGAGGCGCCGCTCGCCGTGAGCGCCTCGAGCCCGTCGCTGTCCACGGCGACCAGAATCGCGCGTCCGCGTCGCGACAAGGCGCGCGCCAGCGTTAAGACCGTCGTGAGAGAAGCCGCGGAGCCGACGCCGCCTGCGACCAGCACCTTGACGCAGGGCGCGTCGAGGCGGGCGGCGTCGATGGTCGAGACGATCTGACGGCGATCGGCGCTCCTGACGCCGCGCGTTCGCGGCGGCTCGCGCGCTGAAACTTCGTCTTTGGGTTCTTCGACGTGTTTCGGTTCTTCGACCAACGCCGTCTCGGGCGGGGGCGCAGGCTCCTCGGAAGCCTCGAACGTCGGAAGCGCGGGCGCGAGGCGCGACCCGCCCGAAAGCAGCCCGCCCAGGACGATCGCGCCCATCGACAGCGCCAGCGTCGCAAGCGTCGCGAAGGCGATGGTCAGCGGCTTGTTGGGAAAGGACGGCTGCTGCGGCGCGAGCGCGCGCTGAAAGACGCGAGCGTCGGCGGGCGTCGCCTCGGCGTTCTCGCGCGCCAGCGCCTCCTGATATTTGGCGGCGGAGGTCTCGTATTGGTCCTTGAGCACATGCGCCTGGCGGTCGAGCTCCCGCAGCTTGACATCGTCGGCGTCGGAGGCGCCGACGATCTTCTTCTGCGCGTCGAGCGCCTGCTGGAGATTTTCGACGCGCGCGCCGGCGATGCGGGCGTCGTTCTCGAGCGTGCGCACGACGCGCTCGGCGGCGGCGCGCCCCTGCCGATCGAGATCGGCGAGCTGCGCCTCGAGCTCCTTGACGCGCGGGTGGCCCGGCAGCAGCGTGCGCAGCTCCAGGGCGAGCTGCGCGCGCAACGTCACGCGCTGCTCCTGCAGCCTGCGCATGACCTCGTTGTTCGCCACGTCCGGAATGTCGCCGATGCGGTTCTGCCGCAGCATGTCCTTGAGCAGATGCGCCTTGGCCTGCGCATCCGCCTGGGCGCTGCGCGAGAGCGAGAGCTGCGTGTTGAGGTCGGAAAGATGCTGGGCGTTGATCGTGGTGTTGTTGGCGCCGAGCAGCAGCCCGGAGCTCGCGCGAAACGCCTCGGCCTCCGCCTCGGCCTCGGCGACGCGGCGGCGCAGGTCGACGACGAGCGCGCCGAGCGTCTTCGCGGCGTCGCGCGCCGCGCTGCGCTTGGCGTCCTGCTGGAACTCGATATAGGCGTCGGCGATGGCGTTGGCGCAGCTCGCCGCGAGATCCGGATCGCGCGCGTTGAACTCGACCGTCATCACGCGGGTCTTCTGCGGCGAGAGGATCGTGCGCTTGTCGAGGAAGGTCTCGAGGATGCGGTCCTCGGGGCTGACCTTGGTGGGATCGCGCGCCACGCCTAGCGCGATGAGCATGCGCGTCGTGAAGCCGAGACCCCTGGCCACGGGATCGAGCTCCTCGTCGCCGGCGAGGTTCAACATCTTGATGGCGCGACGGGCGAGGTCGCGCGACTTCAACAGCTCGACCTGGCTTTGCACGGCCTCGGCGTCGGGCGCCGACTCGTTGATGCGTTCGACCTTCTCGGCGCGCGGCAGGAAGTTTTCCTGACTCTCGAGCAGCAATCGCGCCTCGGCGGTGTAGCGCGGCTTGACGATGTTGACGAAGAGCGCGGCGCCGGCGAGCGCCGCGAGCGTCGGGAGGATGATCCACCAGCGCTTTGCGGAAAGCGCGCGCGCGATTTGCCTGAGATCGAGCTCTCCCGCGACGCCATCTTCCTCGTCCTCAACGCGCATCACCCAGGCTCCATCCAAGCTTCGAGGAGAATTATCCAATCATGGTTGCCCGGGCGTTAATCGCGGGGCGCGGGTTCCGGTGAACCTTTGTTAACCACGTCGGCATAATTTTTTCGGCGCGCGCTGCGGCGTTGGCGAATTCGAAACTTCCGGACGGGACCGCAAAATGACGAGACCTCGCGCAGCCTTGCTGAGCGCGCTCCTTGCCGCGGCGGCGCTCTCCGGCTGCGCGGTCCCCGGGGATTACCGTCCCGAACTTCTGGCGACGACGATCTACCAGCCTTACGAACTGTCCGCCGGAGACCGCCTGCGCGTCATCGTCTTCGGTCAGGACTCCCTTTCGAACTCCTACGCCGTCGACGGCGCCGGCCGCATCTCGATGCCGCTCATCGGCTCTGTGCCGGTGCAGGGACGGACGCCAGCCTCCGTCGAGCATGAGATCGCGGCGCGGCTGCGCGAGGGATTCGTGCGCGATCCCCGCGTCTCAGTGGAGGTGGAAGCCTTTCGCCCCTTCTTCGTGCTTGGCGAGGTGCAGACCGCGGGCCAATTCCCCTTCGTCGAAGGCATGACCGCGCGCACGGCGATCGCGATCGCCGGCGGCTTCACGCCCCGCGGCTATCAGGGCGGGGTCGATCTGACGCGCGTCGTGAGCGGCGTGCCGATCACCGGACGCGTGCCGCTCGACACGCCGATCCGCCCAGGCGACACGATCATGGTGCGCGAGCGCATTTTTTGAAGCGCGCCCGCCTCGAGCGGAACAGAGGAAACA
>DATHCI010000076.1:0-19280 GCA_035319645.1 Methylocystis sp. | reverse complement strand
GTCTGGCGCAGCAGCTGCTCCTGCGCGCGCTCGTCGCCTGGTTCTGGCGCGAGCCGCAGCAGGGCGAGCTCGTGCGCTGGGGGACGGCGCTGCACGACAGATTCATGCTGCCGCACTTCGTCTGGGAGGACTTTTTGGGCGTCCTCGAAGACCTGCGCCGCTGCGGCTACGCCTTCGAACCCGCATGGTTCGAGGCGCAACGCGAATTCCGCTTCCCGCTCGCGGGCGTCGTCGAGCATGGCGGCGTGCGCCTCGAGATACGCCACGCGCTCGAGCCCTGGCATGTCACGGGCGAAGAGGGCGCGAGCGGCGGAACGGCGCGCTACGTCGACTCCTCGGTCGAGCGCCTGCAGATCAAGGCGTCGGGCTTCGTTCCCGAACGCCATGTCATCGCCTGCAACGGCCGCCGCGCGCCGATGACGAGCCTCGGCGTCGCGGGCGAGGCGGCGGCGGGCGTGCGTTTCAAGGCCTGGCGCCCGGCCTCGGGACTGCACCCAACCCTGCCGGTCAATGCGCCCCTGACCTTCGACGTCATCGACAGCTGGAGCCGACGCTCGCTCGGCGGCTGCGTCTATCACGCGACGCATCCGGGCGGTCGCAATTACGACTTGTTCCCCGTCAACAGTCACGAAGCGGAGGCGCGGCGGCTGGCGCGCTTCCAGGATCACGGGCATAGTCCCGGCTTCATCAACCCGCCGCGCGAGGAAGTCTCGCGCGAGTTCCCGCTGACGCTCGACCTTCGGAGAAGCCTTGCCGCTTGAGGACACGATCGCGCCGGAGATCGAGTCGCCGCGCGTCGCGCGATGGCTCGACGGCTACCGTCCCCAGGCATTCGTCTACGACGAGCTGATCGGCCCGGACTCCCGTGTGCGCCCGCACTGGCGGCGGCTGCTCGACCAACTCGCCGAGTTCGGCGAGGAGGGCCTGGAGCAGCGCTTCGCGGCCGCACAGCGTCGCATCGAGGACATGGGGCTTTCCTATCGCGTTCCCGGCGACGCGAAGGAGCGCGGCTGGCCGCTCGGCCGCCTGCCCCTGCTGATCCCGGAGAGCGAGTGGCGGCGCATCGAGGCCGGAGTCCTCCAGCGCGCCGAGCTGATGGACTGGATCCTGAGCGACGTCTACGGCGAGGCGCGACTCGTCGCCGATGGCGCGCTGCCTGCTTCGGCTGTCGCGGGGTCGCCGGAATTCATCCGCCCGATGTGCGGGGTCGCGCCGGCGGGCGGGCGCTGGCTGCGCTTCTACGCCGCCGATCTCGCCCGCGATCCGAATGGCGAATGGCGGGTTTTGAGCGATCGCGCGCAGGCGCCTTCTGGCGCGGGCTATGCGCTCGAAAACCGCCTTGTCCTTTCGCGCGCCTTCCCGAGCCTCTACGCGGAGATGAAAGTCGAGCGGCTCGCGCCGTTCTTCCGCGGGTTTCGCGCCAGCCTCTCGAGCGGCGCAGAGCGCGCCGATCCGCGCATCTGCCTGCTGACGCCGGGCCCCTGGAGCGAGACCTATTCCGAGCAGGCCCAGCTCGCCCGATACCTCGGCCTCGCTCTCGTGGAGGGCGACGACCTCGCTGTCAGCGAGGGAAAGCTGCATGTGCGGACGATCGCCGGGCTCAAGCGCGCCGACGTGCTGTGGCGGCGCGTCGACGCCGACTGGTGCGACCCGCTGGAGCAGAACGCCGCCTCGCGGATCGGCGTCGCCGGCCTCTTCGACGCCATCCGTCGCGGCGCGGTCGTCTGCGCCAACATGCCGGGAGCGGGCTATGTCGAGACCAAGGCGCTGCAGGCGTTTCTCCCCTTGCTGGCGAGGCGCGTGCTCGGCGAGGATCTGAAGCTCGGGAGCGTTCCGACTCTCTGGTGCGGACGGACGAATGACCGCGACGAGGTCTTGCGAACGCTCGAAGATCGCGCGATCTGCGGCGCTTTTGCCGATCATGCGCCGGGCTTCGCGCCGCGCCGCGCCGTGCTCGGCGCCCGGCTGTCAGCAGGTGAACGCGACCGCCTCGTCCTGGCGCTGAATGCGCGCGGCCTCGATTATGTCGGACAGGAGGTCGTGCATCTCTCGACGACGCCGGCCTGGGTCGAGGGACGTCTCGCGCCGCGGCCCTTCACGCTGCGCGTCTTCGCCGCCGCGACTCCGCAGGGCTGGATCGTGATGCCCGGCGGCTTCTGCCGCGTCTCCGACCGGCTCGACGCGCGCGCCATCTCGATGGATCATGGCGCCCAGACCTGCGATGTCTGGGTCCTGGCCGAGCGGCCGATCGAGTGGACCACTCTGCTGCCCTCGCGAGAGGACCCGCCCATCATCCGAGTGCTCGGCAATCTGCCGAGCCGCGCCGCGGACAATCTCTATTGGATGGGACGCTATCTCGAACGCGCCGAGGCGACCCTGCGGCTCGTGCGCTCGCTCGGCGCCCGACTGACGGAACAACAAGCCGGCGAGCAGGGCAGCCGCGCCATCGAGCTGCTGTCGCGACAGCTCGTCGCCTGGGGCGCGGCGTCGTGGGACTCGACGACGCTCGTCGCAGCCGACATTGCGCGCGCCGCGACCTGCGATCCGCAGCGTTTCGGCTCCGCGCGCGCAATCGTCGCCTGCGCGCGACGGTCGGCCTCGATCATCCGCGAGCGGTTGTCGCAGGACGTCTGGCAGCTGCTCGGACGTTTGGAGAACCGGCTTGAACGGGCCGCGGGCGGCGCTTTCACCGAGCCCGAGGCGATGGAGATCGTCGAGCGCGCGCTGCTGACGCTCGCGGCGCTCTCCGGCCTCGTCGACGAGAATTTCAATCGCGTCGCCGGCTGGAGCTTTCTCGATCTCGGGCGGCGCATCGAGCGCGCCATCAACGCCTGCCGCTTCGCGCGCCAGTTCGGCGGCGATGCGGCGACGGTCGAGACGCTGGACGCGCTCTTGGAGCTGCTCGACTCGCAGATCACCTATCGCTCGCGCTACATCTTCGGCGCGGCGCGCGCGCCGACGCTCGACATGGCCCTGCTCGATCCATTCAATCCGCGCTCGGTCGCGTTTCAGGTTCACCGCATCGACGAGCATCTTTCCGCCTTGCCGACGCTGCGCAAGGACGGCGTGCTGGAGCCGCCGCGGCGGCTCGGCGTGAAGCTGCGCGCCGAACTCGAAGCCGGCGACGCCCGCACATTCGACGAGGCGCGCATATTGGACGTCGAGCAGCGCCTCATGACGCTGGCGGAGGCGATCGCCGCCCGCTACTTCGGCCAGGCCGCGCGGCGCGGCGGGCATAACAAATCCTCGCAATTCGCGTGATCTACGAAATCGCCCACGTCACGACCTACAAATATGAAGCGCCGGTCGCCTCCGCCCACTGTGTGCTGCGGCTGTCGCCGCGCGGCGACGACGGGCAGACCGTGCTCGCGCGCCGCATCGACGTCGCGCCGCAGGCCGCTCAGCTGATGGAGCGCATAGATTTCTTCGGCAATGCGGTGTGCGAGAAGCGCATCCTCACGCCGCATGTCTCGCTGGAGATCGCCTTGCGCGCGCGGGTCAGGGTCGAGCGCGCGCCGCCGCCGGCCGCCGCGCTGACGCCGACGTGGGAGTCGATCGCCGCCTGGGCCGCGGCGTCGACGTCGCTCGCCGCCGCCTCGCCGGCGCACTTCCTGTTTCCGAGCCGCCTCGTGGCGTTGTTTCCGGGCGCGACCGACTACGCGCGCGAGAGCTTTCCGCCGCGCCGCCCGATCCTGGAGGGGGCCGCCGAGCTCATGCGCCGCATCCAGGCGGATTTCGCCTATGACCCGCAGGCGACCGAGGTCGAGACCCCGCTCGGAGAGGCCTTCGCGCGCCGCAGCGGCGTCTGCCAGGATTTCGCCCACATCATGATTGCGGGGTTGCGCGGCCTGGGGCTTCCGGCCGCCTATGTCAGCGGCTATCTGCGCACGATCCCCGCGCCGGGACGGACGCTGCAGGGCGGCGTCGACTCGACGCACGCCTGGGCGACGGTGTGGTGCGGACCGCAGTTCGGCTGGAAGGGCCTCGATCCGACGAACGGGCTCCTGGTCGAGGACGACCACATCGTCATCGCGGTCGGGCGCGACTATGCCGACGTGTCGCCGGTGGATGGCGTCCTGCGCGGGGCGGGCAGGCAGAAGCTCGACGTGAGCGTCGACGTGCGGGCGGTGACGGGGACGTGAGTCCGCCTTGAACCAACGTTCGAGATTTCTGGCCCTTGTGCAGGGAAGGATCGCAGCGCCCGTCGGCGCGCGTCCGTTTGCCGCGTTTTCTTCGACGGGCGTTCGGGTAAGTCGGGTCTCAGAGACAAATGGAGCCGCCTCTGCGACCCCCGGAGCGATGATGCAGGAAGATGGATTGAGCAAGCTCGCCGCCCCCGGCGCGTTCAGAATGGCGCTCGCGCTCGCGGTCTTCGTGCATCACACGACCAGCTTCAATCTCGGCATGTCGGCCGTGCTGATCTTCTTCGTTCTCAGCGGCTACTGGGTCGCCGCCATGTGGAGGGAGACCTATTCGAAAACGCGCCTGGCCTATCTGACCTATCTGGCGTCCCGCATCTGGCGCGTCGCCCCCGACTTCGCGCTCTGCTCGGCGATTTCCTGGGCGCTGCTGCTCTGGCGCGGCGACGCGCCGGAGAATATCGGCCAGCTCATGCACCAGATATTTTCCAACATTCTGATCCTCGGCTACAATTCCCTGCCCTACCAGGCCAATGTTCCGGGGTGGTCCCTCGACGTCGAGGTGCAATTCTATCTGATCGCGCCCGTCATCATTTTTCTTGTGTCGAAGAACATACACATCCTGGGCGTCTTTCTCGCGATCACCGCGCTGTCGCAATGGTTCGGCGGCTCCTCGACCGTCGCGCCTTTTCTGATATTTTTCAGCGTCGGCATCGCCTCCGCGAGCTATGACGTCACGCCCGATCGCAGCCTCGCCTACAAGTCGCTGTTCGCGACGCTCGCCACGCTGTTCGTCTGTTTCATGCTCCTCATGAAAGATGTGGCGCTCGGCGAGCTGCACGGACCCGACCTCGTGGCCTTCACCGCCAAGACGAACTTGCTTGTCGCCGTGATGATGACGCCCTGGGCCCTCTATACGACGCGGCGAACAAGCAGCAGAACCGACAGGATGCTCGGAGATTTGTCCTATATCTTCTATCTGCTGCACTGGTCCGTTCTAGGCGCGCTCAAGACGGGCGAGGGGTCCTACTCGAACCGGTTGTTCCTCTGCTCGGAGGCGCTCATCGTGACCTTGGCCGCCTCCTATGTCATCTGGCGACTGTTCGACCGCCCGGTCAACAAATTGCGCGCCGCCTGGGTCGCCGCCCGGATGCGCGCCGCCTGACGCGACCCGCGTCTAGGGTCCAGGTAACGGTCGGGTCGAAAAATTGAGGACGCAGCCGCCGCCTTGTCGAAGACGCCCTCCAGAGAAACCATGCCAATGGACCGGATGCCGCTCACGCCGCGCCTTCCTTCATCGGGTTGATGATCTGAAGTCCGGCGAAGTCTTTCTCGTTGTCCGTCACCACGACGCAGTCATTCGCGCCGGCGACAGCGGCGATGATCATGTCCAGGCCGCTGCGCGGGCGACCAGCGCCCTTTCCCTCCGCCATCAGCTGCGCCCAGATCAGGCCGGCCTTATCGTCGAACGACAGGATGCGGCCGACAAACAACGCTGGCGGTCCGTCGGGGCCGGAGAACCAGGCGTCGAGCGCGTCGCGCTTCTTTCCCCTTGGCTTCTCCAGAATGCCGCGCCGGATTTCGGCGACCGTCAGCGAGGCGATGAACAATTCCTCGTCACGCCGCGCCGCCATCCAGGCCAGCAAGGATCCGGACGGCTGCGGTTTGACCACATTGCTGATGATGCTGGTGTCGAGAAGATAGCGCTTCACAAGTCGGCCTTGCGCCCCTCTTCGCGCGGACGCGCGAAGTCGAGATCGGCGCCGACCATGGGCGAGCGGCGTAGCGCGGCGAGGATGCCCCCCGGTTTGGGCGGCTCGCCGGCGACGGCCGTTTTCACGGCGGCTCGGACCTGCTCTGCTTCCGGCCCCTCCTCGGCCAGGCGGCGGGCGAGCGTGCGGATGAGATCGCGATCGGATTCGCGCGCCATGACCTCAAAGCGCGTGAAGCCGCGCTGCGTCAGACGCGCCCGATAGTTCTGGATCGCTCTCTTCTGTGCGGCGTTGCCCATGGCCGTCCCTCGCGCTATTTCTGGATATATAATCCAGAAATTTGATGCGAGCAAGCGGCCTCAGCCACAACCTCGGCGCGATGTTCTTTCTGCAGCGTACATCCAATTTCGACCAGAACCATCGTACGGCGAGACCATTCGTCTGTCGCGACCCGTTGCTTCGCTGGGCGTCGCAGGCTAGACCTCCGCGATGCTGCAAGGTCTGAGACTGTTGAGCCTGACGTTGGCGGTTCTCGCCGCCGCGCTGCTGCTCGGCTTGAAGCGCTCGGACGAGCCCCGGCTCGACTGCGCGCGCGTGGCCGGCGACGCGCCGTACAGGCTTCTGATCGTGGGGGAATCCTGGGCCGCCGGGGGAAAATTCTTTCCCGAACTTCCGCAGACCGTCTCGCAGCGACTCCAGGGGCGGGGAGTCGAAGCCTGCAGCCTCGGCTTCTCCGGCCGCAACACCCGGCTCCTCTATTACGAGCTTCGGACTAAATTCCCAAAGGAAAAGCTTTATGACCTTTTTGGAGGCGAAAGGCCCGATAAAGTGATCTTGATGACCGGCGTGAATGATGAAATCCAGCACGTTGGAGCGCCAGCCTATGTCGAATACAACAAGAAACTGACCGAGTATTTCTCGGACGCGGACGATGTGGAGCTGATCTCCGTACCACGTGTCAATGAACGCCATTTCAAGTCGCCGAACCTGTTCAGCTACTTCAAGCGATTCATCATGAGATGTCTCTACAACGGCTGCGAATTCGAGACGAACGAAGTGTACCGGGTCGCGCTCTGGCGTGATCATCCGGAATTGCATATCATCGAATACGACGATTTCATCGAACGATACGAAGGACATGAGCAATGCTACACTCCGGATGGCGTGCATCTCACCGACGAGTGGCTGCACAAATACGGGACGTTCATCGGCAACGCCACCGCGCTCAGAAGCGCTGGAATCCAGAAAAGATCAGCGACGGATCCGGCCTCGAGCATGACGCGTCCGCTCTGACGCCGCGCTTTCCCTCTGCCGCGGGGCCGCTGCTCCCCATTGACGGCGTGAGCCCGATCATGCGACCCCGTCGAGGGGAGCCTCCCCGGAGCGGGGATCGGCGCCGGCGAGCCTTCCTTGCGCAAAGCGGAACGAGGGATTTCTGATGGAGTTCCATAAGACGATTCTCGAATGGCAGCTGGCTCATCCAAATCTCACTTGGGCCGGCTGGGGCGTCATCTGGATCGTCGTGCTCGCAATCTTGTTCTGGCCGCAATGTTGACCTGCGGCGCGCGCTATCACGGAGTCGGAGGAGTCCGGGAGCAACGGGGACGCTCCGTTCGTCGAGACGTCTGATGCACGGCGCGGGCGACCCGATCGGCTGTGCGAAACTCCGCCTCGTTGTTGCGACGCGACCTGCGAGAGCGTATGCGACTCTGGGCCGGCGGCGCAGGACCCGCGCGGCCGGTCGAAGCTGCACGGAGGCTCCCGATGGGCTCCAAGGCGCGAAATAAGCCAGCGCCCTCCCTTGAGCCGGACCCGAACGCGTCTGTTCCGGCCGAGGATTGCAGCGAGGGCACGTTCCTCGGCTTCGAGGACGGCCAGGTCGTCGGCTGGGCGTGGGACGGCGCGCGCCCCGAGCGCATGCTGACCGTGGATCTCTTCGCCGACGGCCTTCCGATCGGCTCCGCGCGCGCGACGGAGAGCTCCGATCGCGCGCCCGAGACCGTCGCGGGACACGCATTTCGCGTCAAGTGCACGAATCTCGACAAGGTCAAGCCGCCCTTCTTCATTCGCGGCAAGATCCGCGAAAGCGAGAAAGAGCTCGGCAATTGTCTGATCATCGGCAATGATCAGGAGCTCAATGACTGGCTGCAGCCCTTCGAGGGAGAGGTCTTCTGCGACCGGCCCGGACGCTTCCGCGGCTGGGCGATCCGCGCCAACGCGCCGGATCAGGCGGTCATCGTTGAGGTCTTTTGCGATGGCGAAGTCATCGACACGATCGCCGCCGATCAATCGCAGCCCTACTCGCGGTTCGGCGCGGGACATGGGTTCGCCTTCGCGTCAAAAACGTCCGACGAAGACCATGTCTGGGAGTTCCGCGTGGCGGGAACCAGATTCCCACTGCCGCAGTCGTCCGAGCGCCTGGCGATCGTCTCCGCGCGCCAGATCGATTCGCGGCTCGACGAGCTAGAGCAGGAAGCTCGACGAAGCCGGGAGGCGCTGGCCGGCGAACGCGCGCGGCAGGACGCTGCTCTGGCGCTATTCGCGAGGGAGCTCGTTCGGCACGTCGACGCCGTGCTGGCGATTCAGCGCGACGCCTTCCTGCAAGAGTTGCGCCGCCTTCATCCGGGGGAGTCGCCCGGCGCCCTGGTCGCTCCGAATCTGGCGCCGAAGGGGAAGGCGGTCAAAATCATCATGGGCGAGCAGATCGTCGGCTTCGGTTGGCGCAGCCCTGAGAGTGGAGAGCACGGACGGTCGCCCTTCCGCTGGATGGCGGATACGGCGTCGCTGGTTGCGCCTTTCACCTCCGACACCGACGCGCAGATCGAGATCGAGATCGAGGGCGCGGCGCGGCTCGACGGCCCCGGCGACCTCAGCGTGCTCGTCAATGGCGCCCAGGCGTCGGGGGGGCTGCAAGCAGACGAGGACGGAGGCTGGATCTACCGCGGCGCGGTTCCCGCGGCGGCTTTCTTTGGGACGCCGATCTCGATCGTGACCCTGAGCGCGATCGGTCGCCGTCTTGCGGAACGGGAACGTGACGAGCCGCCGCCGTCTTTCGCGGTGCACGCCGTCGCGCTTGCGGCAGTCGCCGATGCAAGCGGGCGTCGGCAGGCGCAACAGACCGCGCCGACGCGACGATGAGGGGATGCGATCGGCATGACGCAGCGCGGCGTCGCCTCTCCACCACGTCTCGTCGTATTCTCGCCGCTGCCTCCGACGCAGAACGGCATCGCGGATTACGCCGCGGCGCTGCTGCCGGGTTTGGCGCGCCAATTCCGCTGCACGGTCGTCATCGATGACGACGCGGAAGATCCCACGAACTTGCCGCCTGGCGTCGAGGCCCTGAACGTTAGCGCCTATAGTGCGCGTCGCGCGTTTTTTGCGAAGGCGCATCATCTCTTTCACATCGGCAATAATCCGGACCATATTTATATGATCGAGCCCTTGCGGGCCTCTCGCGGCGTCGTCGTTCTGCACGACCCGTCGCTGCACTATCTTCTGGACTTGAAGTGCTATCATGGCTGGGCCGATCTGCCCGCGTTCAAACGCACGCTGCAGAGAGATCACGGCGTCCATGGCCTCGCGATCGCCGATCAGGCGATCCGCATGCATTGGACGACAGACGCTACGCACACGGACCTGCCGGCGCTGGGTCTCGTGCTCGAGCACGCCCGCGGCGTGATCGTGCACTCGGAATTCGCCTGCAACCGCGTGCGGGCGCTCTATCCGGACTTGCCTGTCGCGCTGATCCCCCACTTCGCGGAGATCGCCCGGCGCGACCGCATGTCGCGCCGGATACTCGCTCGCGAGAAGCTCGGCTTGCCGCCGAACGCGACGATTCTGTTGACGCTCGGCTTCGTGAACCGGGCGAAACAAATCCCGATGATGCTCGATGCGTTGAGCATCGTCCGGCGCAGCCACGCCAGCGCGACTTGCGTCATCGCCGGACGCGACACCTTCGACGGCGCGCCTTTGAGCGACGAGATCTCAGCGCGGGGCCTTGACGACGCCGTGAGGTCCCTCGGATATGTGCCGGACGACGCGATCGCGGAGCTTCTCGACGCATGCGACATGCTGCTGAACCTGCGCTATCCGACGCAAGGAGAAACCTCTGGAACCGTATCCCGCGCGCTGGCGCGCGGCGTCTGCACGATCGTGACCAATCACGGCTGGTTCGGCGAGCTGCCGGACGATGCGGTGATAAAGACGCCCCCGCTTCCCAACCAGCCGGAGCTGCTCGCGGGAACGATCCTGCACTTTTTGTCGCGCCCGGACGCGCGCCGCAAGGTCGAGCAGGCGGCGCTCGCCTATGCGGAAACCCACATGGCGCTTGCGGCGATCGTGGAGCGCTACGCAGAGGCGATCGAGGCGAGCGCCGACGCGCCGCCAAGAGCGCCAACGAGCTCTTCGCACTTGCGCCTCGACCTGGCGACGCGTCCGGCGCGCGATAGGATCGAGGCGGCGCGACGCTCGCTTCCGCCAAGGTGCTTCGACCCCGACGATCCGCAGTTCTGCGGAACGCTGTGGTGGGTGGAGGGCCTGTTTCCGGGCGCTCCCGCGCCGGACTCTTTCGGGTTTCACGGACCGCGCGGACTTCGCTCGCTCGCATCGGCGTTATTTGGATGTGACGGTGGAAAGACTGCCCGTGCGGAATCGACGGGGCTGAGCTGGGGGCTGTGCGTGGGTCAGCTCGAATCCTTGCTCGGCCCCGGGCGCAGCGCGCTTGCGGCCTTCCTCTCGCGCTTCGTCGCAGACGGCGTTTGCGTGTTCAACTTCTGGCGCGACGCGCCTGCACGCGACGCGGCTTCGGACGTCGCCTATTTTCTGGCCGATTTCGGCTTCGAGACTCTGCATCGCATCGACCGGACGGCGGCTCCGGTCGACGCCTTGCTGCAAATAAATTCCGCGACGCCCGAGACATGTGTGATCGGGCGATTTCTCAGGCTACGAGAGCGGTTTGAGACGCGATGACTCAAGCGGCGGCTTCCAGGATTCGAAGGGGCGCGGACGCATCCGAAGATCCGTTCCAGCTCGTGCTCGACCTCGTCGAGGACGACGCCGTGCTGCTCAGCATCGCCCGCCCCGCGTCGGGATTGCGCGCCGCCGTCAGCAGGGCGCGGGGCCGCTGCTTCCGGCTGATGGCGCGCGCCCCCGAGGGATTGGAGGAGCGCGTCGCTTATTGCGGTCTCGATCCGATCGCGGCGTTGCACGCCGCAAATGCGGCATGCAAGAGCGTCGTTGGCGCGCGCCCGCGGCGAATCTTCTATCAAGCCGCGACGCAGGGCCCGATCGCCGCGACGCTGTCGATCCTCGAAGTCGAGACGCTCGACGCCATTTTCAGCGGGTTGAAACGCTGCTCGGTCGTCGAGATCGCCGACTGCGCCGACCTCGCAGGCGTCGCCGCGAACGCGACGTCGCTCTGGTCGCTGAAGCCCTTGATCGTTTTCGACCTTGGTCATTTGTGTGACGAGGCGCGAGTAGCGGCGCTTCGTCAGCTCCAGGCTATGCCGTGTCTGAAGCTCTTCAGCTTCTTCGACTTCAACGGGGGGATTCTCGCCGAAAGGAAGAGCCGCGACGCCGCGCCCGGCGAGCTCTTCTTCGCCATGTGCGGCTATGACTGGAGCGCTTATCTGGCGGGGAGCGCGCTCGCATTTGGGAGCGACGTGGACCTCGCCGCACATGCGCGGCGCGCCAGGAGACAGAGGATCGAGGAGCGTTCGCTCGGACGCATCGGCGAAGACCCGCCGTGGCCCTGGTCGACGCGGATTGAGGCGGCGCAGCTCGGCGACGCCGGGTTCTACGCGGTCGAAGGAAGCTTCGATCGCGCATATCGCGCGACCGGGCCTCAGAGCGCCGCGCGATTGGCGGTCTGGCTTCCGCGACGAGGGCGCTATCGCGTCTCGCTTCGAGTCATCGACTGGCCACCCGATCGCGGTGCCGAAGCCGTCCGTGTGATGCTCGACGGCGACGTTTTGACGACTGCGCAACGTTGGGACGGCGCCGATCTCCTCGTCGAGGCCGATGCCGACGCGTCATGGGCGGACCCGAGATCTCCACGACTGCTGACGCTCGTAACGAAGCCCGAGAGCTTCGCGATGATCGAGGGTTTCCGCAAAGGGCCGCGGGTCCGTGCCCTGACGCTCGAAGAAATCCCGTGACGGGTCGCGACGCCATGCGCGTTCTCATGATCTCGCCGATCCCTTCGCACCCGCTCAATCAGGGAAACTCCGCCTATATTCTCGCGCTCGGCGAAGCGCTCAAGCTGCTCGGCTGCAGGATTCGCTTCGTCTATGTCACGCAGGAGGGTCTCACGGCGCCGCAGGCGAACGCGATGCGGTCATTCTGGGACGATTGCTCCTTCGTCGACGCATGGAAGACGCCGCGTCGGCAGTCGCGTCCCGACCACTGGCTGCTCGACGACTTCTATGTCGACGCGCTCGACGACGAGCTCCAGCGCCTGTTCGAGGACTTCGAGTTCGACGTCTGCATGGTTCACTATGTCTGGTTCTCGAAGGCCTTTCTCAAAGTTCCCGCGGGCGTTCCGCGCGTTCTGCTGACGCACGACCGGTTCGGCGATCGACACCTCGACTTTCTGCGGCAGGGGCAGGCCCCCGCCTGGTTCTACACCTCGGTCGAAGAAGAGGCGCGCGGCCTCGCCCGGGCCGATCACGTCGTCGCGATCCAGGATGCGGAGGCTGAATATTTCCGGTCGATCACGGATCGCGCCGTGCGCGTCCTGGGAATGCTCACGCCGTCCCGGTTTCAGACGCCGGCCCTCCCGATTGGAAAGCCCAGGGCGGGTTTCGTCGCCAGCGCGAACCCGACCAATCTGCATTCGGCGACGCTGCTCGCCAAAGCCCTGCAAGAAAACCCCGACGCGTTCAATTCATTCGAATTCGTCATCGGCGGGGCCTTGAGCCGCGCGGCGTTCCAGGGATCGTCAAACTTCACGAAATTGGGCCATGTCGACGACATCCCGGCGTTCTATGGCTCGCTTGGGGTGGCGATCAATCCGAATGTCGGCGGCTCCGGGCTGAAAATAAAGTCGGTGGAGGCGCTCTCCTACGGCCTGCCGATGCTCGGCACGACAGAGGCCATGCTCGGCCTGCCCGTCGAGATCGCAGAGCACAAATGCGCAAGCGTTGAGGAGCTCGTTGGCCATTTGCAGAGAATCGCCGCGACGCCCTCGCTGCTGGACGACCTGCGTCGGGAGAGCCGCCGTCTGTTCAGCAACTATCGCTCCGCTCAATGGCGCGCTCTGCTCGACCTGTTCGCTTCAGTCGGCGGAAAGGCGTCGCTTGCGGACACGTTCACAAAAGTTTGACAAAGCGCGGTAGTCGATCACTCGCCGACGACGCGACAGAACGTCTGAAGCCTGTCATCAAGAGTGGCGGTATGCAGCTCGAACAGATGATTGTCGTGATCGTAAAAATAGATCGAGCGGCCTTCGCCTTCGACGCGCGGACGCCCTTCGCGAAGCTGGAGGCCCATATTGTGAACTCGGCTCAGATACATGTCGTACGTCAAGCACTTTTGACAGTATTTCTTCCATCCGGTCGAGGTTCCGGACCATCAAAGTGATGTGGCTAATTCCCTGAACCATTCTCGCCCCATGTGCTCTGGGGCGCGACAGCGCCACCGCCTTTGCCAGCCAGCGCCGGCCGGCGCGCCGACGCCAGCCCTATCGCAACCTCCAGCGCGGCGTCGGGCGCGGATGCAATGTCAGGTTGAACGCCGACGCCGTCCCAATTGCTCTTCGTGACAGGATTTTCCGACCGACCGTTCGGCGCGGCGAGGAAAATATTCCAACCAACCTGGACCACCGCATCCGGTTCGGTCCCATGCGCGCCGCCTTTTGTCTTCGCGCCGATAATCGTCGCGCGTTTGAAGGCTTGCAGGTGGTACGCGAATGCTTCGCCGGCCGAAAACGTCTCGGGACCAACAAGGATGTAAACGGGCTTATCGAGGTAATGGATGGGCGTGGGGCTGGTCCAGAACTCTTCAGTCCTGAAGTCCGATGTTCCCTTGTTGCGCCAGACGCTGCTGGCGAGATGAACTGGTCGCGTGGGATCAAGCAGGAAGCTGCTCAAATAGGCGACCGACTGAGGGTGGCCCCCTCTATTGCCGCGCATGTCGAAGATCAGCGCGTCCGTGTCCGCGACGAGACGCAAGGCGTTGTCCGCCGCGTCCTTGAACATCGCCGGCGGCGCAAATCTGTTAAGGCGAACGTAGCCGATGTTTCCCTTGAGGCGATCGACCCGCCCGAATCCGGCGTCACTGGGCGGCGGCGGCGCGGCTTCGGCCGGCGGCCGCAAATTGCGAACGACAAATATGTGGTTGTCGCCCGTGAGCGAGCGAAGGTCGGCTTCCATCCGTCGAGCAAATTGATCCGGATCGGCGAGGCCATCATAGGCGCGAGCGGACAGCGCCTTCTCGAGGGCTTCGGCCGCTTGGCTCGCCTTGTCCGGATACACATACGCAGCCCGAAATCCGGCGGCGATCTTGCCAACGGCGTCGCGGATCGCGACGCGATCGAATTGTGGCGACTGCGATGCAGCTTGGGGCGCCTCTTCGGCGCGACTTGGCTCAGGGAGGACCGCGGCAAACGCCAGCAGGATGGAAGCTTTGAGCAAAAGCGGACGGCTCGATCGCATTGGGCTCTCCCCCTTGTCCGAAGCTGGTCGCTCTACCGCCTCATAAGCAACAACAAAGGCAATGTGTCATTGCTTCGCTGCGCTCGCAATGACGGTTCATTAGCGTTTCAAAGCGTTTGACGCTAGGAGTGGGAGGCCCAAAGTCGCCGCAGCTGATCGCGTTGGAGCGCGCATTCGGGGTCATGACACGGGATCGGCCGTCTTTTAGCCGCATTCTCGGCAGAACCTTCGACGCCTGCGGCCCGCGCCTCTTTAACTCGCGCGATTGCGCGAGCCATGCGCCCGCAACGAGCGGACGGAGAGAACGATGCGACGGAATCTGTTGCTATTGGGCGGCGTCGTCGCCTTTGCTCTCAGCGTCTCGACCGCCAGCGGCGCCGAGCCGGCGCCGGCGGCTCAGTGCCGCAAGGGATTCATCTCCAAGGACACCGGCCCCGTGCTCGACGCCAGGGGCGCTGCAATCCCCTGTTTCCAGACCAATGGGCCCTCGCCCGCCTCTGCCGAGGAGCCCTTCGAAATCAACCCATATTATGTCGGCGCGGGGCTGCTCGTCGCCGGCGGAATTGGCGCTGGCGTCGCCCTGGGGACGTCTTCGCACGGTTCGAACTCAACGCCGTTCCTGCCGGTCAGCCCTTGAGGCTCGGCGCGAGGAGGATGAAGCGCAGGACGCGCGTTTGAGACTTTTGGTCGACTGCCTGCCGCTGACGAAGGGAGGCGGCGTTCAGGCGGCGCTCGCCTTCCTCTATCACCTAAAAGATGCGCCCGACGTGGCGTGGCTCGCCGTCGCGCCCACAGAGCTTCGTCCTCTGTTTGCCGAAGGCGCCGCTCCGGATCCGCGCCTCCTGTTCCTCGAAAGGCCGTCTTCCCTCGCCCGCCTCTGGCTCGGCGGCGCGATGCGCGCCATCGAGGCGCGGCACGCGCCGGACGTCGTCTTCAGCGTCTTCGGACCGCCGTTCTACCGGGCGCGCGCGGCGCATGTCGTCGGATTCGCCATGCCGCTGCTCGTCCACGAGCCCTTGAGAGGCCCGCACGCCCAGCCGCTCTGGGAGCGGGTCACGGACCCTCTTCGAATTCGCGTCTTCCGGCGGGCGGATCGGCTCGTCGTCGAGACGCAGACCATGCGTGCGCGTCTCTCCAAGCGGCTGCGCGTCGACCCCGAAAAAATTTCGGTCATCGGCAATTGCGTCAATCCCTGGCTGCTGAAAGAAGCCGTCCTGCCGGAGACGCCGACGACGCATTTCTCGATCTTGATCCCGTCGGCCTTCTACCGGCACAAGAACCTCGGAATAGTTCCGCGAGTTGCGGAAGCGATGCGTCGTCTCGACCCGCAGCTCGACGTCGAGTTCCGGCTCACGCTCGATCCTGCGACCCCGCAATGGCGATCGATCCTGAGCGACGCGGTTTCGTGCGGCGTCGCGGATCGAGTCGCGACCTTGGGCGCCCTCACGCTGCCCGCGCTGGCGCACGCCTATCGAGAGGCCTCCGCCGTATTCCTGCCGACCCTGCGCGAGGCCTCGACGGCGGTCTATCCCGAGAGCTTTCACTTCCGCCGCCCGCTCGTCACCTCCGACATGGGCTTCGCTCACGAGCTCTGCGGCGAGGCCGCGCTCTTCGCGCCGCCGCTCGACCCGACGACCTTGGCGAAAGCGCTAATTCGTCTCGGCCGGGACCCGGAGCTCAGAGGGCGGCTCGTCGAGGCGGGCGCGAAGCGCCTGCGGAGCGTCTATCCGAGCGCGGATGAGAAATTTGCGTTGCAAATGGAGCTGTTGCGTTCTGTCGCGGCGCAGCGGAAAGTCGCCGGCGCATGAGCGCCGCCCGAGGCCGCTCGCTATAGGGAGACTCAGGCCTTGTGCGGATTCGCCGGCCTCGCCTTGCGGTCCGGAGGACAGGCGCCCGATCTGAGCGCGGCGCTCCGCAGCCTCGCGCATCGAGGCCCCGACGGCGAAGGCGTCTATGTCGATCGCGACATGGCTCTGGCGCATCGGCGTCTGGCGATCATCGACCCGAGCGCCGCCGGCGCGCAGCCGATGCGCTCGCGCGACGGCCGGCATGTCATCGCCTATAACGGCGAGATTTACAATTTCCCTCAGCTGCGGCGCGAACTGGCGGCGCTCGGGATGGTCTTCAAAGGCGCTTCCGACACCGAGGTTCTGCTCGAAGGCTATGCGCTGTTCGGCGTCGACATTCTCGAGCGGCTGAACGGCGTCTTCGCCTTCGCGATCGCCGATCTTGAAAAGCGGGAGCTGCTGCTCGCGCGCGACCCGCTCGGCGTAAAGCCCCTCTATTGGTCGCAAGGGCCGTTCGGCGTGGCCTTCGCCAGCGAGATCAAGGCGCTGCTCGCGCTCGCGCCGATCGACCGCGAGATCGACGCCGCGGCCATCCGCAAATATGTGACGTTTCTTTGGTGCCCTGGCCCGCAGACCCCGCTGAAGTCGGTGCGCAAGCTCGAACCCGGCGCCGCGATGATCTTGCGCGCCGGGCGCATCTTGCGGCGCTGGCGCTATTGGCGGGCCCCCGCATACGATCCGAAGCGCGACTGGACATCCGTGGAATGCGCAAGGGCCTTGCAAGAAACCGTAACGCGCGTCGTATGCCGGCAAATGGTTTCGGACGCGCCGCTCGGCGCCTTCCTCTCCGGCGGCGTCGACTCGACGTCGATCGTCGCTGCGGCGCGCGCCAACGCGCCCGACCTGCGGTGCTTCACGATCCGCATCGCCGACGGCCCGCGCACGGAGATGGACGACGATCTCGGCTATGCGCGCCTCGCCGCGCAGGCGCTCGGGGTTCGCCTGACCGAGGTCGCGGTCTCGGCGCCGGACATGGCGAACAGCCTTGCGAAGATGATCTCCAATCTCGACGAGCCGCTCGCGGACCCAGCCGGACTGAACCTCCTCATCATGTCGAAAGCCGCGCGAGAGATGGGGATCAAGGTGATGCTGTCGGGCGCGGGCGGCGACGATCTCATGTCGGGTTATCGACGTCACACCGCGGCCAAATTCAATCGCGCTTGGGAACTCCTGCCGCCGTCAGCACGGAGAACGCTCGCGCGCGCGGTCAGGAGCTTCGATCGTTCCCGTCCGGCGGCGCGTCGCGCCGCCAAGCTCCTAGCCGACGTCGATCGCGACGCCGACGCCCGGCTCATGCGCTATTTCGCCTGGACGCCGCGGGATGCCCTCGACTCCGTGCTCGATCGCGAGCGCTTCGCTGCGGTCGACGCGAGCGACGACTGGCGTGACCTCGAGGCCGAGCTCGCAGAAGCGGGACAGGCGCCCGATCTCGAAAAATGCCTGCGGCTCGACCGCCGCTTCTTTCTCGCCGATCACAATCTCCTTTACACCGACAAGATGGGCATGGCGGCCGGCGTCGAGATCCGCGTGCCGCTGCTCGATCCGGAGCTCGTGGAATTTGCAGCGCGTATCCCGGCCGAGTGGAAGCACCGCGGCCTGACCGCAAAATGGTTGTTCAAGCAGTCTCAGCGTGGCGTCATCCCGCGCGCGGTCATCGAGCGCCCGAAGCGGGGCTTCGGCGCGCCGCTGCGGCAGTGGATGCAGTCGGGACTGCGGCCGCTGCGCGACGATCTCCTGTCGCCGCAGAGCCTCAAGGATGGCGGGCTTTTCGATCCCGCCGGCGTGGCGCGCCTCATGGCGGACCGCCGGGCCGACTCCGCCTACACGCTGTTCGCCATCATGTGCGTCGAAGCCTGGCGCCGGCGTTTCATCGATCGACCGCAAGCGAGCCTGCGATGAGGATTCTTCTGTTCACTCATTATTACCCGCCAGAGGTCAACGCGCCCGCCTCGCGCGCCCACGCCCATTGCCGCATCTGGGCTGAGCTCGGGCACGACGTGACGGTCGTCACCTGCGCGCCCAACCATCCGACTGGCGCGCTCTATCCCGGCTATCGCAACCGGATGTTCCAGACCGCGACGGAAGACGGCGTGCGCGTGATTCGCATCTGGACCTATCTCGCGGCCAACAGAGGCTTCGCGCGGCGCACGCTGAGCTACCTCTCTTATCTCGTGAGCGCTACGCTGGCGCTGCCGTTCCTTCCGAAGACCGACATAATCGTCTCGACCTCGCCGCAGTTCTTCTGCGGCTTGGCCGGATTCGCCGCCAAGATTCTCATGCGCAAGCCTTGGGCGTTGGAGATCCGCGACATCTGGCCGGAGAGCATCGTGACGGTCGGCGCCATCCGCCAGGGGCTCGTGACGCGCGCGCTCGAGCGCCTGGAGACGATGGCCTATCGGGGCGCCGATCTCGTGGCGCCCGTCACCGACTCTTTTGCGCCGCATATCGCCGAGCGGCGCGGCGGCCCCGACGGGATCTGCGTCATAAAGAACGGCGCAGATCTAAGGCTCTTCGTTCCGCACGCGCCGGACCCGGAGTTCAAGCGGCGCCTCTGCGGCGAGGCGCGTTTCGTCGCCTCCTATATCGGCACGCATGGCATGGCGCACGGCCTCGAGACGATCCTCGAGGCCGCGGAGCTCCTGCGCGAGGACGCGCGCATCCTCTTTCTGCTCGTCGGCGACGGCGCCGAGCGCGCGCGCATCGAGGCGATGCGGGCCGACCGGGGCCTCGCCAATGTGCGGGTCCTCGGCCAGAAGCCCAAGGCCGAAATGCCCGGGATTTGGGCGGCGACGGACGTCGGTCTGATCCTTTTGCGCCGCCAGGACGCGTTCTTGAAGGTGTTGCCGTCAAAGAGGTTCGAAGCGATGGCGATGAGCCGTCCGATCATTCTCGGCGTCGGCGGCGAGGCGCGCCGGCTGCTCGAGGATGCAA
>DATHCI010000075.1:0-2169 GCA_035319645.1 Methylocystis sp. | reverse complement strand
TGGAGGCGAGATGCGCAACGCTGGGCCAGGCATAGCCTTCCCGTTCGTTGACGAGATTGGCGAGCACATAAGCGAGCATGAAGGCGAGCGGCGTCAGCTCGGAATCGGCGGAAACCTGGTCGAGCCAGAGAAATTTTGCGCGCGCGAAGGACGCAGTGCGTCCAGCTGATGCGTTCCGATCGTCGGGACGATCAATCTGCTCGTTCAACGAGAGATGGGAAAGGGTGTGTCGTCGCGGAGAGTCGGAAGGCATTCCCAAAACATCGGATGAGTCGACGGCGGCTGGAACGGGGAAAATCATCGTCGCGAGACACGGCGCAATTTGGCGCGCAAAAACAGATGATCGGCGGCGCCAGATGAAACCCCCATTGGTCATCACATTCCGACCCCGAGCCCACGCGGGCGAGTAAAATCCCATGAGACGGCGCCATCGCGGACGACGCCCGTCATCTGTCGTCCGAGGCGCTCGTCCATGACGGCCCGCCAAGGAACGAGCGTGAACTCGTAGGCATTCTCGATGACCGCGTATTTACCGGAGACGAGATTCGTCACGCCTGTGAACACGCCCGAGACGCGCTCGCCTTCGCCCATCATCATGAACGCCGTGCGCTTTTCCGCCGCTAGAGACTTTCCTGCGCGTTCGACCTCGCTTCGCTCCAGTCGCGCCACGAGGTCCTTGGGCGCGCGGATGGCGCCGTCCGGCGCGCGCCAGGCGTGCCCCTTGTCGACGAGCGCTCCCTTGCGTCGCTGCTTCGCCGCGTCGACCTCGGCGCCAAAGCCAGCGCGGACGATCGACGCCCGATTGGGGGAGGCGAGCTCACGGTCGAGCCACGTCGCCCCATCGGCGTTGACCTGCGCCTCAAGGTCGAGATTGGAGAGAAGGCGAAGCGTCATCCGGCCACGTCTTTGAGCATCATAGTCGGCAGCTCGGGTTGCGAAGTTTTCGGGAACGCGCCAATGATCGGCGCCAATCCGCTCGACGACGCCTGCCCGACGCAGCGCCTCTAGCCGGCGGACATGGCTTTCAACATAGGCCTCGTAGTCGCCGCCCGGCACGCGGACGCCGCCGGCCTCAGCCATGGCGCGGTGCACACTCGGGCGATAATCGCCGGCCACGCCCGCTATGCGGGCGATGTTGCGATCGGCGGGACGTGGTCCCGTCGGCGCAGGCCCGACTTCGACGATCGATCCAATCGCCGCCTCCTCAACGGCATGTGCCGCGGCCTGGGCACCGAGCGCGACGTGATGAACGCGCCCGTCCACGCCGTCGATGACGAGGCCAAGCCGCTCGCCAAGCTCATCGGTCAGCCGCTTATCGATCACCCGGCCGACGATCGGCGCGGCCAGCTCCTCGCCGTGAAGGGAATAGCTCGCTGTTGAGCGTTGCTGACCTCGCGCTGCGAGCGCGCGATTGATCGCCTTGACGATGTCGCCGCGCTCGCCGCGCTCGCGCAGCGTTGGCTCCAGTTGGTCCGACAGCTGCCAGACGCCGGCCCCGGCCTCCTTCGCCGCGCCATAGCGCGCCAGGGTTTGCAATCTGCCGATGCGCAGCGTGCGGTCGAAGTCGGCGCGGACCTGGCCCGCCTCGGGCCGCAGGTCGAGGACTCCGCGCTCGGCCTCGGCGACCATCGCCCGGTCGATGCGGGTGAAGCGTTCGGCGGAAATCTCCGCCTGGAGTTTGGTTCGCAGCTCGAGGTGAGTCTCTGGTCCAAGTTCGAGCGTCGCTCGCTCCTGCGCCCGCAGCCTCATCCCGTCGGTGATGTAGTCCTGCGCGACGATCAGGTCCTTGCCGGCGTCGTCCTTGCCGCGGATGACGACGTGGCTGTGCGGATGGCCGGTGTTGAAATGATCGACGGCGACCCAGTCGAGCCTCGTCCCCAGATCCTCTTCCATCTGACGCATCACGTCACGGGTGAATGAGCGAAGGTCAGACAGCCGGTCGCCGTCCTCGGGCGCAACGATGAAGCGGAACTGATGCCGGTCCTCGCGCCCGTGCTCCAGGAACGAACGGCCCTCGACCGACTCGGATTCCCATCCGTAAAGCCGGCCCCGCTCTCCTTCCCGGTCGGTCCCGTCTCGCTGCAAATAACGCAGATGCGCATCGGCGGCGCCCTTGCTCCCGGCTCTCAAGCGGACGATCCGCGCCTTCACCACGACGCGGCGCATTCG
>DATHCI010000074.1:0-8347 GCA_035319645.1 Methylocystis sp. | reverse complement strand
GCGCCGGGTCGCGATGCGCATAGAGTGTCAATCGGCGTCCAAAATTGACCCCCTGTTTGGTCGTATCGCGTAACGATATCGCTCGTCTCGCTGGAGGTGGTCGGGATTGCGGAGCCGGGGCGGCTCCTCGCTGTTTGGAGTGGGCAGCCAACCGCTCGTGCCCATGTGGTAGACTCCGGTCGGACCGCGCTTGAAGATCGAGAAGCAGTTCTCGGCGCAGTTCGAATGCGCCCATCGGCCGAGCTTGGCGTATTCGTCCGCCGTCACCGCGCGTCAGGCGCTGGGATTCATTTCACGATATAAGGCGAGCGCCATGATCGAACCCGAGCCGAAACAGGGCGACGACCCGATCGCCGAAGCTTCCCGCCGCGCCGCGGAGCGAGACGAGATGCGGCGCGAGCACGCCGAGCCTTCGCTCGGGCGGCGGCTGGGGCAGATCGGCGTGCTCGGCTGGACCATCGTCCTGCCGGCGCTCGCGGGCCTTGCTCTCGGCCGCTGGCTCGACAAGACCTTCGCGATGGGCGTGTTCTTCTCGGCGCCGCTGGTCATGCTCGGCGCCGGCGCCGGCTTCTGGTTCGCCTGGAAATGGATGTCGCGCCAGTGATCGCCCAGGCCGTTCCCGTCTCGATCCAGCTCGCCCTTGCCGCCGGCGCGGGCGCCGCCGCGGGCGTCGCCTATTTCAGGGCCTTGCGCTGGAACGTGGCTCTTTTCGAGCGCGGCGCCACGCCGAAGGCGCTTTTCTTGCTCGCGACGCGGTTTACGGCGCTGGCCGCTTTCCTCGCGGGGCTCGCGAAGCTCGGCGCGCCAGCTCTGCTCGCCGCCGCTTTGGGATTGCTGGCCGCTCGGCGCGCCGTGCTGCGCCGACTGGGAGGGCTCGAATGAGAGCCTCGCCGCTCGCGCTCGAACCCGGCTTCCAGCTCGGTCCGGCGCCGGTCAGCAAGCCGGTGATCGTCACCTGGATCCTGATGGCCGCGCTCGTGCTCGGGAGCGCAGTGTTGACGCGCCGGCTGTCGCTGCGTCCGGGAACGGGGCAATCGGCGCTCGAGCTTTTCGTCGAGGCGCTCGACTCGCAGATCAGGGACACCTTGAGCGCAAACCCCGCGCCTTACCGCGCCCTGCTCGGAACGATCTTCCTGTTCGTGCTCTTCGCCAACTGGTCGGCGCTCATCCCCGGCGTCGAGCCGCCCACCGCGCGGCTAGAGACGGACGCGGCGCTCGCGCTCGTCGTCTTCTGCGCGACGATCTATCATGGCGTGCGCACGCGCGGACCCTTAGGCTATCTCAAGACCTTCGCCGAGCCGAGCATCGTCATGATCCCGCTCAATCTCGTCGAGCAGGTGACCCGCACCTTCTCGCTGATCGTGCGCCTCTTCGGCAATATCATGAGCGGGGTGTTCGTCGTCGGCGTTGTCTTGTCGCTCGCCGGCCTTCTCGTGCCGATTCCGCTGATGGCCCTGGATTTGCTCACCGGCGCCGTGCAGGCCTATATTTTCGCGACGCTGGCCACAGTGTTCATCGGATCGGCGGTCGACGGACACGGGCCTTGAGGGCGCGACGGATCAACAGCGAGGGAAGGCTGCGAAATGGACGACATTCAATACATCAGCGTCATCGCCGCAGCCGTCGCCGTCTCCTTCGGAGCGATCGGTCCCGCGCTCGCGGAAGGCAAGGCCGTCGCGGCGGCGATGGATGCGATCGCGCGCCAGCCCGAGGCCGCGGGCGTCTTGTCGCGCACGCTGTTCGTCGGCCTCGCCATGATCGAAACGATGGCGATCTACTGTCTCGTCATCGCGCTGCTGCTGCTCTTCGCCAATCCCTTCGCGAAGTAAGGCGCCCGGACGTGCAGATCGACTGGTGGACGCTCGGGCTGCAGACGGTCAATGCGCTCGTCTTGATCTGGCTGCTGTCCCGGTTTCTCTTTCGCCCGATCGCGTCGATCCTCGCCGACCGCAAGGCGGCGGCGGCCAAGCTCATGGACGAGGCGGCCTCGGCCGAGTCCTCGGCGCGCGCGCTCCAGCAGAAAGCCCAAGCAGCCCTCGACAATATCGCCTCGGACCGGACCGCGTCGATCCGCGCCGCCGCCGCAGAGGCGGACGAGGCCAGAAATGCGCTGCTCGAGGCGACGCGCTCTGACGCAGCCCGCTTGCGGGCCGAGGCGGAAGCCGAGATCTTGCGCCGCAAGAAGGCGGAGTGGCGCGCGCAAGCCGAGCGCGCGAATCTCCTTGCAGTCGACATTGCGCGGCGCCTGCTCGAGCGTCTGCCGCAGACCACGCTCGTTTCAGGTTTCGTCGAGGGCCTCGTCGGCGCGATCGCGGCTCTCCCGGACGAGATCCGCGCGGACTTTTGCCGGCCCGGCGCCGCGATCCTGACCGCGCCGCGTCCGCTCACCACCGAGGAAGAAGCGCTCTGTCGGACCGCGCTCGAAAAGGCTCTCGGGCGCCCGCTGGAGTTCGGATTTCGCGCCGACCCGGCCCTGCTCGCGGGCCTCGAACTGGAGGATCAGCACACCAGCATCCGCAACAGCCTGCGCGCGGATCTCGATCGCATCAAAACGACGTTGCTGGCGGAGCAGGAAAGTGCGGGATGAAGCATCCGATTGGCTCACGCGCGGTCGGGAGGCGGTCGCCAGGGTCGATCTCGGCCCGAAAGTCGAGACTGTCGGGCGCGTGGAGAGCTTTGCCGACGGCGTCGCCTTCGTGTCCGGCTTGCCCGAGGCCGCGCTAAACGAGCTGTTGCGTTTCGAGAGCGGTCAAACGGGCTTCGCGCTGGCGCTCGAGCCGGATCGCATCGGTGTCGTTCTGCTCGACGCAGGCGAGGCGATCGAGGCGGGCGAGCGCGTGTTCGGGACGCGGGAAGTCGCGCGCGCGCCGGTCGGCCATGGATTGCTGGGCCGCATCGTCGATCCGCTGGGACGTCCGCTGGATAGCGGCGAGCCGATCGCCGCGGAGGCGTTTCATCCCCTCGAGCGTCCGGCGCCGAGCATCATTGCGCGCGACCTCGTAAGCGAGCCGGTCGAGACCGGAATTTTGGTCGTGGACTCGATGTTCGCCTTGGGCCGCGGCCAGCGCGAGCTCATCATCGGCGATCGCGCCACCGGCAAGACCTCGATCGCGATCGACGCCATCATCAACCAGCGCCATTCGGACATCATTTGCGTGTACGTCGCCGTGGGCCAGCGCGCGACGGCAGTGGAGCGCGCGATCGAAGCGGTGCGGGCGAAAGGCCCGATGGAACGCACGATCTTCGTCGTCGCCTCCGCCGCGGCGCCGCCCGGCCTCCAATGGATCGCGCCCTTCGCCGGCTTGACCATGGCGGAATTTTTCCGCGATCGCGGCGGCCACGCGCTCGTCGTCATCGACGACTTGACCAAACATGCGGCCACGCATCGGGAACTTGCCCTGCTTACGCATGAGCCGCCCGGCCGCGAGGCCTATCCCGGCGACATCTTCTATGTGCATGCAAGGCTGCTCGAGCGTGCGGCCAAGCTGTCGAGGGAATTCGGCGGCGGCTCTCTAACCGCGTTGCCGATCGCCGAGACCGACGCCGGCAATCTCTCGGCCTATATTCCCACCAATCTGATCTCGATCACGGACGGCCAGATCGTGCTCGACCAGCGCCTGTTCGCCGCAAATCGCCGCCCGGCCGTCGATGTGGGTCTCTCCGTCAGCCGCGTCGGCGGCAAGGCGCAGCCCGAGCCGCTACAGCAGGTCTCGGGAAGGCTGCGCCTGCAGTACAGCCAGTTTCTCGAGCTCGAAATGTTCACGCGCTTCGGCGGGATGTCCAGCGCGCACATCAAGAGCGACATGACGCGCGGCGAACGCATCCGCGCCCTGCTGATCCAGCCGCGCTTCGCCCTGCTGCGCCTCGTAGACCAGGTCGCGCTGCTCGCCGCGCTGGAGGCCGGAGTCATGGACGCATTGCCCGCGGACGCCATCCCGGCTCTCAGAGATAGGCTTCCCGCGCACCTCGACGCCACGGCGCCGCATAGCGTCGTCGCGCTTGCGCAGGGCGCGCAGCTCGACGAGGCGATGCGCGACGACCTTGTCGCCAGGGTGGAGGATCTCGCCAAAGGCCTCGGCGCGCCTCGGCCATGAGCGAGCGGCTAAGCGATATCCGCGCCCATATCGTCGCCACGCGACAACTGGAAAGCGTCATAGCGGCGATGCGCGGCGTAGCCGCCGCAAGAACGCGCGAAGCGCAGTTGCGGCTCGAGGGCGTGCGCGCCTACGCCAAGGCGTTGGGCGAATCGATCGGCTCCGCGCTCGCGCTTATGACGGAGCACCCGAGCCGACAGAGCGACGCGGCTCGAAGATCCCCAGGCGGACGCATTGTTCTGGTCTTCTGTTCGGCGCAGGGTTTCGTTGGCCCCTTCAACGACCGCATTCTCGCCGCGGCCAAACGGGCCGTGACAAGATCGAGCGCGGAGCGCGCAGCTCTCTACATCGTCGGCGAGCGCGGCGAAGCGCTCGCCGAAGAGCAAGGCTTGCAGTCGTCGTGGACGGCGCCGATGGCGTCGCGCGTTGACGAAGCGCCTTTGCTCGCCGATCGCATCGCTGGAGCGCTGTATCAGCGTCTCGACGAGAACCAAGCGGCGCGCGTGACGCTCATCCACGGCGCGCCGGGAAGCGCGGGCGCGAAAATCGTCGAACGATCGCTCGTTCCTCTCGATCTCGCGCGCTTCCCGTTGGCCCGCCGACCAACGTCGCCGCTCATCACCCTGCCGCCTGAGACGCTCATCGAGAGTCTTGCGCAGGAATACGTCTTCGCCGAGTTGTGCGAGGCGGCGGTGCTCTCCTTCGCCGCCGAAAACGAAGCGCGCATGCAGGCCATGATCGCGGCCCGCAGCAATGTGCAGAAATCGTTAGAAGAATTGGAGGCTCGCCATCGTCAGAAGCGGCAGGAAGAAATCACGGAGGAGATCATCGAGCTCGTGAGACCTTCTCCCCGGCGTCAGGCGCAAGGCGTGAAGTGAGCGCCAGCGCCCATTCGACGCACGCGGAGAGGCTATGGGCTCTCAAAGTCTTTCATTGTCGCAGTCCCGGACCTACATTCCAAAAACGGGCGAGCGCCGCGTCGAGGGCGTGGCGAACGAAGCGAAGGGGTAAAAAGTGACGACGATGGCCATGACGCCTCCGCCTCTTCTGCGGCTCTTCAGCAGGTTGGATTTCGGCCTGTCGCCTGGAGAAGAAGGTCTCGCCCGCATTTTGAAGGAATGGCATGCGCTGCGCGGCAAGACGCCGGCGCCGCGCGCAAGCGATATCGCCGAGCATCGGGACGCGTTTCGATCCGCAATCGTGTTTCGGACGATTGAGGGCGAACGGGATTACGCATTGGCGGCGGGGCATCGGAGCGCCGCAGAAGCGTTCCTTGGTCCGATCGGCGGAGATGGCCGGCTCAGCGGCGCGAGGGATCGCCGCACGGCCGTTCGTTTGCGCCGATTGTTCGAGGAGGCGCGACGCTCTGGAACGCCATTTATGGCCCAGTTCATCGCCAAGGAACACGGTCGAGACAGCGCGGCGGTCGAAGCTCTGATCGCGCCTCTCTCGGAAGACGGGGTGAAGATCGACGCGTTTCTCTGTGCGTTCTCGGTTCAAGCCTTCCGGCAGGGTGCGCCGGCCATTGCCGTGTCTGAGCCGCTCGATCACGGCGTCTCTCTGTTCGCGCTCGGATCAAACCGCGAGCTGGCGGCAAAGGTCGCGGCGCAGCTGCATGTCGCCCTGGCGCCGCACGAAGAACGTGGTTTCGAGGACGGCGAGTTCAAGATCAGGCCCATGGCGAACGTCCGAAACCAGGACGTCTATGTCCTGTCCAGCCTTTACGGCGAGCAAGACTCGAGCACCGCCGACAAGCTGTGCCGCCTGCTGTTTTTCGTCGGCGCTTTGAAGGACGCCGGCGCCGGACGCGTGACGGTCGTCGCTCCCTATCTGTGTTACCAGCGCAAGGACCGGCAAACAAAACCACGCGATCCCGTGACGACCCGCTATCTTGCGCAATTGCTCGAGGCGATGGGAACCGACCGCGTGATCGCGCTCGACGCTCACAATCTCGCGGCCTTTCAGAACGCCTTCCGCTGCGACACCGAACATCTCGACGCGCAAGCGCTGTTTGCGCGTCATTTCGCGCGGCTCGTCGGCAAAAAGGACGTCGCGATCGTCTCGCCTGATCTCGGCGGCGAGAAGCGTGCGGAATTGTTTCGCGAACGCATGGAGAAAGTCCTCGAACGGCCCATCGCCAAAGGTTTTTTGGACAAGCATCGCAGCGAGGGTAAAGTGGTCGGCGAGATTTTCGCCGGCGACGTTTCGGGGCGCGTCGCGATCGTGCTCGACGATCTCATCAGCGGCGGCGGCACGATGGCCCGCGTCGCGGCCGCCTGTCGAAAAAACGGCGCAAAAGAGGTATGGTGCGCAGCGACGCATGGCGTATTTTCGCCAAATGCCGCTCCTGTGCTCGAAGGCGCGAAAATCGATCGGATCGTCATCACCGACACTGTTCCCCTGCCGGGCTTCATGAGCACGCAAGGATTGCAGTCGCATCTGACGGTTCTGAGCGTCGCGCCTCTCCTTGCGCAGGCGATCCGATGTTGCCACTCGGGGGGCTCGATCACGAAGCTGCTGGAGGCCGGCGCTTGAGATCCGGCTCACGGGAGCGAGACCTGTCCAAAACCGCGCTTTTTTGGCGCAGCTTCTCGGCGCGGCGCGCGCGCATCGCCCGCCAACCAATCACGCCATCGCCGCCTCGGCGAGCGCGAGATAACGGCTCGCCAGCGGCTCCCATTTGTCGGGCGTGCGAGGAACGGGGTCCAACAAATGCGCGAGAGCGAGCCGCGCGCGCAGCATGGCGCGCGAAGCGGCGTATAGCTGGATCAGCCGTTCTGGCGCAGGATCGTCCAACGATCGGCTGACCGCGTCGAGAAGCTTTTGTCCGAATGCGGGCGCGCCGAGAAGCGCGCACTCTACGCCAAGGAAGGCGAGTTCGTCGAATGGATCGACTTGGCGCAATTCGGCGTTGAACTCGAGGCAGTCGAAAATCACAATGTCGTCGCAGAAACAGATGTGCTCGGGGCGCAGGTCGCCATGACCGTCGACGATGCGGCCAGCCCGGACGCGTTGTTCCAGGAGCGCGCGAGCCGCTTCAAGCTGCGCGTCGAGCCGGTCGAGCACGCTCGCCGAGCGGCCATGATCGAGGGCGAACTCGCGACTGGTCAAAATCTCACGGTTTTTCTTCTGCTCGCGTAAAAAGCGATCGGCGTAATCGCCGGCTGAGATGGTCGATCGATCGGCGCCAAGGTAAAATCGGGCGAGCCTCCGAGCGAGAAGGCCGATATCGATTTCGGAAACCGGACCTTGCTTCAGCGCATGGTCGAGCATCCGCTCGGCCGGCAGGCGGCGCATTTCGATGAGCCAGTCGATCACCACGCCATCGCCGCCGATTTTGAGGGCGCCGTCTTGCGACGCCGTCAGCGGACGCACGTCGAGATAAACATTGGCGGCGAGCCGGCGATTGAGTCGCAATTCCTCCCGGCACATGGCTTCGCGCAGTTGCAGCGTCGAGAAATCCAGGAATGGGAAGCGGACCGGCTTCTTGAGCTTATAAACCCTTTCCCCCGCCAGGAATACGAAAGACATGTGCGTTTCTACGACGCGCACCTGTTCCGGCGTCCGCGCATAGCTCTCGGGAGCGCTCAGAAACCGAACCTTGTCGGCGAGGCTCACGCGAGCGCTGGCGAGATCATCGGAGGTCGAAGTCATTAGCCAATCCCAGCCACGGAACCAGCTGACGTCAAGGCGCCTCGGACCGGGCGCCCGCCGCGTCGGCGATGGACGAAAAGACGGCCTATCAAGGCCCGGCTTACGGAGTTCCGTCAATCCGACGCCTGGGTCGTAGTCGGCGTTCAGCACGACTTTTGCCTTGGCGGCTTCACGGTCGCTGCAGACCAGGATTCCAACCTTGACCCTTTGTGAACGCCGAACGCTTCCGCCGTCGCTTCCGTCGAGTTGGCGGAACAGGTCTCAGGGTCGCATTCGAAGGCCGGCCAGGAGGCGTCGGCGCAGTCGCTAACCGTGTCTTGGCCATGAGCGGCGAGCGCTGGACCAAAATTTGCGCCTCTGTGGCGAAATCGCCTGCCCTTAAAAGGCCATTGCTCCGAGCCCAGGCGTCATCATAACTTATTGCCTGTGACCCGCGGGGGAGAATACATGGGCCGTGTTGACGAGGCGACCCGCTATGCGACGATCCGCAAGGATCCCGGCTCGTTTCGCGTCTCCCCCAACCTCCTTGATTATGACGCTCTTCGCGCCACGTTCACCTGGGAAGCGGCGCGCGCGAGGCTGAGCGGGCTCCCCGGTGG
>DATHCI010000073.1:0-4166 GCA_035319645.1 Methylocystis sp. | reverse complement strand
GCTAGGGTGTCCGCGCTGTGATGATCTCCGTGAACCTCTGCGGTCCGTCGCCAGCTGAATTTTCGAGTTTCTGTCGAAAAATCCGCGTCTATCGCCAAAAATGCTCGGTCACTTTCGGATGAGTGACCGGCTTGACGCTATCGAAGCGGATATCCCGGACATGTTCAAGGCGGCTCCAGATCGATTGCGCGCCGGGCAACCTTCGGAGAAGTTTGAGCCGCGTCTGCAACGCCCCGAGCTCATCGACGGACGCTTTTCTCCGTCGCCCCGCATGTCCGATGAGGCGTAGCCCTGGCGATGAAGGAAATGCTCCTCGCAATAGAAAAGACAACCAAAATCGGGTCCCGCTGTTGACCAGAAGCACGCAAACCCTGGAGTCATTATCCAGATTGGCCCCCAATTGCCGTGTGCATGCTCCTCAAAATAAAAAGCCGAATAATCATCCCGCAAGAAGATGAACCCAATCGGCGTGATATCGGGAAATCCATCTGAGCCGATCGTTGCTACGGCACAGTGGCTGCTGCTGATCGCCGCGTCGAATGTGATCTTGATCTGATCCCAGTTTCTCATCATGTCCATTGTCCGCTCCGAAAGAAGTCGGTTGTACGACGAGAGCAGTTAAGCCGGTAGGCGCCCCGAAAGTTCCGCCCCGGCACCCGCCCCCGGCTCGAGCTGGAGATTTTGCGCATGCTCGGCCTTGGCCTCGGCTTGGCGGAAATCGCCGCGGAAACCGGCCCTTCCTACAAGACGATCGCCAACGCCTGCGCGCTGATGAAGGGCAAGCTCGGCGCCCGCATGCCCGCGGAGCTCGTTCGAGCGGCGCCAACTCCTCATCTGAGGAGCCCGCGCAGCGGGCGCCTCGAAGGATACACAAGATTCGGCTCCTGACTCATGCTTCGAGACGCGCCTTTCAGGCGCTCCTCAGAATGAGGGTGTAGATTTGAAGCTCCATTTGATTGCCATGGCGTGGGCCTTGACGGCGGGCCGCCTCCGAATATCCTCGACGCCGACGCTCATCGTCCTGCCTCGAATGGCGAATCGTCTGTTTGCGTCGGGTCCATGGCGCAGCGCGAGGAACTCATGTCCCACGAACGCGCCGCGGCGGGCGCGAGCTACACCGCCTTCGGGCTCAAGGCCGAGGCGGAAAAGATCGCCCCGGGCCTGCATGTCGTCGCGACGCCCATCGGCAATCTAAAGGACATCTCGTTTCGCGCCCTCTCGACGCTCGCCGCGGCCGACGCCGTGATCGCCGAGGACACGCGCGTGACGAGCGTGCTGCTCGCTCACTACGGCATCGCGACGCCGCTCGTCGCCTATCATGAGCACAACGCGCGCGTCATGCGCCCGCATCTCATCGCCAGGCTGCAGGCGGGCGCGGCGCTCGCGCTCGTCTCCGACGCCGGCACGCCGCTCGTGTCTGACCCCGGCTACAAGCTCGTCCAAGAGGCGCTCGACTGCGGCGTGGCGGTGACGGCGGTTCCCGGCCCCTCGGCCGTGCTCGCCGCGCTCGTGGTCGCGGGCCTGCCGACCGACCGGTTCTTCTTCGAGGGATTCTTGCCGCACAAGTCTGGCCCGCGACGCGCCCGCCTGGCTGAGCTCTCGCGCATCCCGGGCACGCTCGTCTTCTTCGAAAGTCCGCGGCGGCTGAAAGAAACGCTCGAGGATTGCGTAGCCGCGCTCGGCGACCGGGAGGCGGCGATCGCGCGCGAGCTCACCAAGCTTTTCGAGACCGTGCGTCGCGGAACCGTCGCCAAGCTGCTCGCGGCGCTCGCGGAAGAGGAGCCGCCGAAGGGTGAGATCGTGCTGCTCGTCGCGCCGCCGCAGCCGGGCGCTTTCGAGGCCAACGACGCCGAGATAGACGCCCGGCTCGAGGCGGCGCTGGCCGAGCATTCGGTCAAGGACGCGGCGAGCGTCGTCGCCGCGGCGACGGGCCAGCCGCGCCGAGAGATTTACGCGCGCGCGCTGCTCCTCAATTCGGCGCGGGAAAAGTGACCGTCGCCTCTCGCCGCGCCGCCCGCGCTTTCGGCCTGCGGGCCGAAACGCTGGCGGCGCTGTGGCTGCGGCTAAAAGGCTATCGCGTGCTGGCGCGGCAGTTTCGCGTCCCGGCCGGCGAGGTCGACATCATCGCCACGCGCTTCAGGACGATTGTCTTCGTCGAGGTCAAGGCGCGCGGCGATTTGGAGGACGCGCTCGTCGCCATCACGCCGCAGAAGCTGCGCCGCTTCCGCTTCGCCGCCGCGCGCTGGCTTGCGCAAAATCCTTGGGCCGCGGACCATGTGCTGCGCGCCGACGCGGTCTATGTCGCGCCACGCCGGCTGCCCCGCCACGTCGAGAACGTCGCGGAGCTTGGCTTCGGCTGAAAGCCGAGAGACTCGCGGTCGACGCATTTTTTGTGCGCTCTAACTAACGGCCGAGGCTGGCGATGGGGGCCTGACCCTAGGCTGAAAGGATCAGCTCCATGATCGAGCGTTACTGGAACGCCGATTGGCTCGCCACAATCATCGGCGTGATCTTCCTCGCCGTCGGTCTCTTCGGCTTCGTCCAAAACCCGGTCGTCTCCGAATCGGGCTTCTTCCAGGTCAATGACGCGCACAACTGGGTGCATATCGCGACCGGCGTCATCTTCCTGGCCGGCGTGCTGTTCAGGATCCCGGTGCTCACCCTTCGCGCGCTGGCGGTGATCTATGCGCTGATCGCCATCATCGGGCTGGCGATCCCGGACCGGATGCTGTTCGGCGTGATCGAGATGAACGCGGCCGATCGCTGGCTGCACCTCGCGGTCGCGGCGGTGCTGCTGCTCGTCGGCTTCCTGACCCCGGCGCGCGAAAACATACGGACGGCTCACTTCTGACCGCCGCCCTCGGCGGTAGACTCCACGGGGGAGGCGCGCGCGCCTCCCCCGTGCTAATATGCGTCCGCGCCGCAAGGACGAAGGCCGGCGCGACGGCAGGACTCATTTGGTCAAGACTTCGAAAAGTCACGGCGAATCGCAAAGGCTTCCCTCTCGCCAGGACATTTTGGAATTTCTGGCGCGCGAAAGGGACGCGGCGCAAAAATCCGGGCGGGGCGGCAAGATCGGCAAGCGCGAGATCGCGCGCGCCTTCAACGTCAAGGGCGAGGATCGCATCGAGCTCAAGCGCCTCCTGGCCGAGCTCTCGGACGAGGGCGCGATCGAGCGTCGCGGCCGGCGCGTCAACAAGTCGGGCGCGCTGCCGCCGGTGGCGCTCGTCGACATCATAGGCCGCGACGCCGACGGCGACCTCGTCGCGTCTCCCGTCGAATGGGAGGAGGACGAGCATGGCGCGCCGCCGCGCATCCGGATCGAGGCGCCGCGTCGCGCCAAGGCCGGACAGCCGCCGCCCGGCGTCGGCGACCGCGCGCTCGTGCGCGCCGAGTTCGACCGCGACGCGGGCCCGAACGACCCGCAATTCGTCGGCCGCGTCATCAAGCTGCTGGCGCGCGAAAGACATCGCCTGCTCGCCGTGCTGCGCGTGGACGAGCGCCGCGGCGCTTGGGCGGAGCCCATCGACAAGAAGCAGGCGGGGCGCGATCTCGTCGTCGCCAAGGATGACCTGGGCGACGCCAGGGACGGCGATCTCGTCTCCCTCGATATTCTCGGCAAGACCCGGATGGGGGCGGGGCGCGCCCGCGTACGCGAGAGTCTCGGCTCGGTGACGCAAGAAAAAGCGGTGAGCCTCATCGCGCTGCGCGCCCACGACATCCCCGACGTCTTCCGCCCCGAGACGCTGGCGGAGGCGGAGGCTGCGCGCAAGGCGCGTCTCGACCAGCATCGCGAGGACTGGCGCGACCTGCCGCTCGTCACGATCGATCCGCCTGACGCCAAGGACCACGACGACGCAGTCCACGCCGCGCCTGACGCGGACGAAGACAATCCCGGCGGCTTCGTCGTGACGGTGGCGATCGCTGACGTCGCCTATTATGTTCGGCCCCATTCCGCGCTCGACCGTGACGCTTTGGAGCGCGGCAATTCGGTCTATTTCCCGGACCGCGTCGTGCCGATGCTGCCCGAGCGCATTTCCAACGACCTCTGCTCGCTGCGTCCGCATGAGGACCGCCCCGCGCTCGCCGTGCGGCTTCGGATTTCGCAAAAGGGACGCAAGATCGGCCACGGCTTTCACCGCGTCATGATGCGTTCGGCGGCGAAG
>DATHCI010000072.1:0-4332 GCA_035319645.1 Methylocystis sp. | reverse complement strand
AGGCGTGCTTGCGCGCGCGGACGTGCTCCGTCGTTTATCTCCGCGACCAACTGCGGCCGAAATCGCGGACGCCACGAGCGAGCTCAAGGCCAGCCGCGCGACGCTGTTTCGCTGGCTGAAGCGATATCGCAGCGAGCAGCGCGCGACCGCACTGTTGCATCGAAAGTCCGGCCGCCGTGCTGGCGTCGCTCCCTTCGGGCCTGAGCTGAACGCGATCGTCGATCGCAACATCTCCGAGTTCTACGCCACGCCCGAGAAGCCGACGCTGACGCAGCTTTGGAGGCGAATCTCCTGCGACTGTTTCGCCATAAAAATTGCGCCGCCGTCGATCCGACGCCTCAAGGCTCACCTTGCGACGCTCGACGCCGAAGCCATCGCGCGGCGGCGAGAGGGCAGGGCGCGCGCGGAGGCGCAGTTTCTCCCGTTGCCCGGGTGTTTTGCCGCCGAACGGGCGATGCAGGTCGTGCAGATCGACCACACCAAGGTCGACGTGACCGTGGTGGATCCGATTGAACGCCAGCCCATCGGGCGGCCAATTCTCACCATTGGCGTCGATGTCTTCACCCGCATGGTGGTGGGATTCTACCTGTCGCTGGAGGCGCCGTCCGTCACGTCGGTTGCGCTGTGTCTGACACACGCCGTGATGGATAAATCGGCGTGGCTGGCCGAGCGCGGCATTGCGGCGGAATGGCCGACGAGCGGCGCGCCCGAATGCATTCACGTGGATAGGGCGCGGAATTCCATGCGCGCGCATTCACGCGCGGCTGCGCGGATCACGGCGTCGAGATCTCCTATCGGCCGCCGGCGACGCCGCGCTTTGGCGGCCATATCGAGCGGCTGATCGGCTCGATGATGGGCAGCGTGCATCTGCTGCCCGGCACGCATTTTTCCAACGTGGCCGAGAAAGGGGACTACGATCCCGAGGCGCGCGCCGTGATGACCATGCGCGAGCTCGAAACCTTTCTCGCGCTCGAGATCGTCGGCTCCTACCACGCGGGCCTGCATCGCAGCTTGAATCGACCGCCGATCGCCGCGTGGCGCGAGGCGACAGCGGCGCATCGGCCAAGGGGAGTTACGGATCCGGTTGCGTTTCTCCTCGACTTTCTTCCGTTCGAGGCGCGTGTGCTGCGCCGGACCGGCATCCATCTCCACAACATCTGCTATTGGTCGGACGCCTTCGCGCCATGGATCGGGCGGTCCGACGAGAAGGTCATCGTCAAATACGATCCGCGCGATCTGCGTCGGGTGTTCGTGCGCCTGGGCGCGAGCTACGCCGCTGCGCCGACGCGCGACGCGACGCGTCCCGGCGTGACGCTATGGGAGCAGCGGGCCGCGCTGCGGGCTTTACGGGCGCGAGGTCGGCGGGAGGTCGACGAGGAGCTCATTTTTCAGACCATTGCGGCGCAGCGCGCCCTCATCGACGGCGCGGCGCGCGAAACCGCCGAGGCGCGCAGGCTGCGCGCGCGTCGCGCTCACCTTGCGGAGCGACCGGCTCTACCCGCGCCGGCGTCCGCGCCGCCCGACGAAGAACCGCTCAAGCTGCCGTATTTTCCCGTCGAGGAATGGCAATGAGCGATTATCCGCACCTCGATCCCGCCCTGCGCGGCCTGGCGGACTTGCCGGAGCGCGAGCGCATCGAACGGATCCGCGCAGATCGCTGGATCGATTACCCGCGGGCCCGCGAGGCGCTCGCGCGGCTGGACGAGCTTTTCTTCCATCCCAAGCGCGCGCGCATGCCGAACTTGTTGATTTTCGGCGATTCCGGCATGGGCAAGACGATGATCATCGAGAAGTTCGCGCGGGCCCATCCCCCGGTTTTCGATGCGGCGAACGGCGTGCGTCGCAGTCCGGTGATCGTGCTGCAGATGATCCCTTCGCCGGACGAAGGCCGCTTCTATCACCGCTTACTCGCCGCGATCGGCGCGCCGCCGCCGACGCGGGCGACGCTCGGACAATTGGAGACTCAGGCGCTGTTCTTGCTCAAGGAAGTCGGTCCGCGCATGCTGGTCATCGACGAGGTGCAGAATCTGATGGCCGGCAGCTATCGCGAGCGGCGGCGCATGCTCAATCTGCTGCGTTTCCTGGGCAATGAGCTGCGCATACCGCTGGTTTGCCTGGGCTCGCACGAAGCGCGCGACGCCATACGCGGCGACGCGCATCTCAACAGCCGCTTCGATCCTTACGGCTTGCCGCCGTGGCGCTACGACGCGGATTTTCATGGCCTGATGGGCAGCCTGCTGCGCACCCTGCCGCTGCGCGAGCCGACCGAGCTCGGGGAGAGCGCCTTGAAACGGATCGTCGAGGCGTCCGGCGGTGTCACCTCGGCGATCTTTCGCTTGACCTCGGATCTCGCCATCGAGGCGATCAAGAGCGGCGCCGAACGCATTACGGCGGCGGATATTTTCGAGCGCCGCATCGCGCCGCCGCCGCCTGGACTGGTCGCCTGAGCCGTGTCGGCACAGACCGGCGTTTCCTTGCCTGTGGTCCTGAGCCCCTCGTCTGACGAACGTCTGTCTTCATGGTTGGCGCGGATGTCGCAGATCTATCTCGTTTCTCCCGAAGCGCTCGCCGCGCATATCGGTCTGCGCGCCAAGCGAATGCACGATTTGGATATCGATCCGCATCCTGACGACATCGCTCGTATCCTCGTGGCGACGGGCGTTTCCGCGCGGCGGCTGTCGCAGATGACCTTTCGCGACGCGCCGACGTCATTGCGGGGCTTCATCAACATCGAAAGTCGAGCGGTTTGTCCGGCTTGCACGGACGAGGCGAGACCGAGCTTGACGCCGCGGCTGCGGGAATGGACCTATCCCTTTGCGCTCTGGTGCGCGCAGCATGGCTGTCGCTTGCAGGGCGGCGACGTCGACGGCGCAGGCGTTCTCGGCGACGAGGCGTCCGCGCGTCGCGGGGCAGGACTTTGGCGCGCCCTGGCGATGGGCGCCGACGACACGACGCCACGGACAGGCGACGTGCTGAGCTTGCTGCTCACCCCGTGTCGATCGCCTTCGCCTGCGGCGCCTTGGGAGCTTTCGGGCGCGTCGTCCTGGATGCGCGCCGAGCTGCAAAAGGAGCCGGTCCAGGCCTATTCACGTCTGGCGTTGAGCTGCGTCGTGCCGGAATACGACAGCGCCGTCCCGATTTACGACCGTCGATTGCCGCATGAGTATCAGGCGCTGGTGTCGGCGCGGACCGTCGAACGACGCGCCGTCGCAATCGGGCTCGGTCGGGTGATCTCATTTCCTGTCGAAGCCGCCGTGTGCATTCTTCAGCGCTGTGACGATTTTGGACGGTGCCGGGTCAAAGAGATTCTCGCCGCTTGGCCGGCGCATCTGTGGGCCGCCATCGACCGCGTGCGGCGAGGCGTTCGCCGCGGGCCCGCTCTTACGCCTTGGTGCCCGCAGATCGCGAGCGAGCGTATGCCGAGGATGGCGCGAAAGTCCGGATCGGATGACCGGTTCGACCAGCTTGCCCGTCGCCTCGTCGCCGAGCACGCGGCGAGCCTGCGCCATTTTCCGATCGAGGAGAGGCTCGATCAGTTGCAGGCGTTGGCGCAGGCGGAGCTCGAAGTCAGGCGTCGCGCGGCTCCGGCACGACGAGGCCCAGCCGGCGCGCGCGGTCGAGCAGATGTTTGACCGAGGAGGCCGCCCAGTGATGGCCGCCGCGCGGCGTGCGCTCGCGCATGCGTTCGAGCTGCGACGCAATCTCCCGCAGCGTCAGGTCCGGATCGGCGAGGGCGATGCCGGCGACGAGCGTCATCAGGCGATCTTCCGGCGGCCGGCGGGGAGCCCGTTTGATCAGCTCCGGCGACGCCAAGCGCTCGCGCACGAGCCGGCGCACCGAGCGGCGCAGCCGCTCGACGGTCCAGTTCTGGCCCTTGTGGTTGAGCACGCGAACCACGTCGCCCCAGCTGTGCTGCGGCCGCATGCGTTGCACGGTCGGCAGGAAGCTTGGAGCGGCGGTGATGAGGTCGCCGAGATAGACGCGATCGCGCGCGGCGGCGGTTGCTCGGATCGCCTCGCCGCGGCGTTCGCGCAGCCCAGGATTGCCGGGGAGCCTCCCGCGCGCCTTGGCCGCCTTGATGCCGGCCTTGGTGCGCTCGGCGATCAGCGCGCGCTCGAGCTGAGCGACCGCGCCGAGCACCTGCAACGAAAACATGCCCTGCGGCGTCGAGGTGTCGATCGGATCGCTCAGGGACTTGAAATGCGCGCCGCGCTCCTCGAGCGTCTCGATGACCTGCAGCAGGTGGCTGACCGAGCGCGCCAGCCGGTCGAGGCGGACGACGACGAGCACGTCGCCGCGCTTGATCTCGCGCATGAGCTTGGCGAGCACCGG
>DATHCI010000071.1:0-2604 GCA_035319645.1 Methylocystis sp. | reverse complement strand
CGACGCTTCGAGCCGAAAGCGCTCAAGATTAGCGAGCGGCACGCCGTCGAGGTCGGCGAACAGCGCGCGAACGCGCTTCACGTTCGCTTCTTTGCGTCCTCGAAGATCAGTCTCGTTCACGCACACATAGACGCCAGCGCCTTGTTGCGACAGGGCCGTCAACTGTGCCGCCGCGAGCTCGAGCGGCCCATGCACGATCTTGGCGAGCGGATCGTATTTCTCCGGCTTGCCGTTGCGCCCAATCCGCTCGACGAGCTGCTTCTTGTCGTCGAAGGTCTGAAATGTGAACGCCCCGGCGGCGGGATCGAGCGCAACCAGGAACGCGCGAGCATGGTCGAGAGCGGGGGCGAGCGCGTTCATTCGAGGCCCTCGCGCATCATAGCCTCGACGGCGCGGAGCATTCCCGCCATCGCATCGCGGATTTCGGCGATTGGCGCGGCCCGCCAAGTTTCCGGGTCGCGCGCCGCCTCCTGCTCCATCACGGCCAACGCTTGGCGCAGGTAGGCGGCGGCGTCCGCGAGGCTCGCCTGCCCGCTTTCGATCTTGGCGGCGAGCGCTTCGTCGAGCCCGGACGCCCTGCGGGAGGCCGCCAGCGTCGCCTCATCGAAGGCGAACGGAGCGAGGCTCGCGCGAATTCGACCTTGGCACACGGTCGCGGCGGCGGTGGCGGCGGCGCGCCGCTTCGACGAAAAGGCGGCTTGCGCCCTGGATGCGCGGCTGTTATCTCGGAGCACAGCACAAGATCCTTGTTTTGGCCCGGCGATCGCGTCCTGAGCGCGAGCCGGCCATTTCTTTGGAGGCGGGGATTTCAGGCTGCGGCGTGCAGAGCGGCTTTCCGTTCCGAGGTCGAGCGCACGGGCGCGCTGAGCTTGGACAGAGCCCAAGAGTCGAGCGCTTCAGTCGTGTAAACGGGCCAGCCGCCCAAGTATTGGAACTCGGGGCCGCCGCCGACGACGGCGTATTTCGCCAGGACGCCAGCGCTGCAAAAGCCGAATTTTTCCTTGAGGTAGGCTCCCGCTGCGCTCCGGCGCAGGAACTTCTTCTCGGTCTCGCCGAGACCAGTCGAACTCATAGGGTGATCCCCAGTGGAGCGCCGATGAGGGCGACGGCCCCTATCTGCAAAAGCGCATTCCGAGCTATAAAACTAATTGCGACTAACCCGTTGTTCCACAAAGTAGTTCCGACGAAAGTAGCGCCCTTTCGGACATACTTTTAGCGGAAATTAAAATTTCATGCCTTCGAGCCGTTTGCGCCGTTCGGTCTTCGCGTCTTCGCGTCTTCGCATCGCGCGCTCGAACTTAGCGGCGTCGTGCTTCGGATCATAAGGGAGGCGCGCACCCGCGCCGCGCAGCACCCCCGCGACAGCGCGCACCAGTTTGTTGCGCCGATCTTTCTCTTTCAGGTCACGCGGGATGTAAGGCTCCAGAATTGCCCCGGCTTCTTCCATGAGCCGGTCGCGTCGGTCGTCACGCGGGCGATGAGCGGGCCGGTTTTCTGAATGGAGGCGCGCTTCGGTGCGGACGTTGAGCGCGAGCCGGCGCAGTATCTCGTAGTCGTCCTGCGCCTCGCCTTCGGGCCAGTCTTCTATACAAGCATCGAGCTTGTCGGCGATAGCGCCAAATCGCTGGGCGACGGCTTCGGGCTTATCGGCGTCTTCCTTGCTGACACGCTCGGGATCACGCTCCCGATACCGCTCGATGGCCTCCGCCAGCTTGCCCAGGACATGATCAAGCGCATCACCGTTGAGCCCCGTGCTGCTGTGGATTTCGCGCTTGAGGACGCCCAAGCCGCTCATCGCCGCGCCTCGTGCAGATCGACGATTTCGGCCTCTTTGCCGTCCAGGGCGTTCGCAATGACGTGCGCCGCGCGCGTCGCAGCTTCGACAAGCGCAGCGTCGGGGCGGCGGATGTAGTGCATCTGTGTGACGCCGCGGCGCGCATGGCCAAGCAGCTCGGCGATGGTCGCGTCGCCATAGCCGAGTTCCGCCGCGGCGCTCGCAAAAGTTCTCCGCAGATCGTGCGAACGCGCGTCTTGCAAACCCGCGGCGTCGAAGATCGCGGCGATTTTCTTCTTAAGGTCCGCGCGACCGTCGCCGCTTCGATTGGGGAAAAGCCATTCGCCGTGCAGCTTCGGCAGCGCATGCAAATGCTCTATTGCGGGCTTGCCGACGGGCCGCGTCGAACGCCCGGTTTTCGATTGTGCCAAGCGCAGGCATGAGCCGGCAAAGTCGATTTCGGGCCAGCGCAGGGCACAGGCTTCTTCGCGGCGCAGACCCGTCAGAGCGCATAGCCGTATCGCCGCGCACGCCATAGGCCAGCGCGGCAGATGGGCCGCCAGCGCCTTCCCTAGGCTCGCCAGCTCGCCTTTGGAAAGAGAGCGGTCTTTCGCCGGGCCTCGGTGTTTCTCGACGCCACGGGCCGGATTAGGGCCGCTGACGATCCCTCGTCGCTCTGCCCATGTCCATATCCCGCCGAGCAGCTCAACGACGCGCGCCGCCGTTGCGGGCCCGCCCTCGACGACTGCTTTCCCCCGCGCCTTCGTCTTGAACGTCCCGGCCGTTTTCCCCGCCGCGATGGCGTCAGCCATGCGCTGCACGTCGGCGCG
>DATHCI010000070.1:0-16978 GCA_035319645.1 Methylocystis sp. | reverse complement strand
CTCGGACTCACGGGCGAGGAGCGACCCGGGACGCTGTCGGGCGGCGAGGCGCGCCGGGCGGCGCTGGCGCGCGCGCTTGCCGCCGAGGGTCAAGGTGATGTCGGAGAGCGCGAGCAGGGGGGGTGCGGCCATGGGCGTCCTTGCGAGAGGGAGGCGCGCTCGCCTTAGCACCAGGGGCTCGCGCGGCAAACTTCGTCTCGAACGGGCTCTGTGGGGTTCAGCTTGGAGCGCTCCGATCGCCTTGCCGAAGGGCGAGAATGCGCCAGAATATCAGCTTCGCTGAGAGCGACGACGCGCAAAGCGACCCACGGTCGCTCCGCATGAAGTGACAGCGGCACGAACAAAAACCGGCCTGGAATAAGGCAGGGCTTTCTTATTTTCAGAGATCTGAAGAGGCCCCCACCCCGATCCGATCAATACTTGGCGAGCACCGGCGCCGGAGCAGCCCAGTTGAAGTGATAGTTCAGGCCCGCGCGGAAGATGTGGCCGTCGAAGCGGGCCGTCGTCCAGGTTCCGTTGAGGAAGAGGAACTGACCCGCGATGATGGAGGCTGGGGAAGCGAAGGCGCCCGAGATGCCGCTGGCATAGGTAACGGATCCGAGATCGTAATAGAGATATTCGACCTTGGCGCTCCAGTTCGGGAAGAACATCCACTCGAGGCCGGCGCCGGCCGTCCAGCCGGTGTGCGTGTCGGAGTAGGAGCCGGACGCGCCCCAAGCTGGCGTATAGAAGGGCCCGAAGGCGGGAGCCGTGCCTGTCAGAAACTGGCTGGTGCTGGAGTTCGCGCCTCCATAGGCGAGACCGCCACTGACATAGACGAGCAGGGCGGGATCAATCAGGGCGCCGATGCGGCCGCGCACCGTGCCGATGTAGTCGAGGCTCTTCGAGGCGTAGGCGCCGCCGACGACCGCCTGCCCTGGGACGAGGAAGGGTGGCGACGCGAGCGGCGCAGCTGAGATGAAGTTCGACCCGCCGCCGGTGGCGGTGACGCCCTGGATGTCCGCCTCGACGCCGACCACCCAGGCGCGGCCCGGGCCGCCGTCCAGGCCGAGCTGGTAATTATAGCCGATTTGGCCGCCGCCGATGAAACCGCTGATGTTGGTCCCCGGATAGCCGGATCCCGCGGCCGCAGCTGCGGCGGAGGTCGCGGACGCAAGACTGAAAGCACGTGGCCCATCCCCGTTCAAGAACACCGGGGCGTTGGCGACATGGGTGTTGCTGCTCGCATCGATCTTGCCGCCGACGTTCACGCCGGCATAGAAGCCCGTCCACATAGGGGGCGGGGGCGACAGCACGACTGGCGCCTTCTTGTAGGGAAGGTCCGCCGCGAGGGCCGACGCGGTCAGCGCGAGGCTAAGCGCGGTTACGGAAAGCAAAATCTTTTTCACGGAACGATCTCCTCTCTCATGAGCCCAAGGAGTCTCGCGCACTCCACGCAACGCTCAAAGGCCGCTAATCATGAGGTGAAGACGTAAGGAGAAACTTCCGCAGCGGTCAATGGAAATACACCGAAGCGGGCGCTCAGACGCGATTATTCTTGACCAATTTAACAAGTGTACCACGCTTGAGCCCCTCAAAGTGGCTCGCCGCTTCGCAGAAGACGCAGGGACCGGCAAAATCTTCATCTTGGCCGCGCGGCGCCACAGGCGACGGAGACCGGAAAGCCCAATCCGAGGCGTACCTAGGGTCTCTCGGCTTCAGGGCCCGTCTTCACACGCTCCGACTAGCGAGACTTCGTCGAAAGAGGGCGATTTGGGGAATTCCTGCGTCTGAACCGGGCCCATTCGGCGAATGCCGGATTATCGACGTTTGAGTCGTGGCGGTCGTCGAGCTTCAGGCGGCCGGCTGGACCGCAAAAAAATTTCGACAGGCCGTGTCGTGTTTTGCAGGCCTCGAACGTCTTATCCGAAGGCGGTGACAGCGACCGAGAATTGCGGGCGCGCCCGGCGATGAGACGGACGGCGCAGCTCGGCGCAGAAAAAAGGGGGACTCAACATGCAATCATACGGATTTGCTCGAAAAGGTTTGGTCTCACTGGCCGCGGCGATTGCCCTGGCTGCGGCGACGGCCGACGGCGCCTCGGCCGCGCCCAAGGAGACGATACTGCATTTCTTTCAACTGGGGACGAGCGACGGGCAGACTCCCGACGCCGGCCTTGCCATGGACAGCAAGGGCAATCTCTATGGCACGACCGAGTTTGGCGGCGCGTTGAATCAGGGCGTCGCGTTCAAGATCTCGCCCGACGGCAAGGAGACGGTGCTGCACTCCTTCGTGGGCGGCGACAATGACGGGGCCGGTCCCCTGGGCAGCCTGCTTCCCGACAAAGACGGCAATCTCTATGGCACGACGGCCGGCGGCGGCAAATCGGGAAAAGGCGTGGTGTTCAAGCTCGCGCCGCCGTCCGGCGGCTCGGCGACAGACTGGACCGAGACGCTGCTGCACACTTTTACGGGTGGCGGCGACGGCAATCAACCCGCAGGCGCGCTGCTTCTCGACAAAGACGGCAATCTCTATGGCGCGGCGCCCTTGGGCGGCGACGACAAGACATGCGATTTAAACGGCTTCGGGCCGAATTCAGGATGCGGCACGGTGTTCAAGATCACGCCCGACGGCGCCTTTTCCGTGCTTTACGCCTTCGAGCACGTCAGCGATGGAGATTCTCCCAACGGCTTCCTGATCGCCGACACGCAGGGCGATCTTTATGGCTTGGCGAACGGGGGCGGCGACGACACGCCCTGCCCGGCAGATGCGTTCGAAAAAGGATGCGGCACGGTGTTCAAGCTCACGCCGCCGTCCGGCTCGGCGACCAGCTGGACCAAAACGACGCTGTATACCTTCACGGGCGGCAGTGATGGGGGTTTGCCCTATACAGGCGTGATCGCCGACAGCAAGGGCAATCTCTATGGCACGACATTCGAGGGCGGCAAGCCGGGTTGCGACGCCGGCGAATATGGAAAAGGATGCGGCGCCGTGTTCAAGCTCGCGCCGGGGGGGACGCTTACGACGCTGCACGCCTTCACGGGCGGCAGCGACGGGGGTGGACCCACGAGCACCTTGATCGCCGACTGCAAGGGCAATCTCTATGGCACGGCCACCCTCGGTGGCGACCTCAAGGCATGCAGCGGAGGATGCGGCACGGTGTTCAAGATCACGCCGGACGGCGCCTTTTCGGTGCTTTACGCCTTCAAGGGCGCTCCCAACGACGGGACTGTTCCCGAGTTGGCCGGCGTCATCGCCGACAGCGAGGGCAATCTCTATGGCACGACCCAAGGCGGCGGCGTGACCGGCGGCCAGAACGGCTTATTTGGCAACGGCACGGTGTACAAGCTGACGGACACCGGCTTCGTCACGGGGAAGGCGTGTTCGTCGTGACTGTGAGCGCGCCGGCACGCCTCCGCCTGGACGGATCGTAAGGGCCGAAGCGGCGCTCGCGAAGGGAAGCGCGAGCGACGCTTCAGCGTGCTCACGTTTCGTGGAAGGGCAGCTACGAGTCATTTTGTCGCATTTGCCGTCCCGTCGGCCATACGACGCTAACGGGCTCCAGCGGGCCGGTTCGTCCTCTCGTCCAAGCGCCGTTGACGAAATAACTTCCGAGCTGAACGCAGAGTGGGATGGGCTGGCGTGAAGCGTGCTTGGCCCAAAAGGGTTCGAATTCGGCGGCAACCAAGAGGCGCTACGAATGACCTTCCTCATCCTCGGCATAGCCATCTTCCTCGGCGTTCACACATTCGCAAGCTTTCGCGAAACGCGCGCGGGCCTCATCGAGCGCTTCGGGTTGGGACCCTACAAGGCCGGCTATTCGCTCGTCGCCGCGATCGGGCTCGCCCTGATCATCTTCGGCTTCGTCTCCTATCGCGCCGCGGGGCTGATCCCGGTGTGGACGCCGCCGACATGGACGCGCCACGTCGCCATGCCGCTCGTGTGGTTCGCCTTCGTCGCGCTCGCGAGCCGGCGCGCCCCCGCCTTCGCGGATCAGGGGCTTGCTGCGCCACCCGACGCTGGTCGCCGTCAAGAGCTGGGCGCTCGCGCATCTGCTCGCCAACGGCGACCTCGGCGGCATGATTCTGTTCGGCTCCTTTCTCGCCTGGGGCGTCTACGACCGCATCGCCGTCAAGAGCCGCGGCGACCTGGGCGCGGAGCGCCTCGCCTCCTTCACCCGCGGCGACGCCATTGCGCTCGGCGCGGGAACGGCGCTTTATGCGCTGATCCTGTTCCTGCATCCCTGGCTGTTCGGGGTGTGCGTGCTGTGCGGATGATCGCGAAACTGAGCGGCTCCCCCCAAATTGCCCGAGCCGTGTGGAGACGATAAAATCCCTGTGCGGAGTCGGAGGCGAAGTCATGTCCGCCGAATGTCAGCTGGACCGCATCTTTGAAGAGCGCACCGCGCGCCGTCTCGCGGAGGCGACGCGCCGCGTCGCGACGATCATGTCCGAGTTGAGAGGCGCGGGCGTCGACGCGCGGGTCATCGGCTCGCTGGCGCGCGGAGATTTTCGCGCGCATTCCGACATCGACATTCTCGTGCGCACGCCCGTCGATCCTGCGTTGCGCCTCAAGGTCGAGCGCATCGCCGCCAATGCGCTGCGCGACGCGGGCATCCCTTACGACCTGATCTATGCGAGCGATCTGACGCCCTCTGAGCTCGCGGAGTTCGGGAATGATCTCGTCGAAGCGCCCGGCCTTCGCCAAGCTTGACGCCAAGCTCACCCGCGCCGCGCGCGAGCTCGACGAAATCAACCGCTTTCTCGAAAACTGCGAGAACCTGGCGCTCGCCCCCGACGGCTGGGCGCGCATGTCGGCAACGGCGTTAGGCGTCCACAATGTGTATAACGACGTCGAAAACGTCATGCTGAGCCTCGCGCTCGACATCGACAGCTCGGTTCCCGTGCGAGAAGCCTCGCATCAAGACTTGCTCGATCAGCTCTCTGTGCCGATCGACGGCAAGCGCCCCGCCTTGCTCGACACCGGCCTGCTCGAGCTTTTGACGGAGCTGAAGGGATTCAGGCGTGTCGTGCGCCATCGCTACGGCTTCGATCTAAAGCCAGCGAAAATACAGGAAAATCTCGAGCGCTTGAGGAAGGCCTTCCCGGCGTTCGTGCGCGCGGTGCAAGAGTTGGAGCGGGCCATGACGAGCGAATGAAGTGGTCAGGCCCGCCAAATTCGCAAGCGCGACGATCCGCGCGCGAAGCGCCGCCCGTTAATCTTTACGCGGCAAATTTTCGGCGAGCGCACTTCTTCCCCCCGCCATTCGTCGAACGTTAGACTTCTCGCGCCTAGGCTTCTCGCCTCGCGTCGTTTCGCGAGGGAGGCGCTCGATGGACAGGATCGAACTCGTCACGCTGAACCAGCCGGTCGAGCGTCGCCCGGCGCTCGAAGCGCTGCGCGGCTGGACGCGTTCGTTCCTGATGAGCGATCATTCCGAGCTCGGACGCAGCGGCAATGTCTGCCCCTTCACCTCCTTCGGCGCGCGGCTCGACACGCTGCGCTTTGGCGTCAGCGGCTGCGGGGCGGACGACGCGGCGCGCATGCGCCGCGAGCTCCTGGACGCTTTCGCGCAGTTCGACGAGATCCCCCATCCGAAGAACGGCGGCGTCTATCGCGCGATCCTGATCGCCTTCCCGAACTGCGCCAGCCGCGAGGGCGTCGCCGCGATGTCGCAGGTGCAGAAGAGCCTGCGGCTCACGTCCTTCCTGCGCGCGCGCATGATCGGCGTATTCTATCCGGACGCGCCCGAGGAAGGCCTGTGGAACAAAAAGTTCCGCCCCTTGCGCGCGCCCGTGCCGCTCATCGCCATCAGGTCGCTCGTTGCGCAGGACGCGGCCTTCGTGCTGCGCCATCCTCTGCTGGCGCCCGCCTATCTGCTCAATTTCCCGCTCGCCGGGCCGCGCGAGCTCGCGGCGCTGCGGCTGCGCAAGGCCTGAGCCATCGTGACCGCCGCTCTCGCCTCGCGCGACGTCGCGCCGTTTCTGACGCTGGCGAGCGGGGCGCCGGGCGCGCACGCCTGCGCGATCGACGTCATCCGCGATCGTGCGGGCTTCGAAGCGCTGCGCGCGGACTGGACGGCGCTCTTCGAACGCGTCGCGCGGCCCGAGCACGTCTTCCAAAGCTACGCCTGGCTCGCGTGCTGGGCCGACCATTTCCTCGGAAATCGCGTCGAGCTGCGCGTCGTCACGGGGCGTTCGCAAGGGCGGCTCACGATGGTCTGGCCGCTCGCGCTCACCCCGCTGCCCTTCGGCGGCGCGCGGCTGTGCTGGATGGGCGAGCCGGTCAGCCAATATGGCGACGCGCTCGTCGAGCCCGGGCCGTTCGCAGCGACCGCCCTGGCCGAAGGATGGCGCGCGGCGCGCGACTGCGGCGCCGACATCGCGCTGCTGCGCAAGACGCGGCGCGACGCCAATGTCGCCTTGCTGCTGGAGCGGGAAGCCATCGCCTGCGACCTCGCCGCCGCCCCATTCGCGCAGTTCGACGACAAGGCGGACTTCGAGGCCGTGCTGGCGAAGCGCTCGGCCAAGGCGAGGTCGTCGCGGCGCAGGTCGCTGCGGCGGCTGCAGGAGACGGGAGAGATCGCGTTTTCCGAGGCGCGCGACGTCGCCGCGACGCAAGAGCTGCTGCGCCGCGCCTTCGACTTCAAGCGCGCCTGGCTCGCGAAGCGCGGCTTCTACTCGCGCTCGATCGAGAGCGACGCGACGCTGGCGTTCTTCCTCGATTTCGCCGCGCGCGCGGGGGAAGAGACGAAGCTCCTCACGCATGCGATTCTGCGCGACGGCGACCCGGTGGCGGTCGGCGTCACGCTCGCCTGCAAGAACGCGGGCTTCGGCCATCTGCTCACGCACGATCCGCGCTGCGACAAGCAGGGCGCGGGCGCGCTGCTCGCCGAGCATGTGATGCGCAGCAGCTTTGGGACGACGCTCGCGCGCTACGACATGCTCGCGCCCTATGACGCCTACAAAGCCGAATGGGCGGACGCGAGCGTCCCCGTCGCGGACTACGTCGCGGGCCTGACCCTGCGGGGCCGATTGCTCGCAAGGCTATGGCGGAGCGGCGCGCGCGAGCGCCTGAAGGCGACGCTGAAGTCGATGCCGAGGGGACTGGGGCGAGCAGTGTGGCCGCTGGCGCGGCGGCTTGCCCGGGGGTGAGGGCGCTGCGCGCTACGCCAGCAGCACTTTCGACGCCACGGTCGAATCCGCGTTCAGCGTATAGATCAGCGGAACGCCGGTCGCGAGCTCCAGGCTTGGAACGCTTTCCGGCGTGAGCTGGTCGAGCACCATCGCCAGCGCCCGCAGCGAATTGCCGTGGGCGGCGACCAGAGCCCGCTCGCCGCGCATAACCGGCGGCAAGATGCGCTGGCAATAAAACGGCAGCACGCGCGCCACCGTGTCCTTGAGGCTCTCGCCGCCAGGCGGCGCGACGTCATAGGAGCGTCGCCACAGCCGCACCTGCTCCTCCCCCCATTGCTCGCGCGCCTCGTCCTTGTTCAGCCCGGAAAGGTCGCCGTAGTGGCGCTCGTTCAGGGCGCGGTCGCGCACGACCGGAACATTGGGCTGTCCGAGCTCGGAGAGAATGAGGTCCAGCGTGCGCTGGGCGCGCACGAGCGCCGAGGTGAAGCCGATGCTGAACAGAATGTCGCGCTCGCGGAGCTGCCGCCCCGCGCGCCGCGCCTCCTCCACGCCCTTCTGCGTGAGGTCGGGGTTCTTCCATCCGGTGAAGAGGTTCTTCGCGTTCCATTCGCTTTCGCCGTGACGGACGAGCACCAGCATGCGGTTCATCTCAAGCGGTCCCCGCCGAGGAGAGCCCCAAGACGTCGGCCATCGAATAGAAGCCCGGCGACCGTTCGCGCGTCCAAAGCGCTGCGGCCAAAGCGCCGCGCGCGAAGATGCCGCGGTCCTCGGCGCGATGCGCGAGCTCGAGCCGCTCGCCGGCGCCCGCGAAGATCACCGTATGTTCGCCGACGACCGTGCCGCCGCGGAGCGAGGCGAAGCCGATGTCGCCGGCTTTGCGCGGACCCGTGAGGCCGTCGCGCGCCCGCGCCGAATGGTCCGCAAGCGACACGCCGCGCGCGCGCGCCGCGGCTTCGCCCAGCAGCAGCGCCGTGCCCGAGGGGGCGTCGACCTTCATGCGATGGTGCATCTCGACGATCTCGGCATCCCAGGCCGGCCCCAGCGCGGCCGCCGCGCGCTCGACGAGCACAGCGAGCAGGTTGAGCCCGAGGCTCATATTGCCGGAGCGTACGATCACGGTCTTTTGCGCCGCCGCCATGAGCGCCTGCAAATCCTCGTCCGCGAGCCCCGTCGTGCCGACGATGTGCGCGACGCGGCGCGCCGCGGCGAGGCCAGCAAGCGTGACCGTGGTCGCGGGCGAGGAGAAGTCGATGAGCGCGTCGCAATCCGTGAGCGCGGCCTCCGCGTCGGCGATCACCGGCACGCCATTGGCGGCGGCGCCGACGAGCTCCCCAGAATCGCGACCGATCTCGGGGGAGTCCGCCCGCTCGAGCGCGGCGACGAGACGCACGCCGAGCGTGTCGGGGATCGTCTGAATGAGCATCCGGCCCATGCGGCCGGCGGCGCCGACGACGGCCAGCCGCATGTCGTTCATGATCTGTCGACCCTCAATCCCAAGCTCACGTTTGAAGAGCTATACAAGCGGCGGCGGCGGATGAGAAGCGGCGCCGAGGTCACAGCGGCGCCAACGCGTCGTCGTCCTTAGCGAGATCTTCAGCGAGCCGCTCCAATCGCCTCGCCGCCGCCTCGAAGTCCCGAGCGAGGCGCGTCGTCAGAGCCGCCTGACGCGACTCCAGCGTGGCGATCCGCTCGCGCAGCGCCTTGATCTCCCCTTCCAGCGCCTCGACGCGGCCCCTGGACTCGTCGGCCTCGTCGGCTGTTTCGAGCGCCGCCATGACGATAAGCCGCTGGTCGCCGATTTCGCCGAAATTCTTGCGCATCGCGGCGACCTTGCGGTCGAGCGCGGCTCCGAGCTCTTCGAGCCGGGCTTCCTCCCCATCCTCGCAACCGACGCGGTAGGAGCGTCCGGCGACCGTGACGACGGCGACGCCCATGCGCTCACGCCTCTCCGTCGAGCGCCGGGGGAAGATTCAACACAGCCGCGACGCCGGCGCTCGCGCGCTCGACGCGGCGCAGCACTTCGTCGCGCGTCTTTTCCACCGCGGCGGCGCGCGTCAGCGCCGAGTCGAGCTCCTGCGCCAGGCGGCTGCGGTCGTCTTGCGTGACCGCGAGCTCCTCCTCGAGATCAGCGCGGGTCAGCTCGCGCGCGAGCCGGTCGGCGACGCTCCCCTCGAGCCGCTCGAGCGCCGCGAAGAAGCGCGCCGCCGCCGTCTGCAGGCTCGGCGAAAGTTCGGCGTCTTCGGAAGGCGCGGCGGTCATCGGCTCGACAAGCGTCCTGCAAGGCGCGGAGCGGCGAAAGGCCGCGCCCGGCCCGGGCGAAGCGAATCGCGGGGGCTCACTAGCTAGCACGAAACGCCAACCTTAGCCTATTCCTGCGCTGCGGCGCCGCGTCCGGGGCGTTTGACAGTCGCTCCGTGTTGCTATCATACCGCATGGCAGGCCGGCGCGGACGCGCTCGATGCAACGATTATCAAGGCTGCGCGCGACGCGGCTTCCGGGAGACGACACATGGCGGTCAGGGCGGCTATCAACGGCTTCGGAAGGATCGGGCGCAACATCCTGCGCTACATCGTCGAGTCGGGCCGCGCTGACATCGAGATCGTCGCCATCAACGATCTCGGCCCGGTCGAGACCAACGCGCATCTGCTGCGCTACGACTCCGTGCATGGACGATTTCCGCACAAGGTGACGGTCTCCGGAGACACGCTCGACGCGGGGCGCGGCCCGATCAAGGTCACGGCGATCAGGGAGCCCGCCGATTTGCCTTACAAGGCGCTCGGCGTCGACGTGGCGCTCGAGTGCACGGGCCATTTCACGACGCGCGACAAGGCCAAACTGCTGCTCGACGCCGGCGCGAAGCGCGTGCTCGTCTCGGCGCCGGCGGACGGCGCGGACATCACCGTCGTCTACGGCGTCAACCATCACAAGATCGCGCGCGAGCATCTCGTGATCTCCAACGCCTCCTGCACGACGAACTGCCTCGCGCCGGTGGTGAAGGCGCTGCATGACGCGATCGGCGTCGACAAGGGGATCATGACGACGATCCACTCCTACACCGGCGATCAGCCGACGCTCGACACGCTGCACAAGGACCTCTACCGCGCCCGCGCCGCGGCTCTATCGATGATTCCGACGTCTACCGGCGCCGCAAAGGCGGTGGGGCTCGTGCTGCCGGAGCTCAACGGGCGGCTCGACGGCTACTCGGTGCGCGTGCCGACCCCGAACGTCTCGCTTGTCGACTTGAAGTTCGTGGCGAAGCGGGCGACGTCGAAAGCGGAGGTGAACGCCGCGATCAAGGCCGCGGCGGAAGGGCCGCTCAAGGGCGTTCTGGATTACACGGAGGAGAAGCTCGTCTCGTCGGACTTCAACCACTGCCCGGCGTCCTCGACCTTCCACATGGACGAGACGAAGGTCGTCGACGGGACGTTCGTCTCGGTGCTGTCCTGGTACGACAACGAGTGGGGCTTTTCGGCGCGGATGACGGATGTCGCGGTTGCGATCGGGAAGGTGATATAGTCCCTCCCCAGGACGATATAGAGGGCGCGATCATGGGAGAGCCTCGCGAAGTCGATGACCCCAACTCGGAGGAGGCGGCGGCGGTCGCTTCCTTTCGGAAAAAATTTGAAGAGGGTCGCCGCCATCTATCTACGGAAATGGTCAGTGAGGCGCTCGATTTGATGTTTCCAGATTTTGCCTGTCTTCGTTGCGGACACAAGGAATTTATTGTCGGCTCCACCCACGACATCCAAACCTTTCGTCCCGTGAAAAGATACGCGCCTCTTAGTCGAACCGAGATCATCTGCGCGAAATGCGGCATGATCGAGAGTCATTCGGCCATCGCATTGATAGCAGGTCTGCTCAAGATTCCATTGGAGACGGAGTGATGAGCGGCTCGGAAACGCGCAAGTTCAGTGTGGTCCCGGGCGGGAAAGGAACGGACGGCGGCGGCCCGGAGGATCCAATGCTCGAGACGCGTGTGGCGCGACTGGAAGAAGATATCACCGAGATAAAGTCCCTGCTCAAGGAATTGAGCAAGGATTTGAAGGAACAGGCCAAGGACACCAGCGCGATCAAGCTGACGATGGTTGGCCTGGATGGCAAGATCGCTGCTCTCGACGGCAAGCTCACGGTCGTCGACGAGCGCCTGAGCGATAAGATTCAGAGCGTTGACAATGGCCTGAACGCAAGAATTCAGGGCGTCAGCGACGGCTTGAGCACGAAAATTCAGGGCGTCAGCGACGGCTTGAGCTCGAAAATTCAGAGCGTCAGCGACGGCTTGAGCACGAAAATTCAGAGCGTCGACGATGGCTTGAGCGCGAGAATTCACAGCGTCGACGATGGCTTGAGCGCGAGAATTCAGAGCGTCAACGATAGCTTGAGCGCGAAAATCGAAGGCGTCGAGGGGCGTTTGAATGCAAAAATCGACAGCGTCGACGGGGGTCTGAACGCGAAATTCGAGAGCGCTGAAGAACGTTTGAACGCGAAGATCATTACAGGTGAAGAGCGCCTGAACATTAAGATCGTCACGGTCGAAGAACGTCTGGGCGGCAAGCTCGGCGCGATCGAAGGCCGTCTGTCCGGCATCGAGGGACGCATCACCACCGTGGAAGGCCGCTTCAACCAGATCCCGACCATTTGGGGCATGCTCGGCCTTATCGCGACGCTATTGATCGGCCTTGCCGGTCTCATGTTCACCGCAGGAAAGTTTCTACACCCATGACCGCCTTCAAAACCCTCGACCAAGCCGACCTCAAGGGCAAGCGCGTGCTCCTGCGCGTTGATCTCAACGTGCCGATGGAGAACGGCGTCGTCGCCGACGCGACCCGAATCGATCGCGTGCTCCCGACGATCACGGAGATCGCCGACAAGGGCGGGAGGGTCATCCTCCTCGCGCATTTCGGACGTCCCAAAGGCGGGCGCAACGAGGAGGACTCGCTGCGCCCCGTCGCCAAGGCCCTCGCGGAACATCTGCGGCGTCCGGTGGCCTTCGCGGACGACTGCATTGGCGCCGCCGCCGCCCAAGCCGTCGCGGCGCTCGTTGACGGCGACGTGCTGCTGCTCGAGAACACGCGCTTCCACAAGGGCGAGGAGGAGAACGATCCCGCCTTCGTCGCCGCGCTTGCCGAAAACGGCGACCTCTATGTCAACGACGCTTTCTCGGCGGCGCATCGCGCCCATGCCTCGACCGAGGGCCTCGCGCATAAGCTCCCGGCCTACGCGGGGCGCGCGATGCAGGCGGAGCTCGAAGCGTTGCACCAGGCCTTGGGCCAGCCGCAGCGCCCCGTCATGGCGGTCGTCGGCGGCGCCAAGATTTCGACGAAACTCGAGCTGCTCGGCAATCTGCTCTCCAAGGTCGACTATCTCGTCATCGGCGGCGGCATGGCCAACACTTTTCTCGCCGCGCAGGGCAAGGCGGTCGGCAAGTCGCTCTGCGAGGACGACCTGCTCGACACGGCGCGAGCGATCCTGGAGAAGGCCGAGGCGAGCGGGTGCCAGATCGTGCTGCCGGAGGACGTGACGGTCGCGAAGAAATTCGCCTCGCATGCGCCGGCCCATTTCGTCACCGTCGACCACGTCGCGCCGGACGACATGATCCTCGACGTCGGCCCCAAGGCCGTCGCTCATGTCGAAAGCCTGCTCGAAAAGACCAGGACGCTCGTCTGGAACGGTCCTTTCGGCGCCTTCGAGCGTCCGCCTTTCGACGAGGGCACCAACGCCGTCGCGCTGACCGCCGCCCGGCTCACGAGCGAGGGCAGGCTGCTCTCGGTCGCGGGCGGCGGCGACACGGTCTCGGCGTTGAACCAGGCCCACGCCGCGGCGCAGTTCACCTATGTGTCGACAGCCGGCGGCGCCTTTCTCGAGTGGCTCGAAGGCAAGGAGCTGCCGGGCGTCAAGGCGCTCGCGGGCTAGCCAATCTCGATCACCACGCGCCCGCGCGTGCGGCCTTCGAGGATCGCTCGCGCCCGCTCCAGCGCCGCATGGAACGGGATCGTCTCGGTCATGCGCGCGAGCAGCTGCTTGTCGAGATCGCGAGCGAGCCTCGCCCAGGCTTCGCGGCGCAGCGGAAGGCGCGGGCGCACGCACTCGACGCCGATGAGCGCCACGCCGCGCAGGATGAACGGCGCGACCGTCGTGTGCAGCTCGAGACCGCCGGCGTTGCCGCAAGCGGCGACCGCGCCGTCGAACTGCGTCTGCGCGAGAATGCTGGCGAGCGTCGCTCCGCCGACCGCATCGACGCCTGCGGCGAATCGCTGGCTTTGCAACGGCTTGCCGGGCGCGGCGAATTCGGCGCGGTCGAGGATCTCGGCGGCGCCGAGGCTTTCGAGATAGTCCGCTTCTTCAGGCCGCCCGGTGGCTGCGGCGACGCGAAAGCCCAGCCGCGCGAGCAGGGCGACCGCGACCGAGCCGACTCCGCCTGCGGCGCCCGTGACGACGATCGGGCCGCCCTCCGGCGTGACGCCGAAGCGCTCCAGCGCCAGCACGCAGAACATGGCCGTGAGCCCCGCGGTGCCGATCGCCATGGCCTGCTGCGGCGAGAGCCCTTCGGGCAGCGCCACGAGCCAGTCGCCGGGGAGCCGCGCCCTTTGTGCGAAGCCGCCGAGATGCGTCTCGCCGAGCCCGCAGCCTCCGGCGATCACGAGGTCGCCGGGCTTAAAATCCTTGTGCGCCGAGGCGGTCACGCGGCCCGCGAAGTCGACGCCAGGGACCATCGGGAAGCGACGCACGATTCGATTGCGCCCGGAGACGGCGAGACCGTCCTTGTAGTTGATGGTCGAATGGCTGACGGCGACATCGACGTCGCCCGCCATGAGGTCGGCGTCCGTCATTCCGACATAGCCGACGCATTGGCCGGCATCCGTCGCGTCGATGCGGATGGCTTCGAAACGGTTGGGCAATCGTGTCTCCGTGTCGGGTGCGGTCTTACAGCGTCAAGCCCTCGTCTGCGCCTTCTCTTCCGGCTCGCTCAACCCAAACAACCGGTTCGCGGTCCTGACGATGCCCGGCGCGCGCGCGTCGTCAGGATCGTCGATCAGCCACTGCAGGCCGACGAGCGCGCCATATTGCACATAGGCGAAGGATTGCGGATCCTCGATCTCGGGCCGCATCTGCTTGATCAGGCAGGCGAGCCCCTCGATGCGGGCGCGGTCGACCTCCATCAGAATCTCGCAGACGATCGGCTCGCTCGCCGCCAGCCGCCGCGCTTCGCGCTCGAACCGGAAGTCGAGCTCCAACGGATGCTCGCGCATGCGCTTGCGCCAACTCTCGGGCGAGGCGTCCTGGGCGTAACGCTGGCCCTCGATGACGATCTCGCGCTCCCGCCAGCGCTGCATGAGCGCGCGTACGAAGGCGTCGCGGTCCGTGAAGTGGTGATAGAAGCTGCCGCGCGTGCGTCCCGCCGCCGCTGTCAGCCGCTCGAGAGTCAGCGCCGACGGCCCCTCCTGTCCGAGGAGCCGCGCGCCAAGGTCCAGCCAGTCCTCTTTTTTGAATCGGCTCATGGCGTCCAGCTTTCGCACAGGCGCAGCCGCTTGCCAATCACATACTATATGGTATGGTCTGTTTCGAGCGTAACCCGAGCGTTTGGATCCCCACGACCAAGGAGCGCCTCACGATGTTTCACGATCCCGACTTCACGCCCTTCACGCCGCGCGAGACTCCTTCCTACGCAGCTGCTCTCAGCAACTACATGGAGAACTGGCCGCCGTCGGCCTACCGTGAAGGTTTTTGGAGCCTCCCCGGCCTGTGGCGGCTGGTACCAAAAACGGTCTATCTGACCAACCCGGCGCTCATCGAGGAGATGCTCGTCACGCGCGCCGAGACCTTCACGCGCGACGTCATTACGCGTCGGTCGCTCGGGTCCGTGGACAACCGCACGAGCCTGTTCTTCGCCGAGGACGCGGACTGGAAGTGGCAGCGGCGCGCGCTCTCTTCCGCCTTTCGCCACGAGAATCTGCTGGCGCTGGTCCCGACCTTCGCCGAATGCGCCGACGCGACCGCCAAGGCGTGGCGCGCCGCGACGCCCGGCGCGCCGGTCGAGATCATGACGGCGATGTCGCAGACGACCTTCGCCGTCATCGAGCGGGCCGTTCTCGGGGGAACGGGGGCGCTCGACCACGACAAATATCTCGCTGCGCTCGCACCGGTCCTGAAGGCGACGGGATGGCGGCGCATGATCGCTTTATTCAACCTCCCCGCCTGGACGCCTTTCTTCGGCGCCAGGCGCGCGCGAGCGGCGTCGGCGCGGATTTTCGCCGAAATCGACCGGATTATAGAGGCGCGCCGCGCAGAGGGCGAGACGCGGCGCGACCTGCTCGGGCTGCTGCTCTCGGCGCGCGATCCCGAGAGCGGCCGCGTCATGACGGACGCGGAGCTCTCAGGCAATCTCAACGGGCTGCTCATCGCCGGGCACGAGACTTCAGCCGTCGCGCTCGGCTGGTCGCTGTGGCTCCTCGCCAAGGACCAGGCCTCGCAGGAGCTCCTGCGCCGCGAGGTCGTCGAGGTCGCGGGCTCGGACGAGATCGGTCCGCAGACAGTCGAGAAGCTCGTCTTCACACGGCAGGTCCTGCAGGAGGCGATGAGGCTCTTTCCGCCCTTCGGCGCGCTCGGACGCCAGCCGAAGCGGGACACGACGCTCGGCCCGCACGCGGTCTCGAAGCGCGAGCCGATCTTCGTCGCGATCTGGGCCTTGCATCGTCACGAAAAGCTGTGGGACGATCCGAACGGTTTCGACCCCGACCGCTTTTCGCCCGAGAGGTCGAAAGGGCGCCATCGATACGCTTATCTGCCTTTCGGCGCGGGCCCGCGAATTTGCATCGGTATGACCTTCGCGATGCTGGAGATGATGACGATCCTCGCGACGCTCGCGCGCGAATTCCGCTTCAGGACTGTTCCGGGTCATCGCCTGGAGCTCGACCCGAGCTTCGCGACGCGCGCCAGGGGCGGCTTGCCGCTCCTGATCGAGCCGGCGGCGGACTCCGAGGCTCTCTCGATCGCCGCCGAATGAGGCGTCGCGATGTTTTACGACCCCGAGCTTACGCCGTTTGAGCCGCGCCAAAACACCGGCCCGATGGCCAATGCGCGCAACTATATCGAGGGCTGGCCGGTTTCCGTCTATCGCGAGGGCTTCGTGGTCAAGCCCCGCCAATGGGGCCTCGCTCCGGAACAGATCTTCCTGACCGACCCGCAACTGATCGAGGACGTGCTGCTCACGCGCGCCGAGCTCTTCCGTCGCGATCGGATCTCGACCGAAGCGCTCTCGGCGCGCGTAAACCGCGACAGCCTGTTCTTCGCGGAGGGCGCCGGGTGGCGCTGGCAGAGGCGGGCGGCGGCGTCCGCCTTCCGCCACGAGAATCTCCTGGCGCTCGTTCCGACATTCGCCGAATGCGCCCAGGCGCAGGCGCAGGCGTGGCGCGATGCGCCGAGCGGCGAAGCGATTGATGTGAGCCTTGCGATGTCGCGCACGACCTTCGCGATCATCGAGCGGGTCGTGCTTGGCGAAGCGACGACGCTCGATCGCGACCGGTTCCTCGCCGCGCTCGTTTCCGCTTTGGGCAGCGTGCGGTGGCGGTTCGTGATCGCGTTGCTCCGCTTGCCCGGCTTCACGCCCTTTCCGGGCTTCCTGCGCGCGAACGCCGCCGAGCGCTATCTTTACGAAGAGACGGTCAAGGCCGTGGAAGCGCGTCGCGCCTGCCCGACGGAGCGGCGCGACATCCTGGGACTCCTGCTCTCGGCGCGCGACCCCGAGACCGGGCGCGTCATGACTGACGCCGAACTCGTCAGCAATCTCTACACATTCATGATCGCCGGACACGAGACCTCCGCTGTCGCGCTCGCCTGGACGCTGTGGCTCGTCGCCAAGGATCAGG
>DATHCI010000069.1:0-2694 GCA_035319645.1 Methylocystis sp. | reverse complement strand
CCGCTTATGGGGGTTCTTCAGGCGACACCAGCGGCCCCGCCGTCGGCACGCCGGTCGAGCCTTCGGCCGCCGTCCAAAAGAGGAACCCTTATCTGCAGCGTCAGGGCAAGCTTGGAGAGTGCGAGGTCGTCGCCGGGGCCCCCGGCGTCGAAGGCAAGACCGGCACGGAGAGCGGCTCGGCGCCGGGACGCTGACAGCGGTCAGCCGAGCGACGCTAGGAGCCCCACGCCGGCAAGGAGCCAGAACAGCGCGCGCCGATAGAGGCTGAGCGCCGCGAGGAGGTCTGCGCGGCCGAGCTCGCGGCGTCCCGCGCCGATGACCGCGCCGTCCACGACCTCGCCATGATAGGCGCGCGCGCCGCCGAGCTCGATGCCGAGCGCGCCCGCCATCGCCGCCTCGGGCCACCCGGCGTTGGGGGAGACGTGCTTGCGCGCATCGCGCGACACGCTCTTCGTCGCCTGCTTCGCCTCTGCGAGGGAAAATGTGGCCGCCGCGAGCAACGCTGCGGAGAGGCGCGAAGCGGGCAGGTTGACGAGATCATCGAGCTTGGCCGCGGCGAAGCCGAAGTCCTCATGACGCGCGGTGCGGTGGCCGATCATGCTGTCGGCGGTGTTGATCGCTTTGTAGCACAGCGCGCCGGGGAGCCCGAGGAGCGCGAGCCACAAAGCCGGCGCGACCACGCCGTCGGAAAAATTCTCCGCGAGGCTCTCGATCGCCGCGCGCGCGATCGCGGCGCCGTCGAGCCCGGCCGTGTCGCGTCCGACGATTTTCGCAAGGTTTCTGCGCGCCGCGTCGATGGACACATCTAGGGCGCGGGCGACGTCGGCGACGTGAGCGTGGAGGCTGCGCTGAGCGATCAGGCTCGACGCGAGCAGCGCGACGGCGACCCGCCCAAAGGGCAGGGGGAGCAGAACGGCCTCTATCGCCGCCCCAAAAGCGAAGCAGGGGCCGAGCAAAGCCGCGAGCGCCACAAATCCCTTGGCGCGCCGGGCGAGCGGCGCGCCTTGGTTGAGGTTTCGATCCAGCGCGTCGATGGCCGCGCCGATCCACACCACGGGATGCCGGATGCGCGCATAGAGCGCCTCCGGATATCCGAGCAGCGCCTCCATGCAGAGCGCAAGCAGCGCGACCGTCAGATGCGCGGTCAGCGTCAGCGCCCGAAAGTCGCGGTGATGCTGGCCTTGGCGAGCGCATGCTGGTTCACGGTGAAGCCGACCGCCGCCGTTCGCGCGTTGCGCGGAAGGTCGAGCTTCTCGACATCGAGCGCGTAGACCGTGAACACGTAGCGGTGCGGCCCATGTCCCTTGGGCGGGCAGGGCCCGCCGTAGCCGATGTCGCCGAAGTCGGTCTCGAGCTGCTTCGCGCCCGCGGGCAGCTGCCGGCCGTTGGCGGCGCCCGCGCCTTGCGGCACGCTGCGCGTTTCGGCCGGCAGGTCGATCACGAGCCAGTGCCAGAAGCCCGCGCCGCCGGTCGGGGCGTCGGGATCATGAACGAGCACGGCGAAGCTCTTCGCCCCGGCCGGCGGATCGCTCCATTCGAGCGTCGGGGAGACGTTCTCGCCGGTGCAGCCGAAGGAGTCATAGATGTGCTTGGGGCCGATGGTCTTGCCCTCGGCGATGTCGGGGCTCTTCAGCGTGAAGGCGGGGCCGGCGCCGCTTTGGGCGACGGAGGCGACGAGAAAGCTGAGCGCGAAGGGAATGAGGCCGCGTTTCATGGAATGCTCCTGCGCTAGGGCGTGGTGGGCGCGTCCTGTTTAGCCGAACTTCTCGCAGATGTCGCGGCGCAGGAGTCTTGCGCCGGGACGCATGGCCATTCATATTGGCCTTTAGGAAAGGAGCAGAGCGATGCCGGCTACGGTGACCGCCGCCGAAATTTGTGGAAATTTCGACGTCTATCAAAAGGCCGCCGCGCAAGGCCCCGTGCTGATCGGGGAGGGCGGTCGTCCGCAAACCGTTCTACTCTCGTATGCAGATTTCGTCCGCCTCGCTGGGCGCGACCGTCGCGTTCAGCGCACGAGCGATCTCTCGGAAGAAGAAATTCGAGCCGTGGAAGACGCGCGCATGGAGCCGGGTTTCGAATATTTGAATTCAGAACTCGAATAGCCGATCGTTTGGGATGATTCCGAGAGGCGTCAAGCTCGGTCATGTTTTCAATTATGCCTATCTTTGGGACCGAGAGCGGCGCGCTGGTAGAGACGAAGCGAGCAAAGATCGTCCGTGCTTGGTTCTGGCTTTGGTCGTCTATCAAGCAAACGGCGCAGCCGTCGTGCGCGTGCTTCCGATTACGCATTCCCCGCCGCTCGACGCCGCTGAAACCGTCGAAATCCCGCAACGAGTCAAAGCTAGGCTGAGGCTTGACGACGCGCGGTCCTGGATCGTCCTCAGCGAAAGCAACGTTTTCACCTGGCCGGGTCCTGATCTGCGACCGACCGTCACGCCGACCTCGGACGGCTATTATGGGCCCCTGCCGCCCAATCTCTTCAATCTGGTGAGAGAGAGGTTTGTCGCGCTCGCCCGCACGGGCGCCCACAGGAGCGTGCCGCGACATGAGTGATCACGAGGCGCGAGTCGCGACAAACAACCCGGGTCAGCCGGGACTGCGCCGCGGCTGGACCACCGGCGCCTGCGCCACGGCGGCGGCGCGGGCGGCTTTCGTCGCGCTGCATCGCGGTGCGCCGCCCGATCCGGTGACAAT
>DATHCI010000068.1:0-25741 GCA_035319645.1 Methylocystis sp. | reverse complement strand
CGACAAGGGTTACACGGGGGTGGTGGAAGACCTCTTCTCCGATACACAGGCTGTGTCTGTTGTACTGAACTGACCACCAACCAAAGGAACGCTTGGAGAACAGGTCCGTGCCCACCCTCGTGCCCACCCTGTTGGAGGTGGGCACAACAGAACGAAAAGCCCAATGTTTACAAAGCTCAGCTTCCCGTTCTGGTGGGGGAGGTAGGACTCGAACCTACGAAGGCTTAGCCAGCGGATTTACAGTCCGCCCCCTTTGCCGCTCGGGACATTCCCCCTTTGTCCGGCGGAGCGCCGGGGCTCGATGACTCGACGGATCGAGACAGCGAACGGCCCGCTTATGGGAAATTTCCGCGCCCTCTGTCAACCCGTCGCCGCGATCGGCCATGCGCGGACGGATCGAAATCACCGTTGCCGCTGGACGGAACAACGCGCAGCGAGCGGCCAAAAAGTGAACAGAGAAAAAACGCCGTTTTTATATAGATTTGCACCCCTTCTGCCTTACGCAGGGCTGCCTATTGGGCGCGCTAACTTGGGCATCTTGTTGAAAACTACTGTGCCCCCACAAGTTTGGGTTGATCAAGAACAGCGCCACGTGTTAGAGGCAAAATGTCTTGGTGGATGCCGTCGGAGGCGTTACGTTACGCGATCTTCCCCGTTTTCGGAAAACGCCTGAGAGCAGAACTTCTTGCGTGCGAGCCGCTTGCGCCGCCGGGCGCGGAAGGAGTGGGTCGACGCGTTCAGCTCTGTGGCGGAAGAGAGAACTCGAGTCGTCACCGCAAGCGCCAAGGGGGCGAGCGTGCGTCTGTAAGACTCCTTTGACGTCAGAGGGACGAACGAAGCACGAGAGGGCGTGCGGCGACGCGGCGTTGCTTCAGGTTGGCGGGTTTTGACGCATGCGTCATCTGCATAGCCAGTTATGCATGGCGAGCTTGGAGCGAGGGTGGCAACAATGAGAAAAACTGAGGGGTCAGCGCAAATGGCGGATTTTAGACCGGAAGAGAAAGATGTCGTCTACATCGGGGAAGGCGTGACGCTGACCGGCGCGATCCAGGCGCAAGACACCGTCGTGGTCGACGGCGTGGTGGACGGCGAAGTTTCTTGCAGTCAGCTGATCGTCGGTCCGACAGGCGTCGTCAACGGCACGATCGCCGTCTCCGAAGCCGACGTTTATGGCAAGATCGGTTCCGACATCACGGTCAAGCAGTTGCTGACCGTGCGTTCTTCGGGACGCGTCGAAGGCAAGTGGACCTATGGCGAGATCGAAGTCGAGAAGGGCGGCGTGCTCTCCGGCTCGGCCGAATCGACGGAATATCGCGGCATGGAGCGCAAGGTCCCCAAGGAAGAACGCGCATCGCATTCCAGCTTCCGGAAACCCGAGCTCATTGTGAGCGAGGCGGAGCAAGGGGAAACTCGCGTCGCCACGCTCGCCAGTCGCGCCTTGCGCGAGCGCAAGCGCATCTGAAGCGGACTGACGCGCCGCATGCGGCAAGAGGCATGTATCCTTGCAGCACGCGGCACCGTAGCGGAAGAGAAGAGTAGAATAGGCGGCGACGATCGACGAGTCGACCAGTCCGTGAGCGCGCGGCGGCGTCGCAGGCGACGAGTCAGCCTCGTCTTGCGACGACCAAGAGACCGGAGAGGTCCATGAGGCGCTCGCGGCGGTCCCAGCTCAGATCCGCCGCACCCCCTGCTTGGCGATCGGCTGGTTCGGGTCGAGATAGAGCGCGCGCTGGAAGGACTCCTGCGCCTTCGCCCGGTCGCCGTGGCGGTCTTGCGCCAGACCGAGCCAGGCCCAGGCGATCGCGCTCTTATTGTCGACGTTCAGCGCCGCGTTGAAGTCCTCGATCGCCTTGTCGTATTTGCCGAGCGTGACGAGGCTCTCGCCGCGCGCCTGATAGGGCGCCGCCGCGAAGGGGTCGCGGTCGATGGCGTTGTCGAAGTCGCTGACCGCGCGCTCATTGTCGCCGAGCTTCTGCCGCACGAGGCCACGGGCGTGAAAAGCCTGCGCGTTCTCGGGATTGAGCCTGATGGCCTGGTCGAGATCGGCCATCGCCTGATCGAGGGAGCCCTGAGCCCGCAGCAGATTGGCGCGGCCGATATAAGCCGGCGCATGATTGGGATTGACGGTTATGGCGCGGTCGAAATCGCTGCGCGCGAGGTCGTTGCGTCCGGCCTGACGGTAGGCCAGAGCCCGGTTGGTGTAGGCGGCTACGTCGTCGGGATTGATGCGGATCGCGGCCGAAAAATCTTCGATCGCCTCACCGAAGCGGCCGATGCGGGCATAGGCCGCGCCGCGCGTGTTGAAAGCCTCGGAGCTCGACGGGTTGCGCCGGATCACGTCGCTCAGCGACTCGATGTTCGCCGCCGCCGACGTCGGATCGGTCTCCGTCGTCTCGGCGATGCCGCGCCCTGGGGGACGCAGGAGCGTGCTCTCCTCATAGCAGCCCGAGAGCGCGAACAGCGCGGAGACCCCGAGCAGCGAGACGCCGCGTCGGATACCAAGGGCTACTCGGGGAAGGCGGTCGCGCGCCGCGAGTCGAAATGCCGTCATGCCGTCCAATCCCGCCCGCTCGCCTTGCGACGGGCGCGCGGCGATTTTTTGCGATACTTTACGCGGGATCGTTAATCAAGCGTCAACGCGCGCCAAAGCTCGGCTTCGGCTTCCCTGGCAGGAGACCCTCGCGCTGCAGCTTCTTGCGGGCGAGCTTGCGCGCGCGGCGCACCGCCTCGGCCTTCTCGCGCGCCCGCTTCTCGGACGGCTTCTCATAGTGGCCGCGCAATTTCATCTCGCGGAAAATACCTTCGCGCTGCATCTTCTTCTTCAGCGCCTTAAGAGCCTGATCGACATTATTGTCGCGAACGAGAACCTGCACGTAAGCGTCCTGTTGTTCGGCCCGCAGCCGCCGGCGCGGGGGAGTTGAAGGGAACAATTCGCCGGGCGCTGACGGAGCGCCTGATCCGTGGCGGCGGCTTAACAGAGTCGGTAGGGGTTGTCTATCGGGAAACATCCCTATTCTCGGGGGGCATGCAAATTCGCGCATCGCATGACGCTTGAGCCTTGGCGACCGCTCACGCAGGTCCGCCCCCTTCGTCCGCGGGCCTGGCGCGCACGGCCAGCTTCGCCGTCATGATCTGCACCGGCTCGTCTCTTTGGTTGAGCGTCGTGCACCGACACGTCGCGGCGCCTCGGTCGCTCCCGGCGCGCGGCGGCGAAACGCTCTCGATCACGCTCTCGAGCCGCAGCTCGTCGCCCGGGCGCACCGGGCGCGGCCAGGCGAGCTCGACCTTCACGCCGATCAGGCCGCCGGCGATCGGAACGCTTTCGACCAGGAGTCGCATCGTCAACGCCGCCGTGTGCCAGCCGCTCGCGACATGGCCGCCGAAGAGGCTCTTCCTGGCGGCCTCGGGATCGGTGTGAAAATATTGCGGATCATAGGCGCGCGCGAAGGCCACGATCTCCTCGGCCTCGATCGTCAGGACACGGCTCTTGACGCTCTGGCCGACGTAGAGATCCTCCAGATAGAGCTTCTCCGCCATGTCGCTCACAACCGCCTGACCCCTGAGATCTCCCCGGCCCCGCGTTCGAGATTGCGCGCACGCGCGCATGCGAGCGGCTCGGCGGCGACCAGCATGTGCGTGGCGTTCGCGTGCAGCAAGCTCTCGGCGTCGCGCATGATTCCGACGTGGCCCTTCCAGAAGACGAGGTCGCCACGCCGCAGCGGCGCGTCGGGCGCGACCTCGACGCCGAGCTGCGCCAGCTGCAGATCGGTGTCGCGCGGCGCGTCGACTCCCGCAAGCCGCAAGGACGTCTGCACGAGGCCGGAGCAGTCGATTCCAAGCGAGCTTCGGCCGCCCCAAAGATAGGGCGCATTGGCGAATTTTTCCGCGAGCGCGACGAAATCCGCGGCCCAGTCGCCGATTCGCGTCAGATGCGCGGCGAAGACGAAGCCGTTCTCGCTCGTGACGAGGAATTCGTCGCGCTCGGCGACGATCTCGAGCTCGCCGCCCATCGGCAGCGCGAGAAGCGGCGGCAGCTTGATGCTCGGCCCCGGATAGACGAAGGTCCGCGGCGCGCAGACGAGGTGCGTCGCGCGATAGACGCGGCTCCACAGCGTGTTGGCGGCGATCCAGCCGACATAGCCGTCGCGCGCGAGCTGGCCCCAGGCCCAGCCCTCGTCGTCCTCGTCATAGACCGTGATGCATTCACCATAGAGGGCCTGCGTGTCGAGGGCGGCGTCGGGCCGAGGCTCCCGCTTCACGTCGACGACGCCCTCCTTGACCTGCATGAGCGCGCCTTCGACGAAGCGCGCCGCCTCGACCAGCCCCTCCAAATGCTTCGCGGCGACCTCGGGGCGCGCCGGGGTGAGGCGCCTGTCGAAAGCCGCGCTCATCGCTGAGCCTCAACGGCGCGCGCCTCCAAGAGGTCGTAGAGCAGACGCGCGACCGGGATGTCGCCGCCTTCCGGGCGTCCGGGACGCGCGGCGCCGTTCCAGCAATAGACGTCGAAATGCGCCCAGCGCGCCGGGTCCGCGACGAAGCGGCGCAGGAATAATGCGGCGGTGATCGAGCCCGCGAAGCTGTGGCTCGTGACGTTGACGAGATCGGAGATCTTGCCCTCGAGCCCGCTGTCGTAGCCGTCCCACAGCGGCAGGCGCCAGACGGGGTCGTTCGCGCGCTCCCCGAACTCGGCGATATCACGCGCGAGCGCGTCTCCGTCCGTATAATAGGGCGCGATCTCGGGACCGAGCGCCACGCGGGCGGCGCCTGTCAGCGTCGCGAAGTCGAGCAGCAGGTCCGGCGCATCCTCGCTGGCGAGCGCCAGCGCATCGGCGAGCACCAGGCGTCCTTCAGCGTCGGTGTCGCCGATCTCGACAGATAGCCCCTTGCGGCTCCGATAGACGTCGCCAGGCCGATACGACCGCGAGGAGATCGCGTTCTCGACGATCGGCAGGATGACGCGCAGGCGCAGGGGGAGATTCGCGTCCATGAGCATGGAAGCGAGCGCCAGCGCCGTTGCGGCGCCGCCCATGTCCTTCTTCATGAGCGCCATCGCCCCGCCGGGCTTGATGTTCAGTCCGCCCGAATCGAATGCGACGCCCTTGCCGACGAGCGTGATTTTGAGACCGTCTTCGGAACCGTGGACGAAGTCGACGAGGCGCGGCGCGCCCTCCGCGCCGCGCCCAACGGCGTGGATGAGCGGAAAGTTTTCGGCGAGCAGCGCTTCGCCCTCGATGACGCGCGTGACGGCGCCGTGTCGCTCCGCAAGATCGAGCGCCGCCCGCGCCAACGCCTCCGGCCCGAGCGCATTGGCCGGCGTATTGACGAGATCGCGCCCGAGCGTGACGCCGGCGGCGATGCGACGCAGGCGCTCGGCGTCGGCGCTGCGAGGCGCGCAGAGCCTCGGCGCCTCGGGCTTTGAAGCCAGGAAGCGGGAATATTTGTAGTTGGAGAGCAAAAAGGCGAGCGCCGCGGCTGATGGGTCGATCGGGCCGGCTTCGAACCGGTAGAGGCCCGGCGGCAGCACCGTCGCGAGCTTGCCCGGCAAAAACGGATCGCGACGCTTTGCGTCGGCGGGCTCGACCCCGAAGACGACCCGCGCGAGCCGCCCCGACGCGTCGGGCGCGAGCAGAAGCTTGCCCGCCTTGGGCTCGAAGCCGTTCGTCACGGCCAACGCGCGCAAGGGCTCGCTCAACCGATCCGCGAGGGCCTCGAAAGACTGCGCGTCCACGCAGTGGATTGGAACCGCGTCCTCGGTCCAAGGCTCGAGCCCCTCTGCCACGCCCATCTTTTCTCCTCTTTCGCGAGCCGGCGCCGGCCTGTAGCCGGGGACGCCGACGCGCATCGTTAATCAGTCGTTAGCGTTAACGCTTTATTGCTTCGAGCGCCAAGTCCTAAAGCAAATGGAAACGATTCGCCGTGCTTGACGTTCGCTTCGCCGTTCGGACACCGCTTTCCGCTTCCGCCTTTTGCAAGGCGCTCGCGCTGGCGACCCTCGTCGGGCTTGCCGCCTGCTCGAAAGCAAATCTCAGCGACGTCACGGGGTCCATACGCCGACCGGCCGGAGCGGACGTGGAGCTGCCGAAAGACGAGGCGTCGCTTCGCCTCTTCGCCGAGGAGTGGGGCAGGCGCTACGAGAGCAATCGCAAGGACAAGCAGGCCGCGATGACCTACGCCCGCGCGTTGCGCGCGCTGGACAGGACCACCGAAGCCGTCGCCGTCCTGCAAGGGACCGCGATCCAGAATCCAAACGACATGAAGGTGCTCAGCACTTACGGGAAGGCGCTCGTCGACGCCGGGCGACTGCAAGAGGCGTCGGATGTGCTTGCCCATGCCGATACGCCGGACCGTCCGGACTGGTCGGTCCAATCGACGCGCGGGCAGATCGCCGACGAGCTCGGCAATCACGAGGCGGCGCGCGCATATTATCAGGAAGCGCTGAAGCAGCGCCCCGACGATCCGGGCGTTCTCTCCAATCTCGGGCTCTCCTATGCGCTATCGCGGCAGCTTTCGCGCGCCGAGGAAACGCTCACGCGCGCCGCGCGGCAACCGACCGCGGACATGCGCGTGCGCCAGAATCTCGCCTTGGTGCTGGCGCTGCAAGGCAAGTTCGAGCAGGCGGAAGAGTGGGCGCGCCACGACCTGTCGCCCATAGACGCAGCCGCGAACATCGCTCAAATCCGCGAGATGATCTCGCAGTCGAACACCTGGCGCGATATCCAGGCCGGCGCGACGCCGGCGCCGCGCCGGGCCGCGACCGCCGCGGCAAGACCGGTCCAGAACCCCGCGCAGTAACAACGTTAGGAACGACGCGCGCCGAGAAGGCGCGCTCGCGCGATGAGTCGCGTCGCCGCCCTTGACTGCTTCACGCAACGCTTCGCCGCGAGACAGCCGCGCAGCAATGGAGCAACGAGAGCGCCGCCCGGCGTCGCGGGCAGGACGCTGTCATGGAGCTCGATCGTCTCGCGGCAAACGGCGCTTTTATAGCGCGCTTCGCCAATGCCGAGGTCGACGTAGCTCCGGCCCCGCGAGACGCAGTGGCGCAGCAGATCGGCGAGCAAGATCTCGCCCGGCGACAGCCGCGCCCACTCTTCGGTCATGTCGAAAGAATTGGCGAGCAGCGAAAACCGCCCCCGATGCTCGAGGCCGACGTAGGTCGCAAGGATACGACCCGAGAGGCTCAACGCATGCGTCTCGAGCAGCCCTTCGTGCACGAGGCGGAGCAGAAAGGCGCGCATCTGCGGCGCCGCGAATCCATTGTCGCCCACCCCGAGGCCGGAGAGCCTGGCTGACTTCTGCGCGACGAGCGCCGAAATTACGGTCTCCGCGCGCGCGCCTCTTGCGTCATGTTCGAGGATGACCTCGCCCGCCTCGGAGAGACGCCGGACTTTGCTTCGCAGCTTCTTGCGCGCGCGTCCGGAAGAGCTTCGCTCCAATCCGTCGAGGTCGGCTGGAAGGCTCGCGCCGTAGGCGAAGCTCGGGCTCGGGCGGGCGGCGAGCGCAGCGAGAGGATTCTCAACGCCCTCGAGCAATCGCGGCTGGTTGCGCAAGCAGAACAGATCCAGCCCTGCGGGAAGACATCGCGCCGCGGCTAGGAGGACGCGACGAAAGTCGATCCGCGCGCCCGGACGAACCAGCGCGACGTTGAAATTGCTCTCGCGCCCGCCCAGGAATTCGGCGACGCGGATCCCCGCCACGCGCCGCGTCGCGAGCGGGAGCAGCGCCAGCGCTTCGCCTGCGGCGTCGCGCGTGACGACGATCATGGGTCGCAGCCCTTTCGCCTGCCCGAGCGTGTCGGACCAGGCGCTCAGATACTCATATCGCTGATAGGGCGTCGAGGGCGCGCAGAGGAAGAGGGCGCGCCAATCCTCGCGCGCTTCCTCGAAGCGTTCGTAAACGTCGATTCGCGGCTCGCAGGCGGACGCCGTCGCCATTTCGGGCCTCGTAACCATTACGTTCACATTTTCCCCCGAATTCGGCGCTTCGCGCTCTAATAGCAACAAAAGGTCAAGCAGAAGCGAACATCGTCCGGCTTGGCCTGTTGCCGCCCCGTGACGGCGGAGGAACGAGACCATGGCGAATTGGCGTGAACTGGCGATCGACGCCGGCATGAGCCTGTTTCGCGCGAGCGGCGCGCACCGGCTCGCCGAGCCCTATACGCGCGGCCTCGGCGCCATACTGACCTTCCACCGCGTGCGTCATCGCCTGCAGCAACGCTTCGAGCCCAATCGCGGCCTGGAGATCTCGATCGGCTTCTTCGACGCTCTGCTCAAGCATCTGCGTCGTCGCGGCTTCCGCATCCTCTCGCTCGACGCGGCGCTCGCCGAGCTTTTCGACGCGCCCAATCTCGCCGAGCCTTTCGTCGCGCTCACTTTCGACGACGGCTATCGTGACCTCCTCGAGCACGCGCTGCCGGTCCTCGAGCGCCATCGCGCGCCGTTCACGTCCTTCGTGACGACGGGCTTCGCCGACCACGACGCCCGCCTGTGGTGGGTGGAGATGGAAGAATCGATCCGCCGCCTGGACCGCGTCGAGCTCGGCGTCGAAGGACTGCGCGTCGCAGCCGCCTGCGCCAGCCCGCAGGACAAGGCGCGCGCCTTCGCGGAGCTTTACTGGCTGTTGCGCGACGGCCCCGAGGAGCTGCTGTTGCGCGCGACGCACGCGCTCTCGGAACGGGCCGGCGTCGCGCCGCGCCAGGTGACGAGCGAGCTCTGTCTCGGCTGGCGCGAGCTCGAGGCGTTGGCGCGTCACGAACTCTGCACGATTGGCGCGCATGGCGTCTCGCACATGCGGCTCGCCAAGCTCGACGCCGCGGCGGCGCGGCGCGAGATGGCGGAGAGCCGCGCGACGCTCGAGCGCGCGCTGAACGTCGAGGCGCGCCACCTATGCTACCCCGTGGGCGATGCGACGTCCGCGGGCAAGAGGGAGTTCGAACTCGCGCGCAAGCTCGGCTTCGCCAGCGCGGTGACCACGCGGCCCGGCATGATCTTCCCCGCGCATCGCGAGACGCCGCACGCGCTGCCGCGCCTCTCGATCAACGGACGGCATCAGACGCTCGAAGCCGTGGACATTCTGTTGAGCGGCGCGCCTTTCGCGCTGATGAACGGCGGGCGCCGCGTCCGCGCGGCGTGACTTTCAAAAGGGAGATTGTCGGATTTCCTTCGACCCTTTCGACGCCGGTCCGCACTTTTCCGAAGAGCCGCGCCCACGCGGCGTGGCCGTGACGCTCGCAGCCTGGAGCGTCGGCCTCTTCGCGCTCGCGCTCGCGCCTCTGTTCTGGCTGCGGTCGGTCTCCTCGACCAGCCTCGAGCCCTTCCGCGTTTCGACGTCGGCGCTCTCGGGCTGGTTCGACGCCGGCGACTTCGTCCTGCAGACGGCGGCCGCGGAAAATGGGCGCATGGCGCTCGCGCGCGCCGCGAGCGCGCAGACGACGCTGGCGCTCGCGGCGCTGCTCGCGGCCGGCGTCTATTTCTTCTGGCGCGGCTTCACCAATTTCAGGCTGCGCGGCTGGACGCAGGCCTATTGGATCGGCGGCCTCGCTCTGATCCTCATCGCGCCCGCCTTCATGCCCAAGCTCTCGGCGGCGCGCGTCGACTATGCAGCGACATTCTGGCTCGGGGTCAATGTCCCGCGCGGCGGGTCTTTTCGCGAAGCGCTGGTGCAGCCGGCCGTGATCCTCATGGCGCGCGCCGTCTTCGCCGGCGCGCTCGCCGCGCTCGCGGGACTGTTCGCGCATGATCTGGCGCACCGCATGCGCGAGGCTCTGTGGGAGATGGGTCTCGTCGACGACGAGGATGACCATTCGCGGCGCGTCGAGGACAATGGGACGCAGGCGAGACGGCGCGAGACGCGCGGCCCTGGGACCGAGCGGAATTTCGCCGAGGAGGACGGCGGCTTCGGCCAGCGCCGCGGCGGCCCGAGGCCGCTTGACGATCGGGCCTGGGCCTTCGCGGCGCTCGGGCTGCGCGTCGGGGCCGGACGCGCCGAGATCGAGCGCGCCTATCGCGAGAGGATCAAACGAGCCCATCCGGACCACGGCGGGTCGGTCGAGCGCGCCGCGCGCTTGAACCAGGCCCGCGACGTGCTGCTGCCGCACGGACGGCGATAGGAGCGCTGGCGCGCGGCGCGCCACGCCCTTGCGCCCGCGCCTTCGCTCACTATAGTCGCGCGCTTCCGCGCCCTCGAGCCTGAGCCCGAAATGACCCGCCATAAGAAAGACATCAAACGCGTCGTCCTCGCCTATTCCGGAGGTCTCGACACCTCTATCATCCTCAAATGGCTGCAGACCGAATATGGCGCGGAGGTCGTGACCTTCACCGCGGATCTCGGCCAGGGCGAGGAGCTCGGGCCGGCGCGCGCCAAGGCGGAGCTTTTGGGCGTCAAGCCCGAGAACATCTTCATCGAGGACTTGCGCGAGGAATTCGTGCGCGACTACGTCTTTCCGATGTTTCGGGCCAACGCCCAATATGAGGGACTCTATCTGCTCGGCACCTCGATCGCGCGGCCGCTGATCGCCAAGAAGCAGATCGAGATCGCCCGCAAGACGAAGGCCGACGCCGTCTGCCACGGCGCGACCGGCAAGGGCAACGACCAGGTCCGCTTCGAGCTCGGCTATTATGCGCTCGAGCCCGACATCACCGTCATCGCGCCGTGGCGGGAGTGGGAGTTCGCCTCGCGCGAGCAACTCATCGCCTTCGCCGAGAAGAACCAGATCCCGATCGCCAAGGACAAGCGCGGCGAGGCGCCCTTCTCGACGGACGCCAATCTCCTGCACTGCTCTTCCGAAGGCAAGGTTCTGGAGGATCCTTCCCAAGAGGTCCCCGACTACGTCTATTCGCGCACCAACGACCCCGAGACCGCGCCGGATCAGCCGCAATATGTAACGATCGACTTCGAGCGCGGCGACGCGACGGCGATCGACGGCGAGAAGCTCTCGCCCGCAGCGCTGCTCTCAAAGCTCAACGAGTTCGGACGGCTGCACGGGATCGGACGGCTCGATCTCGTCGAGAACCGCTTCGTCGGCATGAAGTCGCGCGGCATGTACGAGACGCCCGGCGGCGCGATCCTCATCGTCGCGCATCGCGGCGTCGAGAGCGTCACGCTCGACCGCGGCGCGGCGCATATCAAGGACGAGCTCATGCCGCGCTACGCCGAGCTCATTTACAACGGCTTCTGGTTCGCGCCGGAGCGCGAGATGCTGCAGGCGCTCATCGACAAGAGCCAGGAGTTCGTCACCGGACGCGTGCGCCTGAAGCTCTATAAGGGGTCGGCGACGCTCGTCGGTCGCGAGAGCCCCTACTCGCTCTACGACCAGGAGCTCGTAACATTTGAAGAGGGCGCGGTCGCTTACGACCACCGCGACGCGGAAGGCTTCATCAAGCTCAACGCGCTGCGGCTGCGGACGCTGGCGAAGCGCGCCGCGCGCGGCGCCAAGCAACCCTATTCGGTGGAATAACGCAGGGTTTCAGCGAACTGCTCGAGGCGGTCCTTCACCAGCTCCCTGACGCGGCCCGCCGTGGCTCCATGATTCTCCAGCGTGAGAAGAAACTGCGCGCGCCGGATGTGGAAGAGCGTCGAGGGCTCCTGCGCGACGCCGGTCGCGGGACGCGTCGTCGGCGCGATCAGCGCGATCTCGCCGAGCAGCGCCACTGGTCGCACGAGCTTCTCGTTTGCGCGCCGGCCATCCTCGCGGCTCGAGAGCTTGATCACGCCGCGGGTCAGCACGAAGCCGCCGTCGGAAGCTTCGCCGCGTCTGAACAGGACCTCGCCGGGCTTGAGGTTGCGCAGCGACGCGCTGGCGACGAGCTCCTGGAGCGCGACCGGCTCGAAAGCGGCGAAGAGCGGGATGGTCCAAAGCTCGGCGTCAATGGCCATTGAGTCGCCCCGCGGCAAGTTCAAGCGCGTCCGCTGCGCCGCCGTCGGTCGCGAGCAGGTAGCCGCCGGGCGCGGTCTTGAGCTGCAGCCGGCGACGCGGCGCCCGCTCCAGCTTGCGGCGCAGGCGATGGATATGCGTCTCGAGCGTGTGCGTCGCGACGCCGGAACCATATCCCCAGACCTCGGCGAGCAGCGTCTCGCGCGCGACGATCGCACCCCGCGCCCGCGCCAATCGGGCGAGCAGCGCGGCCTCCTTCTCCGTGAGCGGCGGAACGCCGCCCGAGTCGGGCCGCGCGCCGAGCGCGGCGATCCGCGCGAAGAGGCGCGAGAAGCGGAATGGTCGCAAGAGGACGGCGTCATAGTGGTCGCCGAGCGTGGGTTCGTCCTCAGCACGCGCAAGCAGGATCGCCGGCGCCTGGAAGCCGCGCGCGCGCGCTTCGGGGAGCGGGACGAAGACTTCGCCGCCGACGATCAGCAGATCACACGGACCGGCCGCGAGGAGATCGAGCGCGCCCTCGGCGCTGTCGGCCTCGGCGACGTCCGTGTCCTTCGCGAAAGCGAATTGCTCGACCAGCGCGCGACGCAGATCGCCGCCCGCAGCGATCAGCACGCGTTGGGTCATTTCTGCTCCGTAGGCGTCGCGCCGAAGCGCGTCTTGCCCGAAAGTTCGGTTTGCGCCAGAACATTGCCTCAAATGGCGCGGATTGCAAAGTGCGAGGCATGCAAGAGCGAGGCGGACGCAAGGGGATAAGCCGGCTGCGCGTCGCGCGCGTCGTCGGCGGAGCGCCCCACGAAGGCCGGCTCGTCGCCGGCCCTCTTACGCTGCGCTGCGCGCTTGGGCGCGCCGGGATCAGGCGCGACAAGCGCGAGGGAGACGGCGCGACGCCGCAGGGTCGGCTCGCGCTGCTCTATGCCTTCTTTCGTCCCGGACGCTTCGGGAGAGCAGGCGTCGCCCCGACTCTGCGCGCCTTACGCCAGGGCGACGTCTGGTGCGACGACCCTGCGAGCTTCTCTTACAACCGCTTCGCGCGCGACCGCGGCCCGTGGCGCTGCGAGGCGCTGTGGCGCGACGACCGCCTCTATGACTTCATCGGCGTCCTCGACCACAATATCAGGCCGCGGGTCGCGGGGCGCGGCAGCGCGATCTTCCTGCATGTGGCGACGCCGGAGCTTTCGGCGACGGCGGGGTGCGTCGCCTTGCGCGCGCGCGACTTGGCGCGCCTCGCCCCACGGCTCGCCCCGCGCGTCGTGATCATCGTCGGATAGCGATGGCCCGACGCCGCGCTCAGGCTCCTGGCCCACTCCTTGCTTTTTTCATCTCAGAGTTCGTTTTCAATCGGAGAGACGCATGACGGAAGAAGCGCTTCGCTCGGTTGTCGTGGCGAAAAAAGCTGTCGAAGCCCACAACATGGTTTCGTTCGAGCTCGTCGATCCCGATGGCGCCGACCTGCCCGCTTTTTCTGCCGGCTCGCACATCGACGTCAGCCTTTCGGGCGGGCTCGTGCGCCAGTACTCGTTGTGCAACAGCCCCTTCGACAGAAGCCGTTACGTCATCGGCGTCTGGAAGGACGCGAACAGCCGCGGCGGCTCCGTCGAGCTGCATGAGCGCGTGAACGTCGGCGATTCGCTGCAGGTCAGCCCGCCGCGCAATCGTTTTCGCGTGCCAGGAAACACGCGGCGCGCGCTGCTGCTCGCGCGCGGCATCGGCGTGACGCCCATATTGAGCATCGCCGACCATCTGAAGCGCAAGAACATACCCTTCGAGCTGCATTATGTTTTCGCGTTGATGTCGCCCGACTCCTTCGTCGGCTTCATCTCAGAATCCGCCTTCGCCGAAAATACCAAATTTTATCGCAAAGCGACGGCGGACGGTCAGCTGCTCGATCCCAAGACGTTGCTGTCGGGTCAGTCCGAAGACACGCAGCTGTTCATCTGCGGGGCCGACTGGTGGATGGATCCTCTCGTCAACTTCCCCAGGCAGGCGGGCTGGTCAGACGAGCGCATCCATGTCGAGCGATTCGCCGCCAAGCTCGCAGCGCCGGTTCTCGACAAGGTCTTCGAGGTCAAGATCGCGAGCACCGGCGCGACCCACAAGATCCCCGGAGACAAGACCGTCGCGGGCTTCCTGGAGGAGCGGGGCGTCAGGATCCCCACCTCCTGCGAGCAGGGCCTGTGTGGAACGTGCAAGGTCAAGGTGCTGGAAGGCGAGGTCGACCACCGCGACAAGCGGCTGACGCCCGAGCAACGCGCGGAAGGATATTTCCTCGCCTGCGTGTCCCGCGCGAAAGGCGACCTGCTCGTCTTGGACCTGTGACGGAAGCTGGAGCGAATGGGAAGCGCGCAATCCCGAGCCAAAAAAAGCTATGGAGCGCGGCGTGGATCATCGCCGAGCAATATGGCGCGGAAGGCGTGGGTTTTGCCGACGAAATGGCGCGGAGTTTCGAGATCGGCGGCAAGGACCTCGAACCAAAGATCTGGAGATCCATCAAGGATAGGGTTGAGGCGCTCACCGCCGTGCAGGAGTCGGGCGGCGCCCTCGCGCAGTGAGGCGCGCGCGAATGCGCTGGAGCCCTTGAACCACTTGTTTTCAAACGTGTCGCAGCCCTGTCGGGCGTTTGTCGTGTTGGTGTCGTTTTGCGCTGGCCCGGAGCGAGGCAGTCTGTCGGCGCCGATGGAATAGGAGACTTCTTTATGCTGATCCAAAAGCTGAGACTTCAACGCGGCTGGTCGCAGGAACAACTGGCGGAAATGAGCGGGCTGAGTGTTCGCACAATCCAGCGGTTGGAGCGCGGCGGAAATGTGAGCGTCGAGTCGCTTAAAGCTTTGGGGGCTGTGTTTGATGTCGACTTTTCCGCGCTCAAACCCGTCGAGAAGGACAGGAATATGAACCCTAACGCGAACAGTGGCCAACTGCGCGCCGACGAGGCGCTCGCGCTCGCCAAGGTCCAGGAAAGCAAGCGCTTCTATATACATCTCGCGCAATATCTCACCACCGTCGCCGTTTTGGCGGCGATCAACGTCTTCCTCACGCCGCGCGCGATCTGGGCGCCTTTCGTGGCGGTCGGCTGGGGGTTAAGCGTCATTTTTCACGGCCTGCGTGTTTTCGACAGGATTCCCGTTTTCACGCCGGCGTGGGAAAAACGCCGCGTCGAAGCGCTGCTCGGACGCAAGCTCTGATGACGCGCGGGCCTGCTGAACCGCTTCCAGGACCCGGCGTGACTGCAAAAGGACCGTGTCGGAACCGAGAGAGTCTTTAGGCGGGTGGCGACCGCGCGATGTCATTGCTCATGACGCTTCGCATCGCTCACCCGCCTGCTCGAGAAACCGGCTTAAGGTATCCGTGGGCGATCTTCCATGCGCCGCCTTTCACGGGGAAAACCGTCGCGCCGCGCCCGAAATCTCGAATGTCTCTCCGTTAAAATCGGCCTCCCAGCGAAAGCGACAGAGCAACTGCCGATGCCGGCGTTACCCGCTCCACTCGAGATCTTCCAACCAATAGGCTTCCTTCCGAAGCATCCGCCATGCCCGTTCTAGCGTCTCTGATTTCCTCCAGCCGGCCAAGCGCGCCATGGATGAACCAGAAAGCCGCGTGCGAAGAATACGAGGGAGTTTCGCCCAGAATTTGTCGATCTTTGCAGCTAAAAGCTGAACAGGAGGCCACGCATGCGTTCTCTTGTAAAGTATATATTCCTCACTCTCGCCGCCGCTCTCATCGGCGGCGCCGCCTATGAAACCTATGCGGTTATCGTCGCGCGGCAGACGACGAAGCAGCTTTTCTCAAAATACGAGACGGCGACGGACAATGGCGCGCGACCGCCCTCGGCTCTTTCACCGGAAAAGCTCGAAATTCTCGTCAAGGTGCAGGATCCCAACTTTTGGTCGCATGGCGGCGTCGACTGGCGTGCGCCGCTCGCGACGACGGTGACGCAGTCGATCGTCAAGAAGCTATATTTCAAGAAGTTCGGGCCAGGTATCGAGAAGATCGAGCAAACGCTCGTCGCCTATTTCGCTGTCGGCCCACTCGCCTCCAAGAACGCGCAACTCGCAGCCTTCATCGATATGAACGGCTTCGACGCCTTGTCTTGGCGCTGGTTCGGGAAGCCGCTCGATGCGCTTGAGGGAGACGACTATCTCGCGCTCATCGCGACGAACAACACGACGAAGTTCGCGCCGGGCACAAAGGAGAATGCGGAGCGCGTGGCGCGGATCAAGAGATATCTCGCCGGAGCATGTGAGCGGCGAGACCTTGCCGATGTCTGGCTCGACCGGTGCGCGCCCTCGTAAGGCAGAGGACGGCGCCCGGAGCAAAAAGCCGCCCGCCTTCGCCTCAAAGAGACGGCTCGGCCCTAATCGCGAGCCAAGGTCCCGCACCATGCTCGAAGCCGCCGCCAGTATCTTTGATTACATTCCCCCATCACCCTCGGCGCCGAAGCTTGGTGGGATCCGACGAAATCCGTGGGGAGGGACAATTGTAGTAGTAGCGGCCGACGCTGTCGCGTCCTTCTTCGCCGCCGGCGTCGTTGCTGGCAAAACGCCTGCCGCCCGCCTTCAAAGCTCGGTAGAGGCGGGCGAGCGCCGACGTTGGCGCGCGGAACATGGATTACACTGGCGCTCGGATAGATGGCGGCGAGACCGTCCAGCCATTCGATTTCATCGCAGCGATACCGGCAAGCGTCTCTCTGACCGCGGCGACGGAGATCCTTCGGGGACGGCTGAGGCGGCAGGACGAGCTTCCTCCCTCAAGCGCTGATGAAAGCGGACACTCCGGCGAGAGCTCCTGAATCGTGGTGTCGTTCTTGCTTTCAGGCTTTCGCATGGAGGGGACGATGGCGCATTCTCCGCTGGGCGAGTTCTTCTCGGATTGCGTGGGCCGCTTCGCGATCGTCCTGGGGACGAGCGAGATCGCTTCGGCAGTGGCTGTCGAGCTGACGATGGAGGGTTTCCGCGTCGTCATGAGCCACGATCCTTTTCCGCCGGTGATCCGTCGCGGCATGGCGTTTCATGACGCGCTCTTCGACGACCATGCGGAGGTCGAAGGCGTGATCGGGCGAAGGGCGCATACAGTCATCGAAGTGGTCGAGGCGATGGCTCATCCGAGATCCGTCGCCGTGACGCATCTTCAACTGAGCGACCTCCTGACGCTGCGCGCGCCGGACGTCCTCATCGACGCACGCGTCCAGAAGCTCGGCCTGGTTCCCAATCTTCGCAAGATCTCCCGCGTGTCGATCGGGCTCGGCCCGCATTTCGTCGCGGGGCTGAACTGCGACGTCACCGTCGAAACACACCCGTCCGACGCCGGCCGACTGGTCGAGCAAGGCGCGACGCTTGCGGATGACCATAGTCCCCGGTTTCTTGGCGGGGTCGGCCGCGAGCGATTCATCTATTCTGCGCGCGGGGGGATCTGGCGAACGCCTCTCGACATCGGCGCGCATGTCTTCAAGGGCTTCGTCATCGGACGTCTGGACGGCTTTCCGGTCGTCTCGCCGATGGACGGGTTTCTGCGCGGCGTCGCGCGCGACGGATCCAGGACGCCGATGAGCGTCAAGATCGTCGAGGTGGATCCGCGCGGCCGTGACTCGAGCTGGGAGGGCCGCGACGAACGCGGGCGCGCGATCGCCGAAGCGACTATCCGCGCCATCGCACTGGCGGCGCAGGGCCAGAAAAGCTTGCCGCCTGCCGTCACGCTTCACTGAAAAGCCCCTTCCCCGGCGCGCCAGACAAAATGTCGCATAATTGACATTGACTCGAATGTGCGATTGGCCGCTTCAGACATGGCGGTCCCCGCCTCGGCCGGCCGCCGATCCCTCATTCGTCAGGAAGTGGACGGAACACGCACAAATGCTCGACAATCCGAGTTCACTATTTGCCCTGATCGGCGGAGCAGACACGGTCGACAGCCTCGTCGAGGCCTTTTATCGTCATATGGAGGAGTTGCCCGAGGCGAAGGAGATCCGCGCCATGCATGCACAGGATCTCGGACCCACTCGAGCCGTTCTCAAGCTCTATCTCGCGGAATGGCTCGGCGGGCCGACGGAATATTCCGCCGTCAAAGGGCATCCGCGTCTTCGGTCGCGCCACATGCATCTTCGGATCGGGCCTTCCGAGCGGGACGCTTGGCTCTCCTGCATGAACGCGGCCCTTGAGGAGACGGTGGAAGACCGGGAGCTACGCGCGCATATTTGGGAAAATCTTTCGAAACTCGCGAATTGGATGAGGAACGATCCCGGAAATCCCCACGACAGCCGTCACTGAGTCTGAGCGGCTACCGTGGGCGGCAAATGTCCTTCGCGTCCCTCACGCGCAAACGGCAAACGCGCCTGACTTCTTTGGCCCTCCCGAGATGCGCCCCTCAAGGGTGAGCGCGTCTCGGGAATTCTGGCCGGACGCTGGAGCGAACCGCTTCAGCCGAACTTGAACAGCACGCCATATCCGCCGCGCGGATAGTTCCACTCGATGTCACCGCTCGGCTCGGCGATGACGCGGCAGGTGCCGCATTCGACGCAGCCGTCCGTCGCGACCTCCACCTGTCCGGCCGAGTTCATTTCGTAGCAATGGGCGGGACAAAGCTTCAGCAGGCTCAAGAGCTGCGCGGAGGGCTTGTCATGCGGCCGCACCTTGATGTGGGCGCGACCGGAGTCGACGAGATAGCGATTGAGGTAGAGCTTGTCCTCGACGCGAGGCGCAGCTTGTGCCGACATGTCGATCTCCAGCGTCCGTGTTGGGTTGATGCTACTTCCAGGCGCGAGCGAATCTGAACGCGTCGCCCATGAGTCCGGTCCAAGACCGCGCCTGCACGAAGGAGCCTATCGTCGCTTTCTCCTTCTCGCGCTTGGTCACGCCGTCGACGCGGACGAAATTCTTCATCGCCTTCGAAACGAGCTGCGGATAGGTGAGGAAGAAATTCTGCGCCTGGATGTGCAGGAGCTCCGGCATGTCGCGATACTTCTTGAGGTCCTTCATCACGAAGGAGTCGTCGAGCATCTTTTTGTAGAGCGCCAGATTCTCGGCGGTCATGGGGTCGCGGCGCGACTTCACTTGGAAGATCGCCTCCGCGGCGAGCCGGCCCGAGGTCATCGCGAGATTGGAGCCCTCGCGATGGACGGCGTTGTTGAGCTGCGCGGCGTCGCCGACAACGACCCATCCGTCGCCATAGAGCTGCGGAATGGCCTTGAATCCGCCCTCCGGGATCAGATGGGCGGCGTATTCCTTCACTTCCGAGCCCTCGACGAGGGCGGAGACGGAAGGATGCGCCTTGAATTTTTCGAGCAGCCCGTAAGGGGTCTGCCCGGTCCTCTCGAAATCCGAGACCAGGCAGCCGATTCCGAGCGAGATCGACTCCTTGTTGGTGTATATGAACCCCATCCCGGTCATGCCGGCGGAGATGGTGCCCACCGCCTCGATGACGGCGCCTTCGTCGCCGCGCAGGTTGAAGCGCGCCTCGAGCGTCTCGCGCGGCAGGAAGTGCATCTCCTTGACCGCGAGGGCGACATTCTTCGGATCCGGACGATTGCGCAGGCCGGCGCGCGTGCCGAGCAGCCCGTTCACGCCCTCCGCCAGCACGACGACATCCGCGCCGACCTGGCCGTTCTTGCGGTCCGTCCGCACGCCGATGACCTTGCCGCGCGCGTCCTGGAGGAGCTCGACGACCGTCGTCTCGCACAGGACGACCGCGCCGGCCTCCTGGACCTTTTTGGAGAACCATTTGTCGAAGGGCGCGCGGATGATCGTATAGCGGTTCGGGCGCTCCTCGTTGAATTCGTCGGAACGGTAGTGCAGCCCCGTATGTGAATTGTCATCCATCATCCAGAAACGCTGCTCGACCAGGTGACGCTCCAGCGGCGCATCCTCGCGAAAGTCCGGGATGAGCTTCTCGAGCATCTCCGAATAAAGGATCGCGCCCTGCACGTTCTTGGAGCCGGAATATTCGCCGCGCTCCAGCTGCAGAACCTTCAGCCCTCTCTGGGCGAGGGTCAGCGCAGCGGCGTTTCCCGCCATGCCCGCGCCGACCACGATTGCGTCGAACCTCTCGTCGATCATGCGTCACTCCTCAGCTCGCGAGCCGATCGCGCTGATGCGGCGACAGGCGTTTGGCGAAGGCTTCCGTGAGGGCAGGCAAAAGCCGTACCGCGTCGGTGACGACGCCGAGATGCGCGAAATCGAAGATCGGCGCGCTCTTGTCGGTGTTGATGGCGAGGATGTAGTCGGCGCCCTCGACGCCGACCCGATGCTGGATCGCGCCGGAAATGCCGGCCGCAATGTAAAGCTTCGGCCGGATTGTCTTTCCGGTCTGGCCGATCTGACGATCGGACGAGACCCACCCTTTCTGCACCAGCGGACGGGAGCAGCCATATTCGGCGCCGAGAACGGAGGCGAGCTGGCGAACGAGCTGAAAGTTCTCGGGCGAGCCGAGGCCCAAGCCGCCGGCGACGACGACATCGGCAAAAGCCAGATTGGACTTGGCGGAATCGCGATCCGGGAGGAACGCCAGCACCTTGGTCACGATGTCGTCCTCGACGAGGCCGAGGGGGTGCTCGATCACGCGTCCGACGAGCTTCTCGACCCGCTCCGGCATGGGCATCACGCGCGGACGAACGGTCGCCATCTGCGGCCGGTAGTTTAGCGTGAAGATCGTGCAGAGCAGCGATCCGCCGAAGGTCGGACGCGTCGCCGCGAGCGAGCCCTCCGCGTCCACGTCGAGCTCCGTGCAATCCGCGGTCAGGCCCGTGAGCAGCGTGGTCGCGACAGAACCCGCGAGATCGCGCCCAAGCGTCGTGGCCCCGAGCAGGAGGATTTCAGGCTTATAGCTGTTGACGAGATCCGTCAGCGCCTTCGTGAAGCTCTCGTTGCGATACTCCTTGAGGAGATCATCGGTGACGAGATAGGCGAGATCCGCGCCATAGCAGAAGGCCTCCCGGACCACCGCCTGCGTCGCTTCGCCCTTGGGGCCGACGACGACCGCAGCGAGATCGACGCCGAGCTTGTTCGCGAGTTCCCGCCCGGCGCCCATGAGCTCCCAGGAGACCGGATGAACCTGTCCCCGCTCCTGCTCGACGAACACCCAGACGTGCTTGTAGCACTTGAGATGCTCCGGCAGCTCCTTTTTCGTCGACGCGCGCCCGCTGGCCGCAGGAGCTTTCGCTTTGTCGTTCATCTGTCCTCGCTCCCGTTTTTCGCCAGTCAATAGCCGCGCGCCAGTTGTTCAAGCTCGGCTTCGAGCTTCGGGCGCCGCTTGAAGAGCTCCTCTATGAGGGCGTCTCCCGGCTTCTCGCCAAGGTCGATCAGTTCGGCCTTCTGCGCGCGCGGCTGCGGGGCGAAGACCTTCTTCACGATCGTCGGAGAACCGCGCAACCCGCATTTGGCGATGTCCTCGACGCCGGCGTCCTGCGCGCTCCATTTGATGACTTCGGCGCGCGCGGCCTTCAAAGCGTCGGGGAGCGAGCCGACGCGCAGCTCGTTGACGCCTTCGAGAATCGCGATGAGGCACGGCACCCGGCTCTGCAGCTTCTGCACGCCGCCTTCGCAGCGACGCTCGACCTCGATCGTGCGATTGGCCGTGTCGACCGCGTTGATCGCCGAGACATAGGTGAGCTGGATCAGTCCAAGGCGTTTGGCGACCCCGGGGCCAACCTGCGCGGTGTCGCCATCGATCGTCTGCTTGCCGGTGAAGACGATGTCCGGCGACCCGAATTCCTTGCCGATCTTCCGGATGGCGGTCGCGAGCGCATAGGTCGTGGCGAGCGTGTCGGCGCCCGCGAAGAAGCGGTCCGTGAGCAGCACCGCCCGGTCGGCGCCGAAGCTCAACGCCTTGCGCAAGCTGTCCTCGGCGGAGGGCGGGCCCATGGTGAGGATCGTGACCTCGCCGCCGAATTTGTCGCGCAGGCGCAACGCCTCTTCGATGGCGAAGAGATCATATGGATTGATGATGGTCGGCACGCCCTGGCGCATGATCGTGTTCGTCACCGGATGAACGCGGATCTGAGCCGAGTCTGGCACCTGTTTCATGCACACGACGATATGCATCGGATTGTCCTTCGTTTGGCCGCCCGTCACTTCAACACGTCGAGCTGGACCAGATTCGGCGGCTTGGCCGGCTTCACCGCATCCTTGTGCACCTTGAACACGCGTTCGGCGATCGGCGAGGATTTCAGGAAGTCGTCATAGGCCTTTTGGAGGAAGGTCCTGCAATGCTCGGCGACTTCCGCCTCCGACGCCGCCGAGAAGTCCTCCTTGAAGAGATATTCGCCCATCCGCCGCAGAATATGCAGTCGCGCGACATTGACGACCTTCGGGTCGTAGTCGACGCTGAGCAGCGCGAAGAAATCCTCCGCCGATGAGGCTTTCTTGAGCTGCTCCAGGATGCCCGACGCGCTCGTCATGCGTTCCTCCTTCATATGATCCGTGGCGGCTCGATTCTGTGGGACGAGCCCTCGCCCGATCTGGGCTTGGCCCGCTCCTTCAGCCGTTGCTGCAGATGCGACACCCGCGCCTCGAGGAATTCGATGCGATCGGCCAACACCGAGAACGCCTCTCCAACCGGGTCTGGGATCAGGTGATGGTTGAGGTTCACGCGTCCGCCGAATGTGTAGCGGCCGGCGTCCCGCATCACCGTCCTTGCTGGAATGCCGACGACGGTGGCGTCGCGCGTGACGCTTTCGATGACGACCGAATTGGCTCCAACCCGCGCATTCTGGCCGATCGTGATCGGTCCGAGAATTTTGGCGCCCGCCCCGATGACCACGCCGGACTCGACCGTCGGATGGCGCTTGCCCGGCGACCACGAAACGCCTCCAAGCGTCACGCCATGATAGATCGTCACGTCATCTCTCACGACGGCGGTCTCTCCGATCACGACTCCGGCTCCGTGATCGATGAAAAAACGGCGTCCAATTGTCGCGCCGGGATGAATGTCGATGTTTGTCAGAAAGCGCGCGAACCAGGAGACCAGCCGAGCCAGGAAGCGCCAATCGCGTCGCCACAAAACATTGGCCAGCCTGTGCCAGAGCAAAGCGTGAACGCCGGGGTAGGTCAGAAGCGTCTCGATCTTTCCGCGCGCGGCCGGATCGCGCGTCGCCACGCAGGCCAGATCTTCTCCGAGCAGCTCTAGCAGTCTCGGCAAATGGCGGAGACTCGCCATGGTCGGCAAAGACGCGGACGTGTCGAGGCACTTCGGCATGCCGCCTCACTGGCTTCTCGCGAGGGACCGCTCGCGCACGTCCCGCCAGATGCGCTTGAGCGCGTCGCCGCTGACCGTTCCCTTGTGGTCGAGCGCATGCGCCCGCACGCGCGAGAGAATAGCGCCGAGCTCCTCCGTTTCGAAGGGCAGGCTCAGGCCGTCGAGCATGGCCGTGATGGCCGCTGTACCGGAATGTTTGCCGATGACGATATTGTGCGATCGTCCGAGCAGCTCAGGGCCGAAGGCCTCGTAGCAGCGTCTGTCCTTGAGAAGGCCGGCGACGTGAATGCCCGACTCATGCGTGAAGGCGTGGTCGCCCACGATCGACTTGTTGACGGGAATGGGTCTTTGCGCCGCGGCGGAGACGAGCGTCGCGATGGACTGGAGCTCGGCGAGCGCGACGCCGGTTTCGTAGGCATAGAGCTGGGTCGCCGCCACCGCCACTTCCTCGAGCGGCGCGTTGCCCGCGCGTTCGCCCAGGCCAATGACCGTGACCGACGCATGCGTCGCCCCGGCGCGCAGACCGGCGAGCGTATTGGCCGTCGCCAGCCCCAGATCGTCGTGGCAATGGACTTCGAGCTCCATGTCGCAGAACCGGCGCAGCTTCGAGATCAGCTCGAAGGTCGCAAAGGGATCGAGCACGCTCAGCGTGTCGGCGAAACGGAAGCGCCGCGCGCCGGCGGCCTTCGCCGTCGCCATGACCTCCATGAGGAATTCGGGATGGGCGCGAGACGAGTCCTCGCCGCCGACCGCGACCGAAAGGCCGGCCTCCCGGGCGTAGCCGACGACGCGCGTCGTCATCTCCAGGGCCTGCGCCGCGCCGCCCGCGAGCTTTGCGGAGATTTGCGCATCCGACACCGGCACGGACAGATTGACCATGGAGACGCCGGCGGCGATCGCCGCATCGACGTCACCCTCGCGCATCCGACACCAGGCGATGGGCGTTAGCGCAAGCTCGGCCTCGACGATCATGCGGATCGCCGCCACTTCCGGCTCGCCCATGGCCGGCGTGCCGGCCTCGAGCTCGCGGACCCCGGCCCGCGCGAGGGCGCGCGCGATCTCGACCTTTTCCGACGCCGTGAACGCGACGCCAGGGGCCTGCTCGCCGTCGCGCAGAGTCGTGTCGTTCAACACGATCCTCCTCGAGCGCGCGCTCGGCGCAGGCGAGGATTGCTCGATATTCGTCACGCGCGTCAATCTCGTCATCCGCACGACCGAGCGCTTCCGCTCCCTCCTATGCAGTGGTCCGTGGCGCTATCTGGAAGGGGAGTAAGGCCTTTCGCCGCGCTGACCATGTCGGGGTCTCGCCTATGCCCTGCGGCGCCGGGCGCGGCGCTCAATTGAACGATTTCTGACAGCCGCAGGTCGAACTCGCGTTCGGATTCTCGAAGGTGAATCCTTCCCCGTGCAAGTCATGCTTGTAGCCGAGCGTCATTCCTTCGAGACGCGGGCGGGAGGCCGGGTCGATGAATACGCGGATTCCGCCCCACTCGACGACGACGTCGTCGCTTCGCTGCTCGCGATCGAGGTCCACGACATATTGGTAGCCGGCGCATCCGCCTTCCTTGACCAGAATGCGCAGGCCGCCTTCCTGCTGGCCCGCTCTCGTCATCGCGTTTTTGACGGCGGCGACCGCGGCTTCCGAAACGGTGATCATGTTGGCGCCTCTGGGTGGTTTGCCTATTTGCAAATCAGCAAGCAAGGCGGATGCCAGCGGAAACCCCTGCCCCCGCAGGGCGAAAACGACGGCAGATTATGAGATTTGTCACAAACTCGACGAGGCGGAGGCGCGTCGCGACAGGCGCTCGGTCTCGGCGGGTTCGGAGGCGACCCGGCTCTGACCGGCTTCTTCGCCGAAGCACAGGTGATGGTCGGCGCAATTCGTGCAAACGGGCGAGGCGCACATGACGAAGCCGTCGTCCTCGCACATCACGCGATAGATGAATCGCTTCCAGCGCATGTTCTTGTCGTTCCGTGTCGCCAGCGGCGCGAAATGGCGCGCGATGAGCCGCGTGAGCTCGGATCTGTTCCGGAGGCCCAAATCCTCCCACAGGTGGTTTGGCTCGAGGGCCCGACGCGCCACCATGGCGGCAAGCCAGGATGCGCACTCGACATCGCTCGATTTGTTCGCGATCAGAAGGTTGCGCACCATCTCGATCTCGTCGAGATCGGGCTCGTTGGCCGCCAGAGCCTTTTGGGGCGGCGAAAACCGGCTTGAGGGAAAATAGGTCGCGAGAACCATGGACAGATGCGCGTCGCTCAATCCGACCCGGGACGCCAGCGGTCCGCCTTCGCTCGCGGCGATCGACAGGATCGACGCGAGTACGTGACGATCAAAGTCGTCCTCGCTTTCGATGCCGGCCCGCTCTGGCGCGACGCCGGAGAGCACCCCATACACTTTAGCTGGAGAAACGCCCATATCCGTCTGCGCCGCCTCGAACGTGCAGGCTTCGGACGTATCCATCTCCACAACAGCGCGGACGTTCACGTCACGCTCCTATCGGGAAGAAACGCCGACCCTTGAAGGGTTCGAAGGGTCGGCGCCGACATCATTGCTTAAGCGATGGCGAGCTCGGCGGCGGTCTTGCCGACCTGGCTCTCGTCGACCTGCGCCATGACGCCATGCTCCATGAGCATGTCCTCGAGCTCGTCCATGGTGATCGGCGTCGGGATGATGCCGTTGCCGCGGTTCGCGTG
>DATHCI010000067.1:0-2313 GCA_035319645.1 Methylocystis sp. | reverse complement strand
CGTCAGCGCGACGCGGGCTTTTAGACTGGAAACGGCCTCTAGAAACCGCACGACTTCGTCGGCGCCGAGGACCACGGGAAGCCTGCGCGGTAGGCGGGCGTAAGCAATCCGCTCGGGGATCGTCGCCTGGCCCATCGTCACGCCAAAGAAGAACCGCAGAGCACACACCGCCTGGTTCAGCGACGCCCAGGCCACTCCCGTAGAGGCGAGGTGCACCTGATAGGCGCGGACATCCTCAAGGCCGAGGCGATCGGGCGAACGGCCAAAATATCGGCTGAACTTCGAGACTGCATGGAGGTAGGATTGCTGCGTCGCCGGCGACAGATTGCGGATCGTCATGTCCTCGATCATGCGACGACGCAGAGGGCTCATCTCGGCCATCTGAAAACTCCTGTCTGAGAGGGGGCTGTTAGCGCCCCATCCTCTCAGGCAGGAGGACCTTCACTCCATCGCCGCTCCCAAACCCCCTCCATCCCCGCCGCGGTAGCGGCTTCGTTCAATCTCTATAGCGTTGATTCGCGGGCGGGGGGCGAGTGTGGAGCTGACGCTGGGGACGTTCGGGGACGAGCGGCTGGAACAAGGGGGGCGTTTTTGTGCGAGCGGCTTGTCGCGCACGGCGGCAAGGGCGTCAGCGTGCGGGGGCTCGGCGGCGATCGCGCCGGCGAGATGCGGATCACGCGGTTTCTTCGCAATCCGAAGGTGACGGTCGGCAGGATGATGGCGACGGCGCGGGCGCGGAGCTGCGCGGCGGTCGCTGGCCGGCCCGTGCTCGCCGTTCAGGACACCTCGGCGCTGCGGGTGGACGAGAAAGGCCTCGGGCTGTCGTTTCATCCGGTGATCGCGGTCGACGCCCACGCCGGGACGATGCTCGGCCTCGTCGACACGATCTTTCTGACGCGTCAAGGCGGCGAGCGCGGCAAGCGCAAGCAAAAGGCTTTCGAGGAGAAGGACAGCCGCCGCTGGCTCGACGGCGCGCGCGCCGCCAGCGCTTTGGCCGAAGCGGGCGCTGCCTGCGTCACGGTGATCGAGGATCGCGAGGGCGACATCTACGAATGCTTCGCGCTCAAGCCCGCCAACGTGGAAAAGCTGGTGCGGGCGGCGCAGGACCGCCGTCTGGCCGACGGAACGTCCCTGTTCAGCAAGGCCGACGCCTGGGAGGAGGCCGGCCGCATGACGGTGGAGCTTGCCGCCGCTCCGGGCCGGGCCGCGCGCAAGGCGGAGCTGTCGGTTAACTTCGGCAAGGTCGAGATCCTGCGGCCAAGCCGCCACAGCGCCGCCAGCGGCTTGCCCAAGACCATCGGCGTGACGCTCGTCGTCGGCCGCGAGATCAATCCCCCCGACGGCGAGGAGCCCGCGCTCTGGCTGCTCCTTACCACCCATCGGGTCAACGACGTCGCCGACGCGCGCCGCATCATCGGCTTTTATCGGCTGCGCTGGACGATCGAGCACGTGTTCCGGACGATGAAGACGAAGGGCTTCGCCGTCGAGGCCCTGCGACAGGAAGAGGACGGTCCGCTCGAAAAGCTGGTCACCGCCATTCTGATCGCCGCAATCAAAGTCATGCAGCTGGTCGCCGAGCGCGAAGGCAAGGCGCAACGCCCGCTCGGCGACGTCTTCGACCCCGACGACCGCCCGGCCCTGGAGCGCGTTTGCCAAAGCCTCGAAGGCAAAACCGCCAAGCAGAAGAACCCGCACCCTGCGGGCTCCCTCGCCTACGCCGCATGGGTCTTCGCAAGGCTCGGAGGATGGACCGGCTACTACGGCAAACCCGGCCCCATCGTCATGCTTAGAGGCCTCACTCAGTTCCACGCCATCAAGCATGGTTGGAGCCTCCGAGATGTGTGAATCGCGTAGGCGCGAACCCGAGGGGGGGCGGGAGCCCGCGCCAGACTCCGAAAAATCGCTTCGCTGATCGCCTTGTCAGCCGTAGCTTTTCTCTTCGATAAGCGCCGAGTCGAATAACGCGTTGATGGCGCGCTTGAGCGCCGCGCGACGATCGTTGAGCCTGTAGACCGAGCGGGCGAGCGCCACGAAGCGCGATCCGAATTCGCTGTCGCGCTCGCAAAGGCGCAACGCGTCCTCGACCTCCCATAATTGATCGTTGACCTCGGCGAGTTCCTCCGCCAGCGCCTCGACCGCGGCCCCGACCATGCCGTTGCTTTCAGCCTCCGCTTCGAGGAGCATGAGTTCGCGCCGCACGTTGATGAGCTTGCCCTCGTCGGCCATGCGCTCGCGCTTGATCCTGAGGATCGTGACGCGGTCAATGAGGTCGCCGGTCGAGCAAGGCGGGTGAAGGGCCTTGTTCCCACGCCG
>DATHCI010000066.1:0-21120 GCA_035319645.1 Methylocystis sp. | reverse complement strand
CCGGCAACGTCACGAGGTCACTCTAGGCGGGAAGAGGGGCCCCGGCAAGCGGCGCCGGTCAGCGCCGCGCCGTCTGCTGCTCCAGGATGCCGGCGAGGCGCGCCTTGACGGTGCGCCAGTTTGGGGCCGGCAACTTCTCGTCACGGCAGCGGCGGGCGATTTCCTGGACGAGTTCGCTGAACTTGGGTCGCAAGGGGCGCAGGTAGAATATGCGGATCGAGTCTTCAATGATGAATTCGCGTCTCGGGTCGAGCACCCGCGCGCCTTTCGGTCGACCCACCGGCCGGGTGGTTGGCGCAATGACGGCGCCGCAGGCTCGGAAGGTCTTGATCATGCGATAGGCTGTCGCGCGACTTACGCCCAGATCTTTCTTGAGCTCCTCGATCGCCTCTTGCGAGAGCTTGCCGTCCACCCGTCCAAGCAGGGCCCGCACCGCCTGCTCCCGCTTCTGCTGGATGATCGCTCTCGAATTGATCAGATTGTCGTTCATCGTGGCCTGATGCATCGCTTCTTCTCTCGGCGATTATTCCCGGCTTAGGCAAGGCTCCGAGCCTCCTCGCCGCATTGTCTTCGTTTCCGAAGACGCGCCGTTGCGGCGAGAGTTTTTCTCATGTTTTCAATGCGCGTTTCAAATGCAATTTTTGCGCGCCCCACCGGCCGCGGGGCCGCGCCGAGCGACATTGTCTCATCCGCGAGAAACCGATGCGCGCCACGGTCGAGCTCAATCCCCGGAATTCCAAAGGTCTTGGCCGGGGCAGCGCAAGCTGGAACAAGTCTAAATGCGAAATTTCCTGCAAGAAATCGGTCGGCTGACTGAGGTGCTACATATTGTCGCGGCCATGTTATCCCCACAGCGACCGATGTCGTGAAAATCAAAACGCCTCGACGCCCGTTGGGCGTCGAGGCGTCGCGTCAGCCTATGGATGCCGTTGAGCGGGCGGGCCCGTCCGCTTCAGAGATTGAGCGAGCGATTAACGGTCGGGATGAAGAATGCGAACAATACAATGATGAAGGCGACCCAAAACGATACCCAACCCAGTTCGTTCACCTTGTGCAGCGCCATCTTCTTCTCTCCCCTGCTGTGACTGCGGCGCTTGCGCGCCGTCTTGCCTGGCCGGATTGATATGTTCAAATATCGAACGCGATCACAACCTTCACTCCATGCGTCATTTAGTCGCAAACCGGTTTTAGATCGATTTTATGAAAGTCTCATACAAGATACCTGACATTTAAATTGCTCAAAACCGAGGCAACACCGATAACAAGCCCGCAATCTCATGATATTATAACTACAAATATCATATTATACAGCAGTTTCATTAATTAAATACATGATGCGCTACATATTGCCGCAGCCCAACCCGTATATATTTTTGACATGACCTTCCATGCTCATGCTAGCTTCACCCTGCAGCGCGAATTCGCTTCGCCGCGACCGCTGCTTTGGCGCTTGCCCGAAGTTCGCGCGGCGCCACTGGCGGCGGAAATCGCCGCCGACGCTTGTGGACCGTCGACGACACAAAGTTTCGGGACCGGGAAGCAAGATCTGAAGGAAGCGGACGTGACGCAAGCGTCCAGGGGGAGTCTTTGGAGGAGAAACGAAAATGACTCTGGCGACAGAAAAAACAGCCTCCGTAGCCGCGGAGAAGACTGATACGGTTGTCAACTACAAGCCCGCCTACATAGCCATGCTATGTCTCGGGTTCTTCTATGTCGGGATCCGTATCTACGAGCAGTATTTCGGGTGGAAGGCCGGGCTCGACTCCTTCGCCCCGGAATTCCAGACCTACTGGTTGAACCTGATGTGGACCGAGCTGCCGCTTGAATTCATCGCCTTCTGCGGGATCGGCGGCTATCTATGGAAGACGCGCGACCGCAACATCGACGCGCTGACCCCGCGCGAGGAGCTGCGCCGCATCATCACCCTCATCGGCTGGCTGCTCGTCTATGCGTTCACCGTCTACTGGGGCGCCTCCTACTTCACGGAGCAGGACGGAACCTGGCATCAGACCGTCATTCGCGACACGGACTTCACGCCGAGCCATATCCTGGAGTTCTACCTCAGCTACCCGATCTACATCATCGCGGGCTGGGGCTCCTTCATGTACGCCCGCACGCGCATTCCCATCTTCGCCAAGAACATCTCTGTCGCCTTCCTGCTGTTCTTCGCCGGTCCGTTCATGATCTTCCCGAACATCGGCCTGAACGAGTGGGGCCACACCTTCTGGTTCATGGAGGAGCTGTTCACGGCGCCGCTGCACTGGGGCTTCGTGTTCTTCGGCTGGTTCGCTCTCGCGGTCTTCGGCGTGGCCTTGCAGGTGCTCGGCCGCGTGATCGAGCTCAGCAAGGAGTTCGAGCAGGACGTGCTGGCCATCTGATCGGACTAAAGCGTCGCACGATAGAGAGGAAGCGGGACGAAGAGCCGCCCGCTTCCCGCAAAAGAATTCAACCCGAACGCGGAAACTCGAAACCCGGTCCGCTCGCCGCGGAACCGAAAGGATGTCTGCGCTCACAAGAACGCGAACCGGCGAAACGCGCCGGGGGGAAATCTTAGGAGAGGCAAAATGTCAATATCCACCGAGGCGGGCGCTCCGGCAGGCAGAGCCTGGAAATCCAAGGAGGAATTCCTGGGGTGCGTCATACTGACGGACTGGATCCTTCTGTTCATCCTGTTCCTGGTGCTGCTCGGCTCCTACCACATCCACTACATGCTGCTCGCCGGCGACTGGGACTTCTGGATCGACTTCAAGGACCGCCGCATGTGGCCGACCGTGGCGCCGATCGTCGCCATGTGCTTCGCCGCAGCCGCGCAGTCCTTCTTTTGGACGAGGTTCCGCCTGCCGTTCGGCGCGACCGTCGTGGTGCTGGCGCTGCTCGTCGGCGAGTGGATCAACCGCTACGACAACTTCTGGGGCTGGACCTTCTTCCCGATCAGCCTCGTGTTCCCGTCGGCGCTGATTCCGATGGCCTTCTGGCTCGACGTGGTGCTGCTGCTCTCGGGCAGCTGGCTGGTCACGGCGCTCGTGGGCTCGATGGGCTGGGGTCTGCTGTTCTATCCGTCCAATTGGCCGGTGCTGGCGCAGTATCATCAGGCGGCCGAGATCGACGGGGTGCTGCTGACGCTCGCCGACCTAATCGGCTTCAACTACGTGCGCACGGGCACGCCGGAATACATCCGCATGATCGAGCGCGGCACGCTGCGCACCTTCGGCAAGGACGTGGTTCCGGTCGCGGCCTTCTTCTCGGCCTTCATCTCGATGCTGGTCTACTTCCTGTGGTGGAAGTTCGGCCAGTGGTTCGCCCGCACCGACTACGTCAAGCAGGAAGACATCTGATCCGGAACTCATGACGACTAGGGGGCCGGAGCTCCGAGGAGCTCCGGCGGGAAAAAAGACAAAACAGTCCAAGGAGAGGTTCGACATGCAACTGTCCATCGGCAACATGATCGCCGGGATTTCGGGAGCGCGCCTCGCGCGCGCCGCGACACTGGCGCTGGCGGCGGTCGGAGCCGCCGCGTCCTTGAGCGCGGCGACGCCGGCCAGCGCCCATGGCGAGCGCTCGCAGCAGGCCTTCCTGCGCATGCGCACGCTGAACTGGTACGACGTGAAATGGTCCAAGACCGAAGTCAACGTCAATGACGAGATGGCGATCACCGGCAAGGTGCACGTGTTCTCCGGCTGGCCGCAGGCCGTGGCGAAGCCAGAGGAGGCCTTCCTCAACGTCGGCGAGCCGGGTCCGGTGCTCATCCGCAAATCCTCCTTCGTGAGCGGCATTCCGGCGCCGCGCACCTTCTCCATGGAGGTCGGCAAGGACTATGAATACAAGATCGTCCTGAAGGCGCGCCGACAGGGCCGCTATCACGTCCATGTGCAGATCAACGTCAAGGACGGCGGCCCGATCGTCGGTCCCGGTCAGTGGATCACCATCAAGGGCGACATGTCGAACTTCGTCAACGACGTCCAGCTGCTCGACGGCACGACGATCGACTTGGAGCACTACGGCATTGCGTGGACGATGATTTACCATTTCATCTGGATGGCCGCTGCGGCCGTGTGGGTGATCTACTGGTTCATGCAGAAGGGCATCATCGCGCGCGGCTGGCAGGTCGCGGCTGGCAAGGGCAAGGACATCATCACGCCGGCCGACAAGCGATTCGGCGGCATCTGGCTCGCGGGCTCGTTGCTGGCGCTGCTGTTCTTCTACGCCCAGGCCAATCGCGAGTTCCCGCGCACGCTGCCGATGCAGGCCGGTCTCCTGAAGGGCATATCGCCGATCGACGACGAGCTTCCGCTGGTGACGTCGCGCTATCTCGGCGGCACCTACAAGGTCCCGGGCCGCGACCTGACCATCAAGCTCAGGATCACCAACCACGGAAGCGAGCCGTTGCGCGTCGGCGAGTTCACGACCGCGGGCCTGCGCTTCCTGAACCCGGACGTGTTCAAGACCCGGCCCGAATATCCCGAATATCTCTTAGCCGACCGCGGCCTGTCGGTCAGCGACCCGACGCCGATCGCGCCGGGCGAGACTCGGGACCTGACGGTCGACGTCCAGGACGCCCGCTTCGACATCGAGCGCCTGTCGGATCTCGCCTATGACACCGACAGCCAGTTCGGCGGCCTCCTGTTCCTGTTCGGCGAGCAGAGCGGCAAACGCGAGAAGCTCGAGGTCGGCGGCCCGGTGATCCCGCGCTTCCAGGCTGGCGCCAGCCTGTAAGAGTTCACAGAGCTACACGCGGTTTTTCTTCCGTCTCTTTCCCGCGTGCAACTTGCCCGCCCGGCGATGGCCAACGTCCCGGGCGGGCTTTTTTTCGCCGTCGGCGTATAAAGGGGCGCAGCGAATCGCAAAGCGATCGGAGCGCGCTGACGTGGCCGGCAAGTATGACGAGGCGTTTCGCACGATCGGCGAGGTGGCGGAGAGCCTCGACCTGCCGCCGCATGTGCTGCGCTTTTGGGAGACCCGCTTCGACGAGCTTGAGCCGCTCAAGCGCGCCGGCGGCCGCCGCTACTACCGCGCCCGCGACGTCGAGCTCCTCAAAGCGCTTCGACATCTGCTTTATGGCCAGGGCTACACCATCAAGGGCGTGCAGCGCATCCTGCGCGAGCAGGGAGCCAAAGCCGTCATCGAGAGCGCGCGCAGCGGGCGCGCCCCTTCCTTGGAGATCGACGAAACGCCGCCCCCCGCTGAGGCGCAGCGGCCGCCGGCGACTCCCCGCACGGAACCCGAGCCGCCTCCGATCACAGCGCCTGCCGCCGGCTTGCCTGCGCTCGTCGCGATGCAGCCGCTCCTAGCCGAGGGACTGCGCGACGAGGACGCGCGCGTGCTGCGGCTAGCGCTCGCAGAACTCGCGGAGTGCCGACGGCTGCTGCGGATGGGGCAGAGCTGAACATGGCGCGCGACGAAAAGGGAGGGATTGCGATGCGCAGACGGTCTTGCCTCGTCTGTTTCTTCGGAGCCGCGCTCGGGATGGCCTTCGCCGGTTCCGCCCTGGGACAAACCCTCGACCTCGCCTCGGCGAAAGTCGTCGACCTGAGCCACGCCTTCGACGCCAACACCATCTATTGGCCCACATCGCCCTCGGGCTTCGAGCTCAAGCCGTTGCACAGGGGACCGACCGAGCGCGGCTTCTTCTATTTCGCGAATTCGTTCTGCTCGCCCGAGCACGGCGGGACGCATCTCGACGCGCCCATGCATTTTGCGGAAGGACGGTGGACGAACGCCGATATGCCGGTCGACCGGTTCGTAGGGCCGGCTATCGTCATCGACGTCGCGGCGAAGGCCGCCGAAGATCACGACTACACACTCTCGCTCGAGGACATCGCCGCTTTCGAGCGCGCCCATGGCCACATCGCGGACGGCTCCATCGTGCTGCTGCGCACGGGATGGAGCGCCCGCTGGCCCGATAAGAAGGCCTATCTCGGCGACGACACGCCGGGCGACGCCACACATCTCCACTTTCCCTCATTTGGGGCCGAAGCGGCGGCGTTCCTCGTCAACGAGCGGCGCGTGCGCCTCATCGGCGTAGACACGGCGAGCGTCGATAACGGCCCCTCGGGCGACTTCTTCGTCCATCGCATCATCGCCGCGGCGAATGTCGGTGGGATCGAGAATCTCACCAATCTGGACAAGCTTCCGGCGACGGGCGCAACCGTCGTCGCGCTGCCGATGAAGATCGCAGGCGGGTCCGGCGGTCCGGCTCGCGTCATCGCGCTGACGCCTTAGCCGGCTTAGCCCGCAGCTCCGAATCCTCCGTGGAACAGTTGAGACCGGCGCCGCGTTAACCAAGGTGGGCCAACGCGCGCCGTGTGCGTGACCGCACAGCGCTGTTCGTCGCGGCAGGCATGATGGCGACATCACGATGACGACGCGGCCTGTCCGGCCCCGGCTAATCGGAGCAAACCGATGAAGAAGTCGCTTTCGGAGGAGATCCACAGGCTGGCCAGGGCATGCGCCCTGCTGACCTTCTCCCTCATTGCGGGCGCGGTCGCGGCGAAGCTGCTCTACCTCGACCCTGGCGCCTTCGATCGGCTATTCGCGCGCACCGAAACCGTGGAGATCGGGGACCGGAGGATTACGCTGCGCGAATTCACGTTCGTCGGCGCGAACCTGAACCTGACTGAAGACGATCAGCGCAAGATTTTCGAAGCGGGCAAACGTCTCGCCGCTTGGGAGTTCGACCGCCTGCTGGAGCTGCCGGAGTACGACGAATCGAACATCGGCGATCGCGACGTGATCTGCGAGTTCGACAGAGCAACCAGCCGCATGCGCTTGCGCATCGCCGCGGATGAGGGGCTGATCGAGAAGGGGCTGGTCAAGCGCCTCTGGAGACCCGATCAGACGAAGGCGATGCAGGAGGAAGACGCCAGACGCCCCTTCGTCGCCGGGACTCCAGGCCACTGCCGCCAGATCCTGTTGACGGATATCGGACGCGGCCTCAAGTCGCTCGCTGCGGCCGAGTTGAGGCGCGATGGCGGGGAATCCGTCGCCCAAGCGATTGCGCCCGACGTGCGCGAAAGTAACGAGGCTCGACTTGCACCGGACGCGCCGGCGCGGGCGAAGGGCCAGAAGTCCGCCGCTCTGCGCTGAGACGCTCGCAGCCTCAAGGCTGCGCGGCGCGAATGGCTTCGGCGAGCGCTTCGAACTCGATCGGCTTCTTCAGCATGACGTCGATTCCCGCCGAACGCGCGGCCGCGAATCCCTCTTCCAGCGCGCTCGCGGTCAGCGCGAGAATCGGCGTGCGCCGCGCTCCCGCGGCGGATTCGCGCGCGCGGATCCGTCGCGCCGCCTCGAGACCGTCGAGGCGCGGCATGGAGAGGTCCATCAGAATCACGTCGAAAGGGGTCGCTTCCCCCGCAATCGCGGCGGCCGCGAGCTCGACGGCGCGCGCGCCGTCCTCCGCGCGCGTCGGCAGAGCGCCGAGGGCGGTGAGCTGCCGCATCGCGATGAGCGCGTTGATATCATTGTCTTCAGCGACGAGGGCGCGCAGCCCCGCGAGGCCCGCGAAAGTCCGTGGTCGCACGGTCTGGGCCGCCTCGGGCGGGCGCTCTGCGACACGCGCGACGAGACTCGCCCCGCGCGCGGGCTTGACGACCCATCCGTCGAAGTGCGGCAGGGCCGCCTGTCCGAAAGCGTGCCGCTCGAGCGGCGAGAACATCAGGAACAGCCGCCCCGCTTTGGCCGCACGCGCCTGTTCCGCGATCTCATGGACGGCGGCTTCGCCTAGTCCGCAATCGACGAAAACGGCCCCGAAAGGCGCCGCAGGCTCTGCGAGCCGCGCCGTCGCCGCCTGTCCGGCGGCGATCTCGGCGCTCGCGCCGGCGTCGCGGAGGTAATCCGCAATATAGGGGCCTTCGAAACGCGAGCGCGTGACGATGAGCGCCGAAAGGCCAGCGAGCGGCCCTCCCGGCGTGGCTTCGCCCGTCTCGATCGGCAGGGTCAAGGCAAAGGTCGATCCCTGTTCCGATGCGGACGCAAGCTCGAGCGCGCCGCCCATGGCTTCAATGAGACGCCGGGAGATCGCGAGCCCGAGCCCGGTTCCGCCCTCTTTTCGCGTCGTCGCATCTTCGCCCTGCTCGAACTCCTCGAATATCTTGACCCGCGCTGCTGGCGGCACGCCTGGCCCCGTGTCAATGACAGAGAAACGCAGCGCGCCGGGCGCCGGAACTTCGACGCGCACGCCGACGCCGCCGCTGCTCGTGAATTTCACGGCGTTGCCGACGAGGTTCAGCAGGGCCTGGCGCAGCCGCGCTTCGTCGCCCACGATCCGTGTGGGCGCCCGCACGGATACGAAGCTTGCGATCTCGAGGCCTTTGTCGTGCGCGCGCGGCGCAAGCAGCTCGACGACGCTCTCGACGAGGCTTGCGAGGACGAATTCCTGTCGGCGCAAGTCGAGCTTGCCGGCCTCGATCTTGGAGAAATCCAGGATATCGTCGATGAGCCGGCCGAGCGAGCGCGCGCAGTCGCCGATCGCCTCGACGTAGCTCGCCTGCTCGGCCTCGAGCGACGTGCGCGCGAGCAATTGCGAAAGGCCGAGAATTCCATTGAGCGGCGTGCGGATCTCGTGGCTCACGGCGGCGAGGAAGCGCGACTTCGCCGCGCTCGCCGCCTCAGCCCGCTCGCGCGCCGCCGCCTCGGCGCGCAGCGACTGTATTTCGGCGCGCAACGCGCCGATTTCCGCGCGTCGCGAGCGCCAATGCGCGAGCGCCGCGCCGCCGGCGCCGGCCAACAGCGCGAGACCGAGACTGAGGGCGATCTGCGCCGGGCTGAAGGCCATTAGGCTATCGCGCGCAAGGCTCAGGCCGCATGGCGCATGGAAGCGAGGCCGGCGCGATAGGAGAGCGCCTCCGCAAGATGCCGGCGCGAAACGCCCCCAGCGCCCTCGAGATCGGCGATGGTGCGCGCGAGCTTCAGCACCCGGTGGAAGCCCCGCGCGGACAGCGCGAAGCGTTCGGAGGCCTCGCGGATCAGCGCCGTTCCGCCGGCGTCGAGCTCGACCGCGCTCTCGATGAGCTTCGCCGGCGCGGCCGTGTTGAAGGTCACATCGGGCCGCCCCAGCGCGGCGTAACGCTTTCGCTGCGCCTCGCGCGCCGCGGCCACGCGCGCGGCGACGATGCGGGAGTTCTCAGCCGGGGGCGGCAGAACGAGATCGGCGGCAAGAATCGCCGCGACCTCGATCTGCAAGTCGAAGCGGTCGAGCAGCGGTCCCGAGAGACGCCCCTGATACTGCGCGGCGCAACGCTCGTTCGGCTGGCGCTTGCAGGCGTAGCCGGGACTCGACGCATAACCGCAGCGGCAGGGGTTCATGGCCGCGACGAGCTGGAAGCGCGCGGGATAGACGGCGCGATGGCTGGCGCGGGCGATGAGAACCTCGCCGGTCTCCAGCGGCTGGCGGAGCGCGTCCAACGCTTGCGGTGAGAATTCGGGCAGCTCGTCGAGGAATAGCACGCCATTGTGGGCGAGCGAGATCTCGCCGGGCTTGGCGTGCGGTCCGCCCCCGACGAGCGCAGGCATCGAGGCCGAATGATGCGGCGCGCGGAACGGCCGGCGGTCGGTGAGCGCGCCGCCCGCGAGCTCGCCGGCGACGGAATGAATCATCGCGACCTCGAGCAGCTCGCGCGGCTCGAGCGGCGGCAGGATCGACGGCAGGCGCGCCGCCAGCATCGACTTGCCGGCCCCAGGCGGGCCGTTCATGAGCAGATTGTGGCCGCCCGCGGCCGCGATCTCCAGCGCGCGCTTGGCGCTCTCCTGCCCCTTGACGTCGGCCAGGTCGGGCGCCGCGTCGGTCGCGCCGCCACGAACCGCCGGGCGGGGTCGCGAGAGCGCCTGGGTTCCCTTGAGGTGGTTGACGAGCTGGATCAGCGAGCGCGGCGCGATGACGTCCATGTCCTCGGAGGCCCAGGCCGCCTCGGGTCCGCACTCGGCGGGGCAGATGAGACCGTGGCCCCGCATGTTGGCGGCGACCGCCGCCGGCAGAACCCCGGCGACGGGCGTCAGCGATCCGTCGAGCGCGAGCTCTCCGAGCACCGTATAGCCGTCAAGCGCGTCGGAGGGGATCGCGCCGATCGCCGCCATGATGCCGAGCGCGATCGGCAGATCGTAATGGGCGCCCTCCTTCGGCATGTCGGCGGGAGCGAGGTTGACGGTTATGCGCTTCGCCGGCAAGGCGAGGCCCGAGGCGTTCAGCGCGGCGCGCACGCGGTCCCGCGACTCGCCGACCGCCTTGTCGGCCAGGCCGACCAGCCCGAAGACCACAGCTCCGCCGGAGAGATGCACCTGCACGTCGACGTGCTTCGCCTCGATGCCTTCGAAGGCGACGGTCGCCACTCTGACCACCATGATCTGCTCCAGAAATTTTCGCCAACGCCAACTTTGCGGAGCTTAATCGGCTCCGGCGGGCCGTGCAAGAACAATATGCGAACAATCTCGCCCGAACGGCGAATGGCGAATTGCCAGCGATTCGCCGCCCGCCGCCCGCGACCGGTCAGGCCTTCTCCATCACGATCTCGTCGCGCCTCGACAGCAGATCGCCGTCCGGGCCGAAGAGCGCGGCCTCCACGCGTTTTCCATCGCTGTCGTAACGCCAGCGGATGCTCGCGGCGCCAAGGCCCTTGCGCCGCGTGGGCGCCCCGTCGGTGTTGAAATAGGCCTCTTCGACCTGGTTGCCCCTGGCGTCGTAGCTGCGTTCGACGCGCGCCGCGCCGAGGCTCTTGCGCTTTATCGGCCGACCTTCGAGATCGAAGTAGCTTTCGACGACTTGGACGAGTTGCGGGGCGGCGGGCGCTTCGGGCGAGGAGGCGTCTGCCGCGGGCGGATCTCTGCGGGCTAATTTCGGCGGCCGCCCGCGGCGGCCGGGGGCCGCGCAACCATTATGGCTGCGGGACGAAAGGTTGAGGGCGACGGGTTCCATCGTGATCGGGTCGTCGTGTTGGGCTCCAAGGCCGCCTCTGGCGAGCCTGACACGCTTCCCTTTCGACGAATTGCGTCGCCTCCAAGCTCGGCGGCGCAAGGGTTTCGAAAGGTGCGCGCAGCGGCGAGACGCCGCTCGGATGTCCGGGAGTGGGATGCGTTGCTGCGCTTCAGATCAGGCGCGAGAACGCGACACGGTGCGGCGCTTCGCCGCGATCACACGACGGTTTTGGGCGGCGCCCTCGAACCGACCGGCAGGAGCGACCGGGGCGCGCGCGACGCTTCCCCATCCGCCCAGCGCACGGCCTGCAGGCGCCAGCTTCGCGCCACGGCGGCCGTTTCCGCCTCGACCGGCGGCGCGCCGGCGCCGGCGCAATGAAATATGCAGCACTGTTCGGAATGGCGGTTGGTCTGCGCCGGCAGACTCTTGCCGCCAGCCGCTTGCGTAGCCGTCGACGAGGCGCACAGCGCGCCGGCGGCGAAAGCTCCGCTTCCGCCGCCCAGCGGAACGCCGGCGAAAGCCGTCACGAAACCCTGAACGACAAGCAGATAGGCCACGAGCAGCGACGCCGCCGTGGACCCGCTCCGCCATCTGTCGAAGGGTTTCGTGGTCATGGAGAGTCGCATAGCCGGTTCCACCGTCAAGGTCAATGCGAAGCCCGGGGGTGCGCGGCTTCCTCGCGGCGAGCGGTTGCCCGTCGGCGCGGCCTCGGCTAGCATTCGTCAACATCCTCGAAATGCAGGCGCTCGCGCCTGCGAAGGAGCGGTCTTTGAGATGGAGACTCATTGGGTTTTGGGCTGGGCGGGAGTCTTCGCGCTTGCCTATCTGTTGGGCTCCATCCCTTTTGGCCTCATCCTGACGCGCCTCGCCGGCGCCGGAGATCTGCGCGCCATCGGCTCCGGCAACATCGGCGCGACCAACGTGCTGCGCACCGGGCGCAAAGATCTTGCCGCCGCGACGCTTTTTCTCGACGCTTTGAAAGGCGCGGTCGGCGTTCTCATCGGCGGCGCGCTCGCGCCTCATGGCGAGCTCATCGCGGCGCTCGGAGCCTTTCTCGGCCATGTCGCGCCAATCTGGCTGCGGTTTCGCGGCGGCAAGGGCGTCGCCACCTTCATCGGCGCGCTTCTCGCCGTGCACGGGTTGAGCGGGCTATCATTCTGCCTCATTTGGCTCGCGGCGGCGAAGACCTCTGGCTATTCGTCGCTTGCGGCGCTCATCGCCTCCGGCGCGACGCCGGTCCTGCTCGCCCTCTTCGGTCGCTTCGACGCAGCGCTCGTTTTCACCGCCCTCTCTGCGCTGCTTTGGTGGAAGCACCGCGACAACATCGAACGGCTCCGCGCGGGGACGGAGAGCCGCATCGGAGAGAAGTCGTGAGCGCGGCGGGAGAGACGCCGACCCGCCTCTCCGAGTCGCAGCTCGTTGACTGGCTGCGGCTCATTCGCAGCGAAAATATTGGGCCGCGCACATTCCGCCAGCTGCTCAACCGCTATGGCGGAGCGGCTGCGGCGCTTGAGGCGCTGCCCGGGCTCGTGGCGCGTCAGATTGGCGGACGCGCCATCGGCCTGTTCTCTCGCGACGAGGCGCTGGCTGAGCTCGAAGCCGCGCGCAGGATGGGCGTGCGCTTCCTCGCCACGAGCGACGCGGACTATCCGCCGCTGCTGCGCGAGATCGACAACGCCCCGCCGCTTTTAGCGCTACGCGGCGAGGCTGCCGCCCTGAAGCGTGACTGCGTGGCGATCGTCGGCGCCCGCAACGCCTCCTCGGCAGGGACGGCGCTCGCGCAGCTTCTCGCGCGCGACTTCGTGCGCGCCGACCTCTCTGTCGTCTCGGGGCTCGCGCGCGGCGTCGACGCCGCGGCGCATCGCGCGAGTCTCGCGGGCGGCGCAATCGCCGTGCTCGCGGGGGGCCACGCGCGGCCCTACCCCGCCGAAAACGTCGAGCTCCTCGAGGAGATCGTCGCCTCGGGCGGCGCCGCCATATCCGAAATGCCCCTGGAATGGGAGCCGCGCGGCCGCGATTTCCCGCGCCGCAACCGCCTGGTGTCCGGCGTGTCGCGCGCCGTCGTCGTCGTCGAAGCGGCGCGCCGCTCCGGCTCGCTGATCACGGCGCGCTTCGCCGCGGAACAGGGGCGGGAGGTGTTCGCCGCGCCGGGATCGCCGCTCGACCCGCGCGCCGAAGGGACCAACGACCTCCTGCGCGAGGGCGCAAGCCTATGCACCCGGGCGGAGGACGTGATTCGCGCCTTGGCCTCCGCGAGACCGGGTCCACGCCCGGGGGCGGATCTCTTTGGCGAAGGCGAGTCGGCTGAAGAAGCGGAGCCGCTCTTCGACGAACTGGACCTGTTCTCGTTTCGCGAGGCGGCGCGGAAGTTTCCAAGTCCCCCGCCCTCTTCCCAGCCCCCTTCCCCGCCGCCTTCGCCCGACCCGGCGCCGCAGGGCGTCGCACTGAGCGCCGCCGCGGACGCGCGCGAAGCCGTGCTGTCGCTGCTGTCGCCGACGCCGGTGTCGCTCGACGAGCTCATCCGGGCGAGCGGCCTGCCGGCGCGCGAAGTGCAGGGCGCGCTGCTCGACCTCGATCTCGAAGGTCGGCTCGAGCGGCATGGCGGCGCCCTGGTGTCCCTCCTGACCAGGCTTCAGAGCTAAACCGCACGCCTCCCAAAGTGTCGTCGGGCGCCCCGGCCAGCGCGATGATTCGCGCGCTCCAGACATTTCCTCCCGGACGATATCCCGCGATAAATCCCTGCATGCGCGGAGTTGCGCGGCGGATTGTTGTATCCGGCTCGGCTCGCGGCTATATAGGCGCCGCCTATCGGGCTACGGGGAAGTCTGGCGATGACCGTCGAACTCGATGATTGCTACAAGCCCAGCGAAGACGAGCCGTTCATGAACGAGCGGCAGCGCGAATATTTCAAGCGCAAGCTCCTCGCCTGGAAGGAGGAGATCCTCCAGGAAAGTCGCGAGACGCTCGTCGCCCTGCAGACGGACAATGAAAATCATCCCGATTTCGCGGATCGCGCCTCATCCGAGACCGACCGCTCCATCGAGCTGCGCTCCCGCGACCGGCAACGCAAGCTGATCGCCAAGATCGACGCGGCGCTTGGTCGAATCGAGGATGGCGTTTACGGCTATTGCGAAGAGACGGGCGAACCGATTTCGATCAAGCGGCTCGACGCGCGTCCGATCGCCACGCTCTCGATCGAGGCGCAAGAGCGTCACGAACGGCGCGAAAAAGTTTACCGCGACGACTGAAAGCCGCCGCGGACGAAGCGCAAGCGCCGCGCTCAGGAGTGGTCGTCAGGCCGTCCGAGCAGGCGCGCCATCTCTGCTTCGAGAGACTCGAGCGCACTTTCCTCCGGGGGCGGCGCGGGGCGCCCAGCCTCTGGCGGAGTCGGCTCGACCGGCGTCGGCGCGAGCGATCCCTCCTCTGATGGGGGCGCAGGCTGCGGCGCCTCCGGCGGGCGCGGCGGCGCCTTCGGCGCTGGCGGCGTGAACTTCTGCGTGCGGGTGAGGAAAGGCGGCGGCGGGGGCCGAGGCGACGGGGGCCGCAAGTGCGGCGGGGCGGCCGGGCGCGCCGGCGGTTGGGGCTGGGGCGCTGGCTCCGCGGGAGGAGGCGGAGCCGCGATCGGGGACGACGTCTCGACCGGCTGCGGCGCTGGCTGAGGGCGCGGCGGCGGCGCTTGCGGGCGCGGCGGCGGGGGCTGCGGACGCGGCGGCGGCTCTTGCGCAACGGCCGCGGGCGGCGGCGCCTCGGGCGGAGCCGGGGCGGGCTGCGGCGGACGCGCCGGCTCCGGCGGGGAGCGTTTGGGAGGCTCCGCGGCCGCAACGGCCTCTCGCGGAGCGGGCGCGCGCGCCGGCGGCTGCCGCGGCGGCTCGGCCGGCGCAGCCGCAGGCGCCTCGGGCGCTTGCGGCCAGCTGGGCGTCGAAACCGACGGCCTCGCCTCCCGCGGCTCGGGCGCCCGCGCGGCGGCGACCTCGCCGCGATGGATGGCGCTCTCGACGAGCACGTCGTTCGGGCCGCCGATGAGCAGCAGATGCTCGATGTTGTCGCGGCGCACGATGATGAGCTGGCGTTCGCGGTCGAGGTCGAAAACGTCGACGACGTCGAGGCGGCGGGGACGGTTGCGGGGCCCAGGCGAGCGGATCTTGCGCCCAAAAAGCTGCCTTGCCACATAGACCAGCACGGCGAGCGCCAAGAGAATGAGAACGCCCGCGGCGAGAATATTCAGCACCGGCGACTGCAGGATATTTTGCATGAACCTCGGGTCTCTCTCTGGCGTCGGCGTCGAACGTTCTCAACCAAACTATCAGCTTTTTCGACATGCGCCTTCGGGAAGGTTAATCAATGGTTAACAGATTTCGGAAACGGCGCAAATTCGCCCACCGACGCCCGGCCGAGATTGCCATTGCGCGCGCGCGAGGCCATTCTTGGCGAATGATTCTTTGAAGAAACCGTCGCGCGGTCGGCAAAGAGGATTCTTCGGCCGTAGCGACTTCCCTCGGCGAGGCGAAGACCATGTCCTCCAACCCGGCTTCGTCCGTCTACGACCGCAGCGAGCGCAAGAGCCACGCGGCGCTCGTCGTGACGCTGGCGCTGGCGCTCGTCGGCGTGATGGCGGCGGCTTTGTTCGCGCCCGGCGCGGCCTCGCGCGTCATCGCGGGGGCGATCGCGATCTTCGCCGTCGCCGGCGTCTTCTCGACCTTCGCCTTCGCGGTCGGCTTGCTGCAATTCTCGACGACCAAGGCGCGCAACGACATCACCAAGCTCATCTCTGACACGAGCGCGGAAGGGCTGCTCGCGACACAGGGCGAAGCGCAAATCGTCTACGCCAACGAAGCCTACATGGCGCTCTGCGGCGCGCAGGACGCGAGCGGACTTCTGACCGTCGAGCGGCTGTTCTCAGGACCGCCGGAGGTGTCGGAAGCCGTCTATCGTCTGTCGCAAGCGGCGCGCGGCGGTCGAAGGCATGTCGAGGACCTGCGGCTCGCGCCGCCGCTCGGGGGGGGAGGGCCCGCAGCCTGGTATCGGATAAGGGTCAGCCCGCTGCTGCAGCTCGGCGCGCGGGCGGCGCTGTGGTCGGTCGCGGACGTGACCGCCGACCGGCAGCGCCAGGAGAGCTCGTTCCAGCAGCTCCAGCATGCGATCGACTTTCTCGATCATGCGCCGGCCGGATTTTTCTCCGCCGAGCCCGACGGCGCGATTCCCTATATGAACAAGACCCTCGCCGGCTGGCTCGGCTACGATCTCACGCAGGCGGGATCGGGCGGGCTCACGCTGTTCGATATCGTCGTCGGCAACGGCGCGGCGCTGCTCGCGCCGGGCTCCGGCGCGCCCGCAGAGGTGCGCACACAGCAGTTCGACCTCGACTTAAAGCGCCGCAACGGGCGTTCGCTGCCGGTGCGGCTGCTGCACCGCGTCGCCTTCGGACAGGACGGCGCGCCCGGCGCGTCGCGCACGCTCGTCTTGAACCGCGCCCCGGGCGAACAGCCTGAAGAGGATCTGCGCGCCGCGGAGGTCAAATTCGCGCGTTTCTTCAACTCGACGCCCGTTGCGATCGCGATCCTCGACGAGAAGGGCCGCGTGCGTCGCGCCAACGCCGCCTTCGCGCGCCAGCTGCCGCAGGCCCTGGGCCGGAGCGAGACGGCGCTGTGGCGCCTGCTGCCCGGAGTGAGCCAGCGTGAGGCGACGGCGCTCGAGAACGCGGTCCTCGCCGCTCTAGACGGTCGCGGCGATCTCGAGCCCGTGGACGTGACGCTCGAGGACGGCGGAGCCGAAAAGAAGGACGCCGCGCGCGCGCTCCGTTTCTTCGTCTCGCCCGACCAGGACGCCGGCGAAAGGAGCGCGCTCGTTTTCGCGCTCGACGCCAGCGAGAAACGCAAGCTGCAGGAAGAGTTCGCACAGTCCCAGAAGATGCAGGCGGTGGGCCAGCTCGCGGGCGGCGTCGCCCACGACTTCAACAACATGCTGACCGCGATCCTCGGCTATTCCGACTTTTTGCTCGCCAATCACCGCCCGACCGACCCGTCCTTCCAGGACATCATGCAGATCAAGCAGACGGCGACGCGCGCCGCCGGACTCACGCGTCAGCTGCTCGCTTTCTCGCGCCGCCAGACGCTGCGACCACAGGTGCTCCAGCTTGGAGACGCGCTCTCCGAGCTGCAGATCCTGCTGCGACGGCTCGTCGGCGAGAAGGTCGAGCTCGATCTGCGTCACGGGCGCGACCTCTGGGCCGTCAAGGCGGACATAAACCAGTTCGAGCAGGTCATCATCAATCTCGTCGTCAACGCCCGCGACGCCATGCCCGAGAGCGGCGGCAAGATCTTCTTGCGCACGCGCAACCTGCCCGCGGCGGAATGCGCCTCGCTCAAGGAGAGCACGCTGCCGCCCGCGGACTATGTGCTTATCGAGGTCGAGGACACGGGCCACGGCATCGCGCCGGAGGTCAAGGAGAAGATCTTCGAGCCCTTCTTCACGACCAAGGAAGTCGGCAAGGGCACGGGGCTTGGACTATCGATGGTGTTCGGCATCGTGCGGCAGTCCGGCGGCTTCGTCTTCGTCGAGAGCGCGCCGGGCAAGGGCGCGACCTTCCGAATCCTCCTGCCCCGCCACGTCCCGCAGCCCGGCGAGGTCGCGGCGCCGGCGGAGGCCGCGGCGAAGCCCGCCGCGGATCTCACCGGACAGGGGGTGATCCTGCTCGTCGAGGATGAGGACGCGGTGCGCGCCTTCGGCGTGCGCGCGCTGTCCTCGCGCGGCTATACGGTGCTGGAAGCGGGCTCGGGCCTGGAGGCGCTGGAGGTCGTGGCGCGCGAGCGGGGCAAGATCGACCTCATCGTCTCCGACGTCGTGATGCCCGAGATGGACGGGCCGGCGATGTTCAAGGAGCTCAGGAAGCGCGGCGTGACGGCGAAGGTGATCTTCGTCTCGGGCTACGCCGAGGAGGCCTTCGCGAAGAACCTGCCGGAGGGCGACTTCGCCTTCCTGCCGAAGCCGTTCACGCTGAAGCAGCTCATCGAGGCGGTGAAGAAGGAGCTCGCGTGAGCGAGAGCGGGAACGCTCACGGACGATATTGCACATTGCGGCGCCAGGCCCAGCGCGCATGGCGGGGAGCCGTCGGCACGCGCTTCAGACAGATCGGCGGACGGTAGAGCTCGCGCGGCGGCTGGAAATTCGGGGGGACGCCCGTGAGCCCATCATAGGCGGGGGGCTTGCCCGCCGCGTAATCGTAACCCAGTCCCCAGTCATAGGCCGCGTCTGGATAATACACGCCGTCCGCGCCGCAGCAGGCGGCGGGGGCCAACCCCAAATAATGGTAAGTATAGCCGCCGTAATAGGCGCGCGGCGGGAAACAGCCGTCATAGCCGCAGTCGCCCGCCATGGCCGGCGTCGCGGCCAGCAAGAGAAGAAGCAGCGGGGCGGCCGCCCGGCTCACGGCATTGGTGTTGCGACGGGGAACCATGGCCTGACCTCAAGGCGAAAGCTGTCATGAGACGAGCGTAGCAACTCCTGGCGAGAATTGTGCTGAATCTCTCCGATTTGGCTAATGTTTACAGTGTTCGAAAGCCTAATCGGGCTCCCGCTCGGCTGGGCCTAGGCGCGCGGAAGTGCGGATGAACGTAAAAAATGTTGGCGATATCCAATTTGACAAACCCATCGCCAGGGGTAGGTTGTGAATGGCGATTCCCGCCACACCGGAGGCTGCAATGACTCCCAGGACCTACAAAGCCAAGATAAAGTTAAAGGGCGGAGGAACTCAAGAAGTTACCATTGAGGCCAACGACATTTTTAAAGCTAAGTCTCCCCTCGAAATGCAATATGGCAAAGGGTGTATTTGGAGCGGACCGAGTGAGGTTAAGACGCGTTAGGTTTCTTCTTACGCTCGCGCCTCACCGGCTTCGGCAAGGTTTTCTCTTTAGTTGGCTTATGCTCCGCAATCTTGCCTAGCTGCGCCTCGAAGCGCTCCTTGTCTTCGTCACAGCCTAAGGCGCGAGCGGTTTCGACGAAGCGAGAGAATTGTGCCGCATCTTGACCCTCACCCTGTCCCCTTGGCGAGACGGGCGGGACGGCTGATTTTGATTTCTTCGACGGCGCCTTCTCCGAAGTCATAGGGGACCCTCCAGCACTGCCCCACTTTGCTGCTAGAGATTGCAGCCTCGATCCTAGGCCACCACCATAGCAAATGGGCGGCCTGAGCGTGGCCTCGGGCCTCCGCCCATTTTGAAGGTAAAAACACGCCAATCAGCCTTCCATCAATCAAAGCGTTGAGCTGATGAGGCCGCGCCATAATTTTTCTGTCGGCAGAAAGAATTGCCTGTCCTCCTTCGGCAACAAAACGCGGAATCCAAGTCTCATCAGCCGTTCTAGCTGAGTTGAAGTCGCGAACGTGCGTTAGCTCCCATCCTACTGACAAGGCGATGGATTGCACCGCCCGGATGAGTTTCGGAGAAATATGCTCGTCTGCTCTTATTTTCAAAAGCTTCCTTTAGTTTGGTAGAGACAATTCAAACTCTACAGCCTCTTTCGCGAGAGACTCATCTATTTCATACCAATTCGCCACGGCTTTATAATCGCCGCCTTCCGCATTCCATGTAGCAAATATGGCATCTGTCGGAACTCGAACGGGCTCCACAAATGGCTGTCCATAGACAACTTTAGGATCAATAATGACATGCGGGTACTCCTTGTCCCGCGGTCGCCATTTTTCTGCAAGCCCGGATGTCGGGTCAAAGATTATGCCACGAGATAATACGTCTTCCAAAACTGCGTACATGGCGTATTGCCTTGTAACGAGATTTAGCAGCTTTGAATCTCCCTCGCTCTTTGCCACAGTCAAAAATATATTTTTCCGCTCAGCAACAAACTTTGCCCCATATAATGCGAACGGATGTTCGCATTTTAACTCCGCGCGAGCAGTGTCTGCTGCTTTACGCAAGCTTTGAAGGCTATACCCTATTTTACGGAAATGCTCTATGAACCTAACTTCAATCAGATCAAGAAATCCTAGCTCTTGCACATTGTCTATCGGCGCATATTGCCTATGGATTACAGGCGTACCCCGCGGTCCTCGGCCTTTGAGCCAAGCTGCGATCACTCCAGAATTGGGCATGCTGAGCAGGCGCGCCGCCTCTCGCACGGTATAGAAGCCTCCCGCGAGCGGGTCAGGGCCTCCTTTGGCGATAGGAGCTACGCCCATGCGGAGTCCCGATAAGTTAGTCTCCTGCCCACGACTCCACCTAAGCCTCGATTCGTCCGCTCCAAATCGTCGCAGCCGAGGCGAACGCGATTGTTGTAGCGGAAGTCAAACTCGGCGACATAGCGGTGAAGGTGCTTTTCGGAGCAATGCTGATATACGCCCTTCATGCCGCGCTTGAAGATGCTGTAGTAGCCCTCAGCCGTGTTCGTTCGAGCGTCGCCTCGAACGTATGCCTCTTGGCTGTGGTTGACTCTCTCATGGCTGGCGAAGTGGTCGCCAATGCGCTCATATTGGCCAGCCTCATCGGTCATGATCGCGGCTTCCTTGGCCACGTTCTCCTTAATGATGGGCATGAGGTCCTTCGCGCTGGTCCCGCCCACATGGAAAGAGCGAACTTGCTTGGTGTTGCGGTCAACGAGGGACAAGACGGCGTGCTTATGCGCGAAGCCGCGGCGCTTCGGCATATCCTTCTTGCGACCGATGAAGGTTTCGTCGATCTCGACCGCGCCACCGTCGCTCCCGAATGGGAAAGCGAGGGCGCCAGAACGCATGGCCTCGCGTAGCCGATGGCTCATGAACCATGCGGTTTGCAGAGAGACGCCCAGAGTGCGGTGAAGCTGGTTGCTGGAGACGCCCTTCTTGCTGGAGCACATCAGATAGGCGGCTTGGAACCAGACATGCAGAGGAACCGGGCTATCCTCGAAAACCGCGCCAATGCGAACCGTGAATTGCTTGCGGCACGCGTAGCACTTTTTAAGCCCATGCCGTTCGATGCCCTCTGGGTTCTTCTTGCTCGGTTTCGTGCGTTGGTTCTTGAGGACGCCAATGCGGTCTTTGTTCCCGCAGTGCGGGCAAACGGGACCTTCTGGCCAAACGATAGCCTCCAGCCGCGCGAAAGCAGCTGCTTCGTCTTGGAAGTAAGGCTCGTTCAGGACGCTGGCCATTGGGACGATTCCTCTCTATGGCCACACATTAGCGCATGTGTTGGGTTTGTCAAATAGAATATCGCCCTATGTTTCGGGCGGCAGCT
>DATHCI010000065.1:0-52350 GCA_035319645.1 Methylocystis sp. | reverse complement strand
GTCGTCGCGCCGCGCGGCGCCGACTGCGGGCTCCCGGTGGTCGTCGTCCAGGACGTGCGCCGCGCGCTCGCGCGGGCCGCCGCCAAGTTCTATCCGCGACAGCCTCAGACGATCGCCGCCGTCACCGGCACGAGCGGCAAGACGTCGGTCGTCGCCTTTCTGCGTCAGCTCTGGGAGTCGCAAGGCGTTCACGCAGCGTCGCTGGGCACGGTCGGCGTCGTCGACTCGACGGGCGCACATTACGGCTCATTGACAACTCCGGGGCCCGTCGAACTGCATCGCACGCTCGACGACCTCGCGCGCCGAGGCGTCACGCATCTCGCGATGGAGGCTTCCTCGCTCGGCATAGAGCAGCGCCGGCTCGACGGCGTCGAGATCGCCGTCGGGGCCTTCACGAATTTTTCACGCGACCATCTCGATCTCCATCCCGACATGGAGTCTTATTTCGCCGCGAAGATGCGGCTCTTCGACACGCTCATGCAAGCGGGCCGGCCCGTCGTCGTCGACGCCGATGGCGACATGGCGTCTCGCGTCGCCGAAGTCTTGCGCGCGCGCGGTCTCAAGGAATTCAGCATAGGCGCCAAGGGCCGCGACCTCACGCTCGTGGAGGCGACGCCGCGCGCGCTCGCGACCGGCCTGCGTCTGCGGCATGCGGGCGTCGACTACGAGCTCGACCTGCCGCTCGCGGGCGCGTTCCAGACATCCAACGCGCTCGTCGCCGCCGGCCTCGCGATCGTATCAGGCGGCGCGCCCGCGCGCGTTTTCGGCGCCCTCGAGCGGCTCAAGGGCGCGCCCGGCCGTCTCGAGCTCGTGGGCGACAGCGACGGCGCTGCGGTTTTCGTGGACTATGCTCACAAGCCCGACGCGCTCGAAAAAGTCATCGAGACTTTGCGTCCGCTGACGGAAGGCCGGCTTGTCGTCGTGTTCGGCTGCGGCGGCGACCGCGACAGGGGCAAGCGTCCGCTGATGGGCGAGATCGCCGCCCGCGCGGCCGACCGCGTCATCGTGACCGACGACAATCCGCGCGGCGAAGACCCTGCGCAGATTCGGGCGGAGGTGCTCGCCGGCGCGCGTGACGCGGGGCGAGGCGACGTCATCGAGATCGGCGACCGGCGGCTCGCCATCGAAACCGCCGTCAATTGCCTCAATTCCGGGGATGTTCTAATCGTCGCAGGCAAGGGTCACGAAACCGGCCAGATCATCGGGAAGACGACTTTGCCTTTTTCGGATCACGCCGTCATTGCCGCCGCCCTGGCGCAGCTCCGGGAGCGGCACGGAAAGGAACAGGGCAGATGAATCAGGATCCGCTATGGTCTGGGCTCGCGCTCGTCGGCGCGCTGCACGCCAGGGTCAGCGGCGGCCTGCCGCGCTCGGCCTCGGGCGTTTCGATCGACACGCGCACGCTCCAGAAGGGCGATCTTTTCATCGCGCTGAGGGGCGATTCGCGCGACGGCCACGAATTCGTTCGCGACGCCTTCGCGAAGGGCGCGGTCGCCGCGGTTGTTGATGAAGAGCATGCGCGCGCGCTCTCCGGCGCCGGTCCGCTCATGATCGTCAGGGACGTGCAGGCGTCACTCGAGCGTCTCGGCGCCTATGCGCGCTCGCGCACCGGCGCCTATGTCGCGGCGATCACGGGATCCGTCGGCAAGACCTCGACGAAGGAGATGGCGCGCGCCATCTTCTCGCGCGTCGGCGCGACGCACGTGTCGCCCGCCTCCTACAACAACCATTGGGGCGTGCCGCTGTCGCTCGCGCGCATGCCCGCCAGCACGCGCTACGCCTTCTTCGAGATCGGGATGAATCATGCGGGCGAGATCACGAAGCTCGTCGATCTCGTGAAACCGCAAGTCTCCGTCGTGACGCGCGTCGCCCCGGCGCATCTGGCGCATTTCTCCTCGGTGGAGCAGATCGCCGACGCCAAGGCCGAAATCTTCACCGGCCTGCTCGAAGGCGGGGTCGCGATCATCAACCGTGACGACGAGACCTTTGAACGTCTGCGCGACGCGGCGCGCGCCGCAAATGTCGAGCATGTTCTGAGCTTCGGCGCCGGGGAGGGCGCCGACGCAAGGCTGCTCTCCTACGAAGCCGACGATGAGCATGGACTCGTGCGCGCCGAGCTCTTTGGGCGGGAGGTCACCTTCCTGCTCAATGCGCCGGGACGTCACCTGGCGCTGAACGCGCTCGCGGCGCTGCTGCTCGCGCAGCTCTTCGAGCTCAACCTCGACGAGGCGGCGGCGGCGCTCCTTGACTTCAAGGCGGACGGCGGGCGCGGCAAACGCGAGACCCTGGTCATCGACGGTCGCCGGATTACCGTGATCGACGAGAGCTACAACGCCAACCCCGCTTCGATGCGCGCAGCCATCGAGCTCTTGGCGCAAGCGAAGACGGAAGGGAAGGGACGCCGTATCGCTGTGCTCGGCGACATGCTCGAGCTCGGACCGAGCGCCGGCGAACTCCACGCCGAGCTCGGCCGGGATTTGGCGAAGGCCGACATCGACCTGCTGTTCACCACCGGGCCGCTCATGGCGCGGGCCTTTTACGCGGCCCCGGAGAAGATGCGCGGCGCGCATCGCGCCGGCGCCGGTGAGCTCATGGAGCCGTTGCTCGACGCGCTACGCGACGGCGACGCCGTCATGGTCAAGGGCTCGAACGCGTCGCGCCTGTCCGCAATCGTCGCCGGATTGCGCCAGAAGTCCGCGGCGCCGGCTCCAGCCCAATAAGGAAACAAGATGCTGACGCTGCTCTCGGAGTATTCCTATCTCTTCAGTCCGCTCAACGTCTTTCGTTACATCACGTTTCGCGCAGCCTGCGCCGCTGCGACCGCTCTGTTTTTTGTGTTCTTCTTCGGACCCCAGATCATCGCCGCGCTGCGCCTCAAGCAGGGCAAGGGCCAGCCGATCCGCGAGGATGGTCCAGCCTCGCACCTTCTGACCAAGAAGGGCACGCCGACGATGGGAGGGCTCATGATCCTCTCCGGCCTCGTCGCCAGCACGCTGCTTTGGGGCAACCTCAAGAATTATTTCACTTGGATCGTGCTCTTCGTGACCGTCACCTTCGGGGCGATCGGCTTCTATGACGATTATCTCAAGGTCACGAAGCAGACGCATGAGGGCTTCTCGTCGCGAATGCGGCTGCTGCTGGAGTTCCTTGCGGCCTGCGGCGCCTGCTATGCGCTGACGCTCATCGGCGGCGACGACATGACCAAGCTCGCCATCCCGATCCTCAAGGGCTGGTCGATCAACCTCGGCTATTTCTTCGTGCCATTCGGCGCCTTCGTCATCGTCGCGGCGGGCAATTGCGTCAATCTCACCGACGGCCTGGACGGGCTTGCGATCGTCCCCTCGATGATCGCGGCGGGCGCCTTCGCGATCTTCGCCTATCTCGTGGGCAATTCGGTATTCTCGCATTATCTCGAGGTCAACCACGTCCAGGGCGTCGGCGAGCTCGCCATCGTCTGCTCGGCTTTCATCGGCGCGGGCCTTGGCTTCCTCTGGTTCAACGCGCCGCCGGCAGATCTTCATGGGCGACACCGGGTCGCTCGCGCTCGGCGGGCTCATCGGCGTCGTCGCCGTGTCGATCAAGCAGGAGCTCGTGCTGCCGATCATCGGCGGACTCTTCGTGCTGGAGGGCGCGTCCGTCATCCTGCAGGTCGGCTATTTCAAGCTCACCGGCGAGCGCATCCTGCTCATGGCGCCGATCCACCACCACTTCGAGAAGAAGGGCTGGAAGGAGCCGCAAATCGTCATTCGCTTCTGGATCATCGCCTTCGTGCTGGCGCTGATCGGCCTCTCGACCCTGAAGCTGAGGTGACCATGACGCCGGTTCGGAGTTTCGACGGCAGAAGCGTCGCGCTCTTCGGGCTCGGCGGCTCGGGCCTCGCGACCGCCAAGGCGCTTCTCGCCGGCGGTGCGAGCGTCACGGCCTGGGACGACCAGGAAGCGGGCCGCGCCAAGGCGGTGACCGCAGGCGTGCACGTCGAGGATTTGAAGGGCGCGGAGTGGGCGGTGTTCGACGCGCTGATCCTCACCCCCGGCGCGCCGCTCACGCACCCGGCCCCGCACTGGACCGTGGAGCTCGCACGCGCCAACGGAATCGAGGTCGTCGGCGACATCGAACTCTTCTGCCGCGAGCGCGACGCGCACGCCGGCGGCTCGCCCTTCGTCGCCATCACCGGCACCAACGGCAAGTCGACGACGACGGCGCTGATCGCGCACATCCTTCGCCAGGCGGGACGGGATGCGCAGCTCGGCGGCAATATCGGCACGCCGATCCTGGAGCTTGCGCCGCCGAGCGATGAACGCATCCACGTGATCGAGTGCTCGTCGTTCCAGATCGACCTTGCGCCCTCGCTCGCGCCGACTGTCGGCCTGCTGCTCAATGTGACGCCCGATCACATCGACCGACACGGCTCGATCGAGAACTATGCCGCGGTGAAGGAGCGGCTGGTTGCGGCGTCGGAGATCGCACTCGTCGGCGTCGACGACGCCTATTGCCATGCGATCGGCGCGCGCCTCCTCGCGGAGCCCCGCGAGGGCCAGCGCGTCCTGCCGGTCTCCGCGACGCGCGTCCTCGATTGGGGCTTTTACGTCGAGGGCGACCGGCTGATCTTCCGCGAGGCCGGACACGGTCCGGAGGAGGCGGAGTTCATCGCCGCGCTCGCGGGCGCGAAGGCCCTGCGCGGCGCGCATAATGCTCAGAACGCCATCTTCGCCGCCGCCGCCTGCTGGGAGCTCGGCCTGGAGGACGAAGAGATCGCGCGGGGGCTCGCGAGCTTTCCAGGCCTTCCGCATCGCATGGAAGAGGTTGCGCGCGCCGGACGCACGCTCTTCGTCAACGACAGCAAGGCGACGAACGCCGACGCTGCGGCCAAGGCTCTCGCGAGCTTCACCGACATCCACTGGATCGTCGGAGGCAAGCCGAAAGAGGGCGGCATCGAGCCGTTGCGCGAATTCTTTCCGCGCATCGCCAAGGCCTACCTCATCGGCGAGTCAAGCGACGCCTTCGCCAGGACGCTCGAGGGCGCGCTGCCCTATGAGCGCTGCGGCGCGCTCGACGTCGCGACCGCCCAGGCCGCGCGCGACGCGGCGCTGAGCGCCGCCCCGGAACCCGTCGTGCTGCTCGCGCCGGCCTGCGCGTCCTACGACCAGTTCGCCAATTTTGAGCAGCGCGGCGACGCGTTTCGCGCGCTCGCGCAACAGTTCGCCGCAACGCCTCAAGGAGCCGTCCCATGATGTCGCGCGCCCACCGCACGCCCCTGTCCGACTGGGCCTACACCATCGATCGTTGGCTGCTCGCGGCGATCCTGCTGCTCGTCGTCTCCGGACTCGTGTTCTCGATGGCCGGAAGCCCGCCGGAGGCCGAGCGCCTGCACAAGGCGACTTTCTATTACGTCAACTGGCAGGCGGCTTTCCTGCTGCCGGCGCTTCTCGTCATGTTTTGCGCCTCGATGCTGCCGCCGCGACTCGTGCGCCGCGTCACGCTGGCGCTCTTCGCCGTCTCGCTCGCGCTCGTCGTCGCCACGCTCTTCTGGGGCGTCGAGGTCAAAGGCGCGAAGCGCTGGATCTTCGGGCTCCAGCCCTCCGAGCTCCTGAAGCCCGCCTTCGTCGTGATCTGCGCCTGGGCCTTCGCGGAAGGCGCGGCGCGCAAGGACGTGCCGGGCAATCTCATCGCGCTGCTCCTGTTTCCGCTGAGCGTCGCGCCGCTCGTGCTGCAGCCGGACTTCGGCCAGACCATGCTCGTGTCGATGGTCTGGGCCTTCCTGTTCTTCCTGGCTGGTCTGCACTGGATGTGGGTCGCGGGCATCGGCGGGGCCGCTGTCTCCTCGGCCCTGCTCGCCTATAAATTCGTGCCGCACGTGCATGCGCGCATTCAGGCCTTTCTGGAGCCGCCGCCGCCCATGACCGCAGGCGTGCCGACGAACTTCCAGTCCGAGACCGCGCTCGAAAGCTTCATCTCGGGCTCCTGGCTCGGCAAGGGACCCGGCGAAGGCACGATCAAGCGCATCCTGCCCGACTCGCACACCGACTACATTTTCGCCGTCATCGGCGAGGAGTTCGGAGTCATAACCTGCGTCGCGCTCGCAGCGCTGTTCGCCTTCATCGTCATCCGCAGCCTGCTGCTCGCCTCGCGCGACGAAGATCCGTTCCGACGCTTCGCGACCTCCGGTCTCGCCATGCTGTTCGGACTGCAGGCGGCGATCAACATGATGGTCAATGTACAGCTGATGCCGGCCAAGGGCATGACGCTGCCCTTCGTCTCCTATGGCGGCTCGTCGGTGATCTCGCTGGCGCTGGAGATGGGCTTTTTGCTCGCGTTGACGCGCCGGCGTCCGCTCGCGCACCGGCTCGCGCCCGAAGGCGCAGCGCAAGCGCCCATCGGCGCCGCGGAGGCGCTGGCGTGAGGGAGCCGCTCGTTCTTCTCGCCGCCGGCGGCACAGGCGGACATCTCTTTCCAGCGGAAGCGCTCGCGCATGCGCTCGCCAGGCGCGGCGTCGCCGTCGAGCTCGTGACCGACGAGCGCGCGTCGCGCTATGGCGGCGCTTTCCCGGCGCGCGCCATGCATACGATACCCGCCGCTTCGCCGCGCGGGGGCTCGCTTCTTTCTCGCGGCGTCGCGCTGGCGCGTCTCGGCTTCGGCGCGCTGAAGGCGCTGCGTCACATCCGCCGCTTGAAGCCCGATGTCGTCGTTGGCTTCGGCGGCTATCCGACCGTGCCGCCGTTGCTCGCCGCGTCGCTGCTCGGCGCGCCGACAGTGCTGCATGAAGCGAATGGCGTCATGGGCAAGGCCAATCGCTTCCTGGCGCCGCGCGTCAAGGCGATCGCCGCGGGGTTTCCGCTCGATGACGCGACCTTCCGCGAGAAGATCACCGTCACCGGCAATCCGCTGCGCCCGAACGCGCTTGCGGCCGCTAGCGAGCCGTATCCCGAGGAGGACGGTCGTCTGCGGCTGCTCGTGACCGGCGGCTCGCAGGGCGCGCGCATCATGGCGGACGTGGCGCCTGCCGCCGTCGCGGCCCTGCCTGACGATTTGCGCGCGAGGCTCGTCATAGCGCAGCAGACGCGGCAGGAGGACATCGCGCGCGTCACCGGCGTCTATGAGCGCGCCGGGGTCAAGGCGGAGATCGCCCCGTTCTTTTCGGATCTGCCGCATCGCATTGCGAACGCGCATCTCGTCGTCGCGCGCGCGGGGGCGTCCACGGTTTCGGAGCTCGCGGCCATCGGTCGCGCATCAATTCTCGTGCCGCTGCCGCACGCCCTCGACCAGGACCAGGCGAGCAACGCCGCCGTGCTGCAGGCGACGGGCGCGGCGGAAGTCGTGCGTCAGGAGAATTTCACGCCGCGCTATCTGACCGAGCGGCTCGCGGCGTTCCTGGCCGATCCGGGAGAGCTGCGCGCGCGGGCGGAGAGGGCGAAGGCCGCCGGCGTAACGGACGCCGCCGAGCGCCTCGCGGACCTGGCGCTGAAGACCGCGGGCTTGAGGGACTGACGACTCTTGTCGCATCTACAACGCACGCCTCCTGGAGGTCCCCAATGAAACTGCCGCGCGAGCTCGGCCCCATTCATTTCGTCGGCATCGGCGGCATCGGCATGTCGGGCATCGCCGAGGTGCTCATCAACCTCGGCTATACGGTGCAGGGCACCGACGCCGCCGACAACGCCAATGTCAAGCGGCTGCGCGACAAGGGCGCCACGATCAGCATCGGTCATGACGCCAAGTCGCTCGGCAATGCCGCGGTCGTCGTCGTCTCGACCGCGATCAAGCGCGACAATGCTGAGCTCGTCGCCGCGCGCGAGCGCAGGCTCCCCGTCGTCCGCCGCGCGGAAATGCTCGCCGAGCTCATGCGACTCAAGCAGTGCGTCGCCGTCGCCGGCACGCATGGCAAGACCACCACGACCTCGCTCGTCGCGACGCTGCTCGACGCCGGCGGGCTCGACCCGACCGTCATCAATGGCGGCATCATCAACGCCTATGGCACGAATGCGCGGCTCGGCGGCGGCGACTGGATGGTCGTTGAAGCGGACGAGAGCGACGGCACGTTCTTGAAGCTCCCCGCCGATGTGGCGATCGTCACCAACATCGATCCTGAGCATCTCGATCATTTCCATACCTTCGACGCGATCAAGGAGGCGTTCCGCAACTTCATCGAAAATCTGCCTTTCTACGGCTTCGCAGTCATGTGCCTCGATCATCCGACCGTGCAGGAGCTCGTCGGGCGCATCGAGGACCGGCGCGTCATCACCTATGGCGTCAATCCGCAGGCCGACGTGCGCGTGCTCGACGTCAATCTCGAGGGCGGCGCCGCGCGTTTCAACGTGCTGCTGCGCGACCGCAAGACCTCGCAGGCCACCTATCTGGAAAACATGATGCTGCCGATGCCCGGCCACCACAATGCGCTGAACGCGACGGCGGCGGTCACTGTCGCCTATCAGCTCGGCATCGGACCGGACCAGATCCGAAAAGCCTTGGCGAGCTTCGGCGGCGTCAAGCGCCGCTTCACCAAGACTGGCGAGTGGAACGGCGTGCAGATCTTCGACGACTATGGTCATCACCCGGTCGAGATCGCCGCGGTGCTGCGCGCCGCGCGCGCCTCGACCAAGGGCAAGGTCATCGCCGTCGCCCAACCGCATCGCTACACGCGGCTGCAGTCCCTGTTCGACCAGTTCGCGACCTGCTTCAACGACGCCGATGCGGTGATCGTCGCGCCGGTCTATCCGGCGGGCGAGCAGAAGATCGACGGCGTCGATCATGACGCGCTGGTGGCGTCCATCAAGGCGCACGGCCATCGCCGCGCGCTCGCGATGCCCTCTCCCGAGGTGCTGCCGGCGATGATCAAGGACATTGCGGCGCCGGGCGACTATGTTGTGTTCCTGGGCGCCGGCAACATCACGCAATGGGCCTACGCGCTGCCGGAGCAGCTGGAGCAGAAAGCGTGAGGTCGAGGTCAGTCGTTCTGGCCGCGCACTGGAAAGAATGGTTCGCAGAAGATAAAAGGCGCGCGCTTCTTGGCGCCCCTCCGCTATTTGACTCCGACGAGAATGCGACTACAATCAACTACGCCCACGTCCGCCCTCGGCTCCGCCATGAAGCAAGCTGCGCCCACCTCCGTGCGTCTTTCGGACGAAACGCGCAAAATCCTTGATGAAGCGGCGCGGCTCACGCGTCGCTCCCGCTCCTATCTCGTGGAGGAGACGCTGAAGCAGTTCCTTCCGCGCATCTTGCAGAAAGAGGTGTGTCCTTCGCCCGAGGAGCGCATTCGGCGCTTGAAGGAGCTGCAGGGCATAGGTTTCCGCCTCGTAGGCCCGCAATCGATCGAGGAAATCGACGCGCGCATCCGAGAATTCCGCGGCGATGAATGAGAAGCTTCCGGTCGAAGCCTCGCGGGCCTATTTTGACGCCAATTCAGTCATATATTTCATTGAGGCTAACCCGGTGTTGCAAGCGAAGATTTCCAAGCTCTGGTTCGGCCTCATCATGCGAAATGCCAGCTTTGTCACAAGTGAGGTCTGCATTGCGGAATGCTTCTACGGCGCCTTCAAGCGTCAAAGCCAAGTTCTCGAAAAAGGCTACGAACGTCTGTTTTTCGAGGATAAGACATTCGACATTCATCCATTGGACTTGGAGACTTTGATCGAGTCGGCGAGGCTCGGCGCCGGCCTAGGACTGAAATTGATCGACGCAGTGCATTTTCGTGCGGCCGTGATCACGCAATGCGAAATATTCGTGACGAACGATCGCCGATTCCGTTCCAGCCATGGCGTGCGGGTCATCCAAATCGACGAGCTGTGACGAAGAAGCTCCCGAGCAGAAAGCCGCCCATGACCTTCGCACACCTCTCCGCCGACCTCCGCGCGCTGGCGCCCGACCTGCGCGGCGCGTTGCGCGCCAACGAGCCGCTCGCGCCGCTGACCTGGTTTCGCGTCGGCGGGCCGGCGCAACTCTTCTTCATGCCGGCTGACGAGGACGACCTCGCTTACTTCCTAGAACGGCTGCCGCAGGAGATCCCGGTCACCGTCATCGGCCTCGGGTCTAATTTGATCGTGCGTGATGGCGGCGTGCCGGGCGTCGTGATCCGCCTCTCGGCCAAAGGCTTCGGCGTCGTCGCCGTCGAAGAGGGACACAGGCTGCGCGTCGGCGCCGCGGTTCCCGACGTGAGGGCCGCGCGGGTGGCGGCGGAAGCCGGGATCGACGGCTTGGCCTTCTACCGCGGCATTCCCGGCGCGATCGGCGGCGCGCTGCGCATGAACGCCGGCGCGCATGGCGGCGAAACCAAAGACGCGCTGATCGAAGCGCGCGGCGTCGGCCGCGATGGCGAGCGGCGCGTGTTCGCAAATGGCGAGATGGGCTTCTCCTACCGACACTGCGGCGCGCCGGAGGACGTGATTTTCACGAGCGCGCTGTTTCAGGGCCGCGCCGGCGACCCGGGGCAGATCGCGGCCGAGATGGGGCGCATCACGGCGGCGCGCGAGGCCTCGCAGCCGATCCGCGAGAGGACGGGCGGCTCGACCTTCGCCAACCCGCCGGGGCGGAAAGCATGGCAGCTGATCGACGCCGCCGGCTGCCGCGGACTTACGCGCGGCGACGCGCAGGTCAGCGAGATGCACTGCAATTTCCTGATCAACCGCGGCGCCGCGACGGCGGCGGACATTGAGGGCTTGGGCGAGGAAGTGCGCGCCCGGGTGCGCGCGCACAGCGGCGTCGAGCTGCGTTGGGAGATCAAGAGGATTGGAGTGGCGTGAATTTTCGCTATAGTAGGGGGGCGAAACGCTGGGCGCGATCAAGCGCTGCGAATAGCGCTTAACTCTGGAACAATGCAGGAGTAACATACGACGCCCGAGCGCGCCCATAGCAAACAAGACAAACTAGACGAAGTTCACGCGAAAATTTCGGAACTCGCGAAAGCTGACGGGCGCTTCCCCCGTGCTCTGTTGGCGGTTTTATCGGGTAGAGCGAGCCAGTCTGAGATTCGCGTTGCGATCGGAACCCGCTTCCTTGCAAAGGCTCTTCGAGCTGCTCGCATCGAGGATGCTTGAGAGGACGGCTACGTCGCCTACCCCAAGAAGACGGCCTGCCCGTACGACTTCGCCGCGTCGCCCGACGAATTTGAGGCTTGGTGGGAAGGCTGGAACCAAGCGGCAACAGAAGCTGACCGCGAGCTTCAGCAGTATGGAAAGCCGCGAACAATCTGACTCGGAGGGCGCGATGTCGCTCAACCTGGATGACGAAGAAACCGATCGCCTCGCTCGTGCGATTGCGGAACTGACCGGCGAGACGCTTGTCGACGCCGTGCGCAATGCGTTGTCCGAGCGGCTGGAGCGCGAGCGCCGGCGCGCCAAACGGGAGAAACTGGCGGATCGGCTCATGGAAATCGGCGCGCATTGTGCGTCGCTGCCCGACATCGATCCCCGCAGTCCTGATGAATTGCTCGGCTACGATGAAACCGGCCTGCCTCACTGATGGTCGTGGACACGTCCGCGCTTGGTAGGGGCGAGCCTCCCTCCCCTCGCGCAGGAAGGAGGCGCGCCCTTATGTTGGCGCCTACGCCGCCGCCATCGCGTCGGCCTTTTCGATCAGCGCTTCGGCCATGCGGATCGAGGCGATGTCGATCAGGCGTCCGTCGAGCGACACCGCGCCCTTGCCTTCCTTCGCGGCCTGCGCCATCGCATCGAGAATGCGTCGGGCCTTCGTGACTTCCGCTTCCGACGGCGTGAACACCTGGTTCGCGAGCTCGATCTGCGAGGGGTGGATCGCCCACTTGCCCTCATAGCCGAGCACCGCCGCGCGCTTCGCCGCGGCGACATAGCCGTCGGGATCGTTGAAGTCGCCGAACGGCCCGTCGATCGGGCGCAGGCCATAGGCGCGGCAGGCCACCATCATGCGCGTCTGCGCCGCGTGCCACTGGTCTGCCCAGTAATACTCGCGCTTGCCATCCTTGTCCTTGTCGGTGAGCACGCCGTAGTCCGGGTTGACGCCGCCGATCACCGTCGTGCGCGCGCGCGTCGACGCAGCATAGTCGGCGACGCCGAAGGACATGGCCTCGAGCCGCTTCGACGACTGCGCGATCGCTTCGACATTCGCCATGCCGAGCGCCGTCTCGATCAGGATCTCGATGCCGGTCTTCTTCGTGCGCTTCTTCGCCTGCTCGATCTGCGTGATCAGCATGTCGATCGCATAGACGTCCTGCGGCACGCCGACCTTGGGGATCAGCACCACGTCGAGGCGCGGGCAGTTCTCCAGAACGTCGACGACGTCGCGATAGCAATAGTGCGTGTCGAGGCCGTTGATGCGCAGCGTCAGGGTCTTTTTGCCCCAATCGATGTCGTTGAGGCCCTGGATGATGTTCTTGCGCGCCTGCTCCTTGTCGTCGGGCGCGACCGCGTCCTCGAGATCGAGGAAGACCACGTCGGCCTTCGACGCCGCGGCCTTCTCGAACATCTGCGGCGCCGAGCCCGGCACCGCGAGCTCGGAGCGATGCAGCCGCGAAGTCGCCTGTTCGATCAAGGTGAAGCTCATACCCCTGTCCTTTCTGTTTGGTCGTTTAATCTACCGCATGGAGGAAGCTGACGCGCCGATGCATGTTCGGTTCACCCCGTCGCGCCCATGCCCGAGGCGATGCAGCTGATCGAGAGCAGCAGCGGGATCTTGATCGCTTCGCGCGCGGTCTCGTCCTGCGCGGCTCGGAACCGGCGCAGCAGCTCGACCTGCTCGCGGTTCACCTCGTTGATCGTCGGCAGGCGGTCAGCGAGCCGCGCCCGATGCGCGGCGAAGCGCTCGCCGATCTCGGAAGCGCCGGTGACGCGCAGCACTTGCGCCGCCGTGCGCGCGTGCTCGGCTTCGATGCGCGCGAAGATCTTGTCGCGCACCGCGTGGTCGTCGACGAGCGAAGCGTAGGCGCGCGCGATCGATAGATCGACGAGCATGAGCGCCTTCTCCACCTCGTCGAGCACGAGGCGGAAGAGCCGCGACTTTTCGTGCATGCGGCGCAGCAGCTCCAGGCCGGCGTCGCCGCGCGCGTCGAGGAACGCTTCGAGCCCCGAGCCGACGCCGTACCAGCCCGTGATCGCATGGCGGTTCTGCGCCCAGGCGAAGACCCAGGGAATCGCGCGCAAATCGGCGAGGCTCTTCGCGCCGAACCGCCGCGCCGGGCGCGAGCCGATGTTGAGCATGGCGAGCTCTTCGAGCGGACTCGCGGCTTGAAAATAGCCCACGAGATCAGGGTCGCCGATGAAGTCCGTATAGGCGGCGAGGGCTGCACGCGACATCTCCTCGAAGGCGTCGTCGAACTCCTGGCGCGGGACGAGCGCCTCCTCGCGCTGCGAGATCAGCGCATGCGTGAAGATCGACGAGGCGAGCAGCTCCATCTGATAGGCCGCCGTGCCGCGATTGGCGTATTTGAACGAGACGACCTCGCCCTGCTCGGTGACGCGGAAGCGCCCGCGGATCGAGCCTGCCGGCTGCGCGGCGATGGCGTGGCCCGTCGGCGCGCCGCCGCGCGATACGGAGCCGCCGCGCCCGTGGAAGAAAGCGATCGCCACGCCCTCCTCGATCCCGACCGTCGTGAGCCGCGCCTGCGCCTTGAAGAGCTCCCAGTTCGAGGGCAAGAAGCCGCCGTCCTTGTTGCTGTCGGAATAGCCGATCATGACCTCCTGCAGATCGCCCTGCGCCTTGGCGCTTGCGCGCACGACCGGGATCTGCAGCAGCTCGCGCATGATCGCGGGGGCGTCCTGCAGGTCCTCGATGGTCTCGAACAGCGGCACGATCGGCAGCGTGCAATAGACGCCCTTGGCGCCCTGGCGCACGAGCCCGGCTTCCTTGGCGAGCACATAGGCGCCGAGCACGTCCGCAGCGCTATGCGTCATGGAGAGGATGAAGCCGCCGAAGGCCTCGCGATCGAGCTTCCCCTGAAGCTCGGCGACGACCTCGAACATCTCGATCGTCTCGAGGGTGTCCTTGGAGAACTTGTCGCGCTCGTCGCGCGACAACGGCGGCGTGGCGATCTGCGCGTCGAGCCACTCCCGCCACTCCTTGGAGTCCGCCGCCGGCGGCGCGTCCTCCCGCGTCGTGCGCCAGAGATCGCATAGCGCGCCGGTCGTGCGCGTGGTGTTCTCGCGCAGGTCGAGCCGCACGGTGGAGAACCGGAACACTTCGACGGCGCGTCGCAGGGGCCGCACGAGATCCTTGGCGAGACTCGGCGATCCGCCCTCGATGAGCGCCGCCTCCATGACCTTCAGATCGCCGATGAGCTCGTCGGCGTTGGCGTAACGAACGTCGGTCTGGGGCTCGCCTTTGGTCGCATGCAACGTCTGCGCGAGCTTGTGGAGGATCAAATTGATGAACTGCCGATAGGGCTCCATGTTGTTGCGCGCGCGAATGGAGCTCGAGTCCTTAAGCGCCGAGAGACGCTTCTCCAGCTCGTCGCGGAGCGTTTGGGGTATCGTCGCCGCGCGCGGGCTGATGGACAGCATCCGCCCGAGCTCGACCACGCGGTTGTGATAATAGTTCAGGCTCGCGAGCGCGTTGTCGCGCATAGTCCGCCGCGTCACCTCATTCGTGACGAAAGGGTTGCCGTCGCGGTCGCCGCCGATCCAGGAGCCGAACTGGAAGAAGGGAGGCGCCTCGAAGCTCTCGCCCGGATAATGCTGCTCGAGCGCGGATTCGAGCGACGAGATGATTTCGGGCGCGAGATCGAAGATGGTTTCGTGGAAGAAGTGCTGACCCCAGGACACCTCGTGCTCGACGGTCGGCTTCTCGAGGTGCAGGTCGCCCGTCAGGAACAGGAGCTCGACCTGGTCGCGCAGCAGCGAGCCGAGCGCATTGCGTTCGCGGTCGGTCCATCGCGTCGACTCGAGCTCGCGCAGCAGCAGATAGATGCGACGGTTCTTCTCCAGCACCGAGACTCGCTTGGCTTCGGTCGGATGGGCGGTGATCACCGGACGAATGCGCAGGCTGGCCAACTGCGCGCGGATCTCGTCGGCCGTGACGCCGGCGGCCTTGGCGGACGAGATCGCCTGATTGAACGTTCCAAGCAATTTCTCGTGCCCGCGCTCGCGCTCGATGTGGCGGCGCCGGCGCATGGCGTATGCCTGTTCGGCGATCGAGACGAGCTGGAACAGGATGCCCTGCGCCTGCAGCGCGCGTCCCATCTCATAGTCGGTGAGCTGGGCGCCCGCTGCGAAGCCGCGCAACACCGGCTCGATCTTCGGCATGTGGCGACCGACGACGCGCTGTAGCAACTCGATGAGATAGCCCGACGCCTCTTTGGCGGAGCGCGTCGCGAAGGCGGAGGGCGCGTCGAGCGCTTTGCTTTCGGGGAGGGCGTCAGTCATGTCTAACTCTCGAACTCCGCGAAGGGGAATTGCGCCGTCGGCGTCTTGCCGAAGCGGACGCCGCAGCCCGAGTCCGCCCCCTCTCCCCGCTTGCGGTGAGAGGGTTGGGGTGAGGGGCTTGGGCCGCCAGCTGCGATCGCGGCCACGCGCAGCGCAATGCTTCATCAGCGTCGCGGCCAATCCCCAGCTCCCCTCACCCTAACCCTCTCCCCGCAAGCAGGGAGAGGGGACTCCTTTCACGCCCCCTTCAGCACCTTGGCGACGGTTTCGCCGAACTCCGCCGGGCTTGGCGCGACGGCGAGGCCGTAGGATTTCATGATCTCGGTCTTCTCTGCGGCGCTGTCGCCCGTGGACGAGATGATCGCGCCGGCGTGGCCCATGCGGCGACCCTTCGGCGCCGTCAGTCCGGCGACGAAGCCGATCACGGGCTTCGAGAAATTGTCCTTGATCCAGGCAGCGGCCTCGGCCTCCTGCGGCCCGCCGATCTCGCCGATGAGCAGCACCGCGACGGTTTCCGGGTCCTTGTCGAAGAGCACGAGATGGTCGAGGAAGGACGAGCCGTTTATCGGATCGCCGCCAATGCCGACCGAGGTCGAGACGCCCAAGCCCAGCGCCTTGAGCTGTGAGGCCGCCTCATAGCCGAGCGTGCCGGAGCGCGAGATGATCCCGATGTCGCCCCGCTTGTAGATGTGGCCGGGCATGATGCCGAGCATCGATTTGCCGGGGCTGATGATTCCCGCGCAGTTCGGTCCGACCATCATCGTGCGGCGGTCCTTGGGATAGCGCAGCAGATAGCGCTTCACGCGCATCATGTCCTGCGCCGGAATGCCGTCCGTGATCGAGCAGACGAGCCTTATGCCCGCGTCCGCCGCCTCCATGATCGCGTCGGCGGCATAGGGCGGCGCGACGAAGGTGATGCTCGTCGTCGCGCCGGTCTCCCTCACGGCGTCCTTCACCGTGTTGAAGACGGGCACGCCGTGCAGGCTCTTGCCGCCCTTGCCGGGCGTCACGCCGGCGACGATCTTGGAGCCGTAGTCAAGCATCTCCTTGGTGTGGAAGCTGCCCTTGTCCCCCGTTATCCCCTGGACCAGGATCGGCGTGGTTTCATCGATGAGAATGCTCATGTCGTCCTCCCGGCCCGCTCACTTCCTGATTGCCGCGACGGCCTTATCCGCCGCGTCCTTGAGCGTGTCGGCAGTGATGATGTCGATGCCGCTCTCTTCGAGAATCTTGCGTCCCGCCTCGACGTTCGTGCCTGCGAGCCGCACGACGAGCGGCACCGTGATCTTGGTCTCGCGCACCGCGTCGACGACGCCCTGCGCCACCCAGTCGCAGCGGTTGATGCCGGCGAAGATGTTGACGAGCACCGCCTTCACACTCGCGTCTGAAAGCACGAGCCGGAAGGCCGTGGCGACGCGCTCGGCCGAAGCGCCGCCGCCGACGTCGAGGAAGTTCGCCGGACTCGAGCCCGCGAGCTTGATCATGTCCATCGTCGCCATGGCGAGGCCGGCGCCGTTGACGATGCAGCCGATCTCGCCGTCGAGGCCGATATAGTTGAGATTGTATTTCGCCGCCTCCGCTTCGCGCGGATCCGATTGAGACGGATCGTCCATCGCCGCAATCTTGTGACGGCGGAACAGCGCATTGTCGTCGAAGGACATCTTGGCGTCGAGCGCCAGCACCTTGTCGTCCTTGGTCACGACGAGCGGGTTGATTTCCAGCATCGTGGCGTCGCAGTCGCGGAAGGCGCGATAGGCGCCGAGGATCGTCTGCACGGCGCGCGACACCTGCTTCAGATTCAAGCCAAGCTGAAACGCAAGCTCGCGCGCCTGGAAAGGCTGCAGGCCGACGGCGGGCTCGACGATGACCTGCAGCAGCTCGTCAGGCGTATTCCTGGCGATCTCCTCGATCTCCATGCCGCCGTGCTTGGAGGCGATGACGCGCACGCGCTCCAACTTGCGGTCGAGCACATAGCCGAGATAGAGCTCGCGCTCGAAGGGGTCTGCGAGCTCGACATAGACGCGCTGCACGGGCTTTCCCTCGGGCCCGGTTTGCCCGGTGACGAGCCGCTTGCCGAGCAGGTCGCGCGCCGCCTGCTGCACCTCGTGATAGGTGCGGCAGAATTTGACGCCGCCGGCCTTGCCGCGCGCGCCGGCGTGGATCTGCGCCTTGACGACCCAGTTCGAGCCGCCGAGCTCGGTCGCGGCGTAGACGGCCTGGTCCGGGCTGAAAGCGACCGTGCCGGGCGGGATCGCGACGCCGTGTTCGGCGAGGATCTCCTTGGCCTGATACTCGTGGACGTCCATTGTCTCCTCCCTGGAGGAACTCCTGATTTTTGTTATGAGCCGATCTTGGCGCGCACGATGTCGTAGATCTCTTCGGTCTTCTTGGCCGAAAGGTCGAGCAGCGCATTGACCTCGCCGAGCCGGATCTCGGCGAATTCCCGATCCTTGATCGACTTGGCGTTGATGAAGACGTTGAGCGCCGCGCTGCGCAGCCCGGCGTTGGCCGCGAGCACTGCGACGCCGGCGTCGCTGATGACGTTGAGATTGCCCTTGTCGGCGACGACAGCGGCGAGCTTGATCACCTCATGGCAGGCCTTGACGGCCCGCAAGGGCGCGTCGGTCGCCTGTTTCAATGCGGCCTGAATCGCGGCGGCGCGCGAGGCCTTTTGGTCGTCGCCCTCGCGCGGCAGGCCATACGCGCCCATCACCGCGTTGAAGGCGTCGACGTCCTCGTCGACCGCCGCGGTCAGCTCGGCGCGCAGCGCCTCGGCCGTCGCGTTCACCTCTTTCAGCTCCGCGTCATAGGCCTCGTAGTTCTTTTTGCCGATCGTGAGATTGGCGACCATCGAGACGAGCGCGGCCCCGACCGCGCCCATGATCGCAGCGGCGCCGCCGCCGCCGGGCGTCGGGGCTTCGCTCGCGAGGGAGTCGAGGAAAGAGGCGATTTGTTCGTGCTTGGCGCTCATGACGCTTGCAATCCCCGTTGGTTAAGCGAGTTCCTTGGCCTGCGCATAGATATTCTCAGCGTCGAAAACCTTGTTTGAGCTCTCGAACAGCTTGCCGACGCATTCGCGATGCAGCTTGAGCTTCAGCCCGCCGAGGCCGAGCGCGCCGATGACGATCTTGCCATGCCGCTCCTTCGCCTTATCCGTCGCCTCGACGCCGCCGAGGCCGAGCGGCGGCTGCGCATTGCAATCCGCCAGCAGCTCGATCGTCGGATCGCCCTGCCAGTCCTTCTCGTCGAGCAGCGGCACGCCGATCGCGCCGGCGGCGAAGATGATCTGCGCGCCCTTGATCGCCTGCGCGCGCGCCGCGTTGTCGAAGGCCTCGATCGGCGTCGGCGCGAAGCCGAAGCGCTCGTTGATGGCGTCCGACGACGCCTTCGCGCGGACGAGTTGACGCGAGGTGATTGCGACTTCCGCGCCCTCGATGTGAAGCATCGCGGCGGCGCGCATGCCGACCGGGCCGGTGCCGGCGAGCACGACGGCCTTCTTGCCGGCCAGCGGCTTCGCCTTGGCGAGCAGCGCGACTCCAGCGGCCGCGGTGGTGTTGGAGCCGTTGCTGTCGAGCATGACCGAGACGCGGAAGCTCGAGAAGAACCGCTTCGTGACGGTCTTGAACAGCTCCTCGCCCCTGACCATGCTGCCGCCCCCGACGAAGAGCGCCGTGAACTGCTTCTCCTTGGGGCCGCGCGTGTAGATCGCGCCGTCGACGAGCGCGCCGACGTTTTCGGGCGTGACGCCGCCATAGCCGACGACGTGATCGGCGCCGCCGTCATAGCCGACGACGGTGTCGAAAACGCTCGGAACGGGATCGGTGTCGAGAAGGAAGAGGAGCTTTTGGGTCATGTGATTCTCACTCGGTGGGCGCTTCCCTTCTCCCCTTGCGGGAGAAGGCGGCCGAGCTGAAGCAAGGTCGGATGAGGGGACGCCGGGCGCAGCACGCCTCCCTGCAAACATTCGCGTAGCGGAGAGGCCCCCTCATCCGGCGCTTCGCGCCATCTTCTCCCGCAAGGGAAGAAGGGGAGCGGCCAGCGTCCGGGATTCTCCTCAGGCATTTCTTCCTCTTACGCCGTCACCACATTGCGCGGGGCGCCGGCGACATAGGCGTCGATGTTGTCGGCGAGCTGATCGGCGAGCACCTGCATCGCCTCCTTCGAAGCCCAGGCGACGTGCGGGGTCACGATCAGGTTCGGGATCGTCGGATCGAGCAGGATGTTGCCGTTCTTGGGCGGCTCGACCGTCAGCACGTCCATGCCGGCGCCGGCGATGACGCCCTTGCGCAGCGCGTCCGCGAGCGCGGCCTCGTCGATGATGCCGCCGCGCGCCGTATTGATGATGGAGGCGGTCTTCTTCATCGACGCGAGCTCCTTCGCGCCGATCATATTCTTCGTCTGCGGCGTCAGCGGCAGGTTCAGCGTCACGATGTCCGACTCGCGCAGGAGCGTCGGCACGTCGACCTTGTTCGGCAGGTCGATCACGTCGTTCACGATCACCTTCATGCCGAGAGCCACGGCGCGCTTCTCGATCTCCTTGCCGAGCGCGCCATAACCGATGATCCCGAGCGTGGAGCCGGCGATATCGTAGATCGGATAGTCGAAGTAGCAGAACTGGTTACTGTAGCCCCAGCGACCGTGAAACACCGAGTTGTGGTAGTTCACGAGATTGCGGCGCAGCGCGAAGAGCAGGGCGAACACATGCTCGGGCAACGTGTTGAAGGCGTAGTTGCGGATGTTTGAGACCGTGACGCCGTGCGCCGTCGTATAGGCCTTGTCGATCACATCCGTGCCGGTCGCGGCAACGGCGATGAGCTTGATGTCCGGCAGCTGCTTCAGCGTGTCCTCGCGCAGCGGCACTTTGTTTGTGATGCAGATGTCGGCGCCCTTCAGGCGCTCGACGATCTCGGCCGGCGCGGTTTGTGCGTATTCCTGGTATTCATGCGGAAAATTCGGCTTGCGCAAATTGGCGTCGAGCGTCTCGCGGTCAAGAAAGACGATTTTGTGCGACATGCCGATTCCCCTATGTGCGGCGACCTATAAGATTCGTCCAGCGGCGGTCGGCAGCCGGCAGTTGTCGACTCCCACCGCCTTATGCCGACCGCCTGACGCCCTTACGCCTTGAGCAGCGGATTGGCGCGATACACCGCCTGCGCGGCAGCGACGCCCGAGCCCGGCTGGATCTTTACGCCGTTATCCAGCAGCGCCATTTCCGCGCCCGCAATCGCGCCGAGCAGCATGAGCTCGTTGAGGTCGCCGAGATGGCCGATGCGGAACACCTTGCCCGCGACTTCGGAAAGACCAGCGCCCAGCGCCAGGTTGTAACGCTTGTAGGCGGTGGCGATGACCTTCGCCGCGTCATAGCCCTCGGGCACGACGATCGCCGTCACGGTGTCGGAGTTCCACTTCGGCTCCGCGGCGCAGGTCTTGAGGCCCCAAGCCGAAACGGCCGCACGCACCCCTTCCGCGAGGTGATGGTGACGCGCATAGACCTGGTCGAGGCCCTCTTCGAAGAGGATCGCCAGCGCCTCCTTCAGGCCATGCAGCAACGGGATGGACGGCGTGTAGGGGAAATATCCCGTCGCGTTGTTCTTGATCATGTCCTGGAATTCGAAGTAGGCGCGCTTCGACTTGTTGTGCTTGCCCGCTTCGATCGCCTTGGGGCTCGCGGCCATGAGCGCGAGGCCCGCCGGCAGCATGAAGCCCTTCTGCGAGCCGGACACGATCACGTCGACGCCCCACTTGTCCATGTGGAAGGGGAGCGAGGCGACGGAGGACACGCCGTCGACGAAGAGCAGCGCCGGATGCTTGGCGTTGTCGATCGCCTTGCGCACCGCGCCGATGTCCGAGGTCACGCCCGTCGCCGTCTCGTTGTGCGTGGCGAGCACGGCCTTGATCTCGTGATTCTTGTCGGCCTTCAGCGTCTCCTCGATCAGCTCCGGATCATTGCCGGTGCCCCAGGGACGCTCCTGCTTGATGACCTCGAGGCCGAGGCGCTGGCAAAGGTCGATCCACAGATGCGAGAACTGGCCGAAGCGCTGGGCGAGCACCTTGTCGCCGGGCGAGAGCGTGTTTGTGATCGCCGCCTCCCAGCCGCCGGTGCCCGACGCCGGGAAGATGAACGCGTGGCCATGCTCGGTCTCGAACACCTTCTTGAGCTGCACGAACAGCGGCCTCACGAGATCGGGAAAAGACGGCGAACGATGGTCCTCGGAGGCGACCGCCATGGCGCGCAACACGCGATCGGGCAAATTGGTCGGCCCCGGCACGAACAGAAAATTGCGACCGGGAATTCTGGAATTCGACATTTCTGGCTCCCTTCGAGCGCTTCGGTTTGGTTTGATGGAACGCCCGCCGCGCCAAGAGGGAGTGGCTCTCGGCGCGACGGACGTCGTGGAGATTGAACGTGCGGTCAGAACAGTCCGGTGATGCGCCCGTCCGTTCCAACCTCGATGTTGTTGGCGGCCGGAACCTTCGGCAGGCCCGGCATGGTCATGATGTCGCCGCAGACGGCGACGACGAATTCGGCCCCCGCCGATAGCCGCAGCTCACGCACCGGGATGACATGGCCTTCCGGCGCTCCCTTGGTGTTGGCGTCGGTCGAGAAGCTGTATTGCGTCTTCGCCACGCAGACCGGGAAGCGGCCGAAGCCCTCCTTCTCCAGCTCCGCGAAGCGCGACTTGATGCTGGAGTCGTAGGAGATGTCCGCGGCGCCATAGAGCTCGCGGGCGATCGTGCGCAGCTTGTCAGCGAGCGGCAGATCATCAGCATAGAGCGGCTTGAAGCGCGACGGCTGCGACTCGATCGTCTGCACCGCCGCGCGCGCGAGCTCCGCCGCGCCTTCGCCACCCGAGCCCCAATTGTCGGCGACGACGCAGGCGACGCCTTCCGCCCTGCACAGGGCCTCAAGCTTCGCCATCTCGGCCGCCGTGTCGGAAGAGAATTTGTTGATCGAGACCAGCGCCGGCACGCCGAACTTCTTGACGTTGCCGATGTGGCGTTTGAGGTTGGAGAAACCCTTCTCGAGCGCCGCGACGTTCTCGGCCTTGAGATCGTCCTTGGCCACGCCGCCATGCATCTTGAGCGCGCGGATGGTCGCGACGATCACCGTCAGATCGGGCTTCAGACCGGCTTTGCGGCACTTGATGTCGAAGAACTTCTCGGCCCCGAGATCGGCGCCGAAGCCCGCCTCCGTCACCACATAATCGGCAAGCTTGAGGCCGGCGCGCGTGGCGATGATCGAATTGCAGCCATGGGCGATGTTGGCGAAAGGGCCGCCGTGGATGATCGCTGGATTGTTCTCGAGCGTCTGCACGAGATTCGGCGCGATCGCGTCCTTGAGCAGCGCCGCCATCGAACCGGCCGCCTTGAGCTCGGAAGCGCGGATGTTCTTCTTCTCGCGCGTCTGGCCGACGACGATATTGCCGAGGCGCTTTTGCAGGTCCGCGAAGTCAGAGGCCAGGCAGAAGATCGCCATGACCTCGGAGGCGACCGTTATGTCAAATCCGTCTTCCCGGGAGAATCCGTTGGAGACGCCGCCGAGCGAGGAAACGATGGAGCGAAGCGCGCGGTCGTTCATGTCGACGACGCGGCGCCAGCTGATGCGTCGGGTGTCGAGCCCGAGCGAGTTGCCCCAATAGACATGATTGTCGATGAGCGCCGCAAGCAGGTTGTTGGCGGCGCCGATGGCGTGAAAGTCGCCGGTGAAGTGGAGGTTGATGTCCTCCATCGGCACCACCTGGGCATAGCCGCCGCCGGCAGCCCCGCCCTTGACGCCGAAGCAGGGGCCGAGGCTCGGCTCGCGCAGGCAGCAGAGCGCTTTCTTTCCGATATGGTTAAGCCCGTCGGTCAGGCCGACCGTCGTCGTGGTCTTGCCCTCGCCGGCTGGCGTCGGCGTGATCGCCGTGACGAGGATCAGCTTTCCGTCCGGCTTGTCCTGTAGCTTGTCGATGTAATCCAGAGAGATTTTGCCCTTGTAATGCCCGTAGGGCTGGACGTGCTCGGAGGGGACGCCGAGCCGGTCGCGGGCGACGTCGAGAATGGGGCGCATCTGCGCCGCCTGCGAGATCTCGATATCGGACTTTGGCTGAATATGCTGATTGTTCTTTCCGCTCGGCGATGGCGTCGTCATTGCCGGTTCGTAGCTCCCCGTTCACGGCCTGCTTATTTTTTGCGCGTTCCCTCGGGCGCGCGTTATTACCCGCCGCACTTCAGTGCTTAGAGCGGAGGCCGGACGCGACCCTAAAGTCTTCGATCTTGACCATCAAGCGACAAGACCGCGCAGCTATGCCGGCATTCGAATTTGCGCGTCAAGGGGGCGCCTGGGGGATGAACATTCCCGTCAACGCGCAAAATTCGAGCGCGCCCGTTCCTTCGCCGTGACGAGCCCTTTCCCTTCTCCAGCAAAAGGAATAGGAGCCGCGACTCATCCTATGCCCGCCTGAATTGATGGGTCAGCTGTCCGTTTATTGGGTGGGACCACTCCTAGAATTTCCGGAAAAAATGGCGGAACGCCGTCATATCCCCTTCTTTAGGGTGGGAAATCACTGACCGGCGAAGCGCTGCTCGCCTCAGGAACTGGAGAAATTGTCCCATCTCCGCGTAGAGCTTCGACGACCGCTGGAAAAATCGCGGCTGGAGGGCAAATATTTTTTCGCAGCCCCAAGCTGTTGGGCTCTCCAGGGGCCCACTGCCGCCGGAGCACCCTCTGGACGGCGGCGCCGTCGCGCCCTAGTTTGCTCCGCATGTCGCGTCTCGCCTTCGCCATTCTCGCGCTCTTGGCCTCCGCCGCGCCCGCCGTCGCCAAGGTCGACATCCATGTCGATCTCGACAGGCAGCGCATGACCGTCGTCAAGAACGGCGAGAGGCCCATCGTTTGGGCGATTTCGAGCGGCCGCGACGGCTTCGAGACGCCGACGGGCAGCTTCATCGTCCAGCGCATGGACCCCGACCATTTTTCCGACGAATATGACCAGGCGCCAATGCCCTACGCCATCTTCTTCTCCCGCGGTCTCGCAATTCACGGCACTTATCAGGGCGGCCTGGGGCGACCGGCTTCGCATGGATGCGTGCGCCTGTCCGTCGACCACGCGCGGGAGCTCTACGAGTGGGTCGAGCAGTTTGGCGCGTCCCGAATCGAGATCACAGGCGTCGCTCCCTACATGCAAGCGGAGGCGCCTGAGCCGCGACGAAGGCGGGAGAAAAGTCGCCCGCGAGAGCTTTATGACGATTACTCCTATGAGGACTATAACGCGCTGATTTCCGGGCATAGGGGCGCTCGCTGGTAGAGAGCCTGCGTTCCGTCAAGCGCAACTTTTGCGAAAAATGGTCCGCTGGAGCCGCGTTCTTTTCGCGCCGTCGCGGCGGTGAGCGTTTTGAGCTTGAATTCGCCATAATGCGTTGCGAGTTGGTGACGTTGCGGCGGCCTCGCTCTTGCTGCATGAGCGTAGAATGCGAATGAGTTTGATGGCCCGGACGAATTTGTCCTCTTCGGCGCGTCGCGCCCGCAATAAGCGCTCTGCCTCCGCCGTTCTCTCGGCGGCGTCGGTCGTGTTCGCTCTGTCGATTGGCGGCGCGCTGGCGCAGGACGGCGCTTCCTTCCAGCAGCTTCGCCAGGAGCAGCAGCGCCTTGCCGAGACGATCCGGCTTCACCCGACCGACTACGGCCCGACCTACCGCTACGTCGTCGTCTCGACAGAGCTCAAGGATTTCGAGGCCGCGATCGGCGCGCTGGAGCGGCTGCTGACCTTCAATCCCAAGCTTTCGCGCGCGCGCAAGGAGCTCGGATTCCTCTATGCGCGGCTCGGGGCCTATAAGCAGGCGGCGTTGCATCTGCGCCGTGCGCTCGAGGACGGCGGCCTCGACCGGGCCGAGGTCGCGCAGATCGAAGCGGTCCTTCCGGACATCGACAGGCAGGGACGGCTCAACCAGTTCTCCGGGCGCCTGTGGGTTGGCGTGCGCTCGCAGTCCAACGCGAGCTTCTTCCCGACGAACGATCTGTTCCAGGTCGGCGGCGTCGAGCGTCTCGGCTTCCCGCAGCGCCGCGCGGATTTCAACGCCTTCGAGCTCGGCGAGTTCGCGCATGATTACGATTTCCAGAACCAGCGCGGCGACCGGTTCGAGACGCGTCTCGACACCTATTCGACGCAGCAGTTCAACCTGAGCCAATATAATCTCGGCCTCTTCAGCGCTTCGGCGGGGCCGCGGCTCGCGCTTGCGCCCGAGACGCTGCCGGGCTGGACGGTGAAGCCCTATGCGACCGGCGTCGTGACGCTGCTGGGACGCGCCGACTATCTTAACGCCGGCGGCTTCGGCGTCAGCGTCAACGCCCCGCTCGCTCAGGCGTTTACCATCGAGCCCGGCGTCGAGTGGCGCGCGCTCTATGTCAGCGCGGGCGGCTTCTGGGATCAGTCGGTCGCTTCTCTCGCCTCGGGCGACACGGTGACGGCGTCGCTCGCGGGGGTCCTGAGGCCGGCGGAAAATTTGAAGATCGAGACGCGCGTCTTCTATGCGCGCGCCAACGCCGACACGTCGTCGCAGTCGTTCAATCAGGTGGAGGGGCGGGCGCTCGCGCGCTTCGACTTTGACGCTCCCTTCGAGGAGATCGGGCGCAAATGGTCCATCGCGCCCTACGGACGCTTGTTCCAGGTGCAATACGATACGACGAATGTGCTCGTGGACCCGTTCCGGGCGCGGCGCGACACCGGCTTCGCGACCGGCGTCGCGTTCGAAGCGCCGGTCACCCCTCATCTCGGCTTCGCGAGCTCGATCGAATATTCGCGCAACGATTCGAACCTGCCGAATTACGCCACGCACAATCTATCCGTCATGTTCGGTCCCGCGGCGAAGTTTTGATGAGGAGACGCGACATGAGGCGAGCGACGCAAATCTCCGGCCTGGCCCTGCTGCTGTCGCTCTGTTGCGCCGCGGCGCGCGCCGAGAGCGTCGGCAATGTCGGCGCAGTCAACCAGTCCGCCCGCGGCGCGCCGCCCGGCCAGGCGGCGCGGACGCTGTCGCTCGGCGCCAGTGTCGAGAATCGCGAGCGCATCGAGACCGACGCGGACGGCTCCGCCCAGATCGTGTTCCGCGACACCTCCACCATGACGGTCGGCCGCAACAGCCAGGTGACCGTGGACCGCTTCATCTATAACGGGGACGCGAGCGCGGGCAGCCAAGCGGTCTCGCTGGCCAAGGGCGCGATGCGCTTCATCGGCGGCGGCGTCAGCCACGAGGGCGGCGCCAACGTCCGCCTGCCCACGGCCTCGATCGGTCTGCGCGGCGGCTCGGCGCTTTTCGAGACCAACAGCTCGTGCGGCGGGGATCTAATCGTCCTGCTTTACGGCGCGGCTCAGGTCACGACGGCGCAGGGGACTTTCACGCTGACGCGTCCGGGCTATGGCGTCTGCATCTGCGCCAATGTGTTTTCCGACCCGATGCTCATCCCCTCGAGCTGGCTCGAAGAGATCGGCTTGCGCCTCTCGAGCGGGCCGACGCAGACAGGCGGAGCCTTGGCGCCGCCACAGAATCAACAGGCCAATCGCGGCCTTGGTCCGTCGCGCCCGCCGACGGGACTGGCGGAAGGCGAGGCGACGGATTGGCTCGACGGTCTCGGCCTTGTCTGGGGCGGCTCGGCGGTCGTGCAGAGCCGCGGCGCGGTCCTCAACATGCCCGCGCCGCCCCCGCCTGCGCCGCCGCCCTCCTCGCAATAGCTCGCAGGCTTCAGTCGGCGTTTTCGCAGACGAGGCGCGTGTCGCGTCCGGTGACGCCGTATCCCTCGTCGAGTTCGACGATCGCCTCGAAGCAAGCGCTCTTGCTCGTCGAATGCGCCGCGACGGCGCGGGCCATTGCGTCGTCCGCATGATTCGCCACAGCGACTTTGCACGCGAGAACGCCGATGAGCGCCAGAACGAACATGAGCGACGCCTGCATGGCGCGCCTCGTCGGGAGGGGGCGCGAGGCGAGGACGAAGAGATTGGCGTGCATGGCGGACTCCAAATTGGCGAGGCTCGGCGCCCCTGGACGCTCGCCGCAACTGCGAGCGTCTTGACCATAGGAGCCCGTACTGGAGGCCGCTGTGCGCTGGCGCACGCCGGGCGGCGTCAGCTCGTAGCGCCCCCCCGCGTCCGTGTGGGCCTTCGGCGCCCGGCGGGCGAAGCCGACGCGTCGCCTTCCGCATTCCCGGCGGCGGCTGTCGCCGCCGCGGGCGCTTCCAGCATCAGGGCGCAGGCCAGGGCGAACACTGCCGTCATCGCGCTCGTGCGCAATGGATAATCGACGAGCGAATGCGCGAGCAGAAGCAGGACGACGAGCGTCGCGGCGCGCCGAAATGAGGCGTTTGCATGCGGCTCGTCTCGCTGCAGCGGGCGCCATGCGCGCCGCGTCGCGACGAACCACCAAGCGATGAAGGCGAGAATCAGCGCGACGCTGAACACGCCGCCTTCGACGACCGCTTCGAGAAAGTCATCATGGGCGCGATTGACATAGGCGTTCTCCAGCGAGTCCTGCGCGCTCTCGAACAGCGCATAGGCTTCGACGAAAGTTCCAAAACCCGAGCCCACAGGGAAGAAGGCTTTGGCGGCCGCGAGGCTGTGGTTCGCGATCGTCCAGCGATAGTCTTCCATCGGGTCGGCGACGAGCCGCGTCAGCAGGCGGTTGAGAAAGACTTCGAGAGACAGCGCGCCGCTGAGCAAGACGGCGCCGACGACGAGTTTCTGAGCAGAGAGCCCGGCCGTGGCGCGGCGCGCGTCGGCGCGATTGACGAGATAGGCGCCGCCGAGCGCAGCGACAGCGAGCAGCGCGCCGGCGCGCGAGCGGCACAGCGCCTCGCCGGACAGCAGCATGGCGATCAGGGTGACGCCGCAGACGATGGCCGCGAGCCGGCCGGCGCTGAGCTTTCCTCGCGACCCGCGTTGGCGGACGCCGGCGCTCGCCGCATCCGAGACCCAGGTCGCCGCAACGAGGATCAGGCAATAGAGAAGCGCGCCGAAATGGTTGCGATTGGCGAAAAAGCCGACCGCCTCGATCGTGTTCGTGATCGGATAGAAACGCGCCGCGCTCGCGGGTCCCTGCGCGACCTGGACCAACCCCAAGAGCACGCTTAGCGCGCCTAAAGGAAGCAATGAAAGAAATGCAATGCGCCGCTCGACGCACGAAAGCGAGAGGGCGCCGAAGAAGACCGCCAGGGGCGGAACGAGAGACAGCAGCGCAAGCTGCGTCGAAAACGGCGCGACGCTCATCGGGGCGAAGCCGGGCTGGACGCCGATCAGGCGAAGGCTTTCGACCACGACGTCGCGTCCCGGAAGCGCGGTCCAGATCGCGGGCGGCAGCGGCGCAAGCTGCAAGAGCGGCAGAGCGACGAGCCCAAGGCACAAGGGCGCGACGAAGCGCGGACGCAGGCGCGGCGGCTGCTCGAGCCAGCGCCAAAGGCCCGTCAGCAGCAAGGGCAGCGACAAAAACTGCAGCAGCGCGTCGGAAAGATGACCCGCGCGCGTTCCGCCGCCGAGCAGCAGGCTGGCGTTGGCCGTGAAGATGGTCAATGCGCAAAGGGCGCTGATGGGCATGTTTGCGGTCCGTGGGCGCGAAGCCGGACGCGCGCGGCCAAGGCTTCTCTTCGCGCGCGCGATCGCGCTTGGCGCGACATCGCTTGGATGTCAACGATGCCGCATTGCTGAAATTCTGCTTTTTACGACAATCGAAAGCAATTCGCTTCTTTACTGCGACGCAATATTGGAAAGTGCTGCTAACCCCTTAGGCACTATTACGGATTGCGTTGCGCGCCATCGCGAGGTCTATTGCTTTCGCGCTCTGCCGCGCGCTTCGGACCGAATGCGGAGAACCCCGATCGCTTCGGCGATTGCCTCCTTCTCCACTCCGCTGGGCGAGGTCGTAAAGCAGGGCGCGCCAATTTCTCGGCGAAACGACGGAAGGGGAATCGCATGACGCCGCCACGCGACGCGCGACCAGCGCCCGCCGGAACGAGCGGGTTCGACGCTCGCGCAGCCGATCGGATTCGTCGCCTTTTTTCGAGCTATGTCTTGAACCTGCAAATGGGCGCGGCGCGCGTGCGCGACTTGATCGTCGGCGACATCTCCCGCTTGCGCGACCTCGGCGCGCATCGTCAGGCCGACGATCTCGAAGCCGTGCTCGACTGTTTTCTCGCCCGCTATCCGGAAGTCTGAACTGAGTTTCCATTGGCGTTGCGCACCCCGGATGGATGAAACCGCCGGGCGCGAAGTCGAGACGTATTCGGGAGGACGACATGGCGACCCCTTCTCCCGCTTGCGGGAGAAGGTGGCCCGCCGAAGGCGGGTCGGATGAGGGCTGGCGCCGCTTCAAACCATGATGCAGAACGCGCGTTCGATGCTTGCGCGCGACGAGGAACGATTCGGACCAACGCCAAAGTGGGATTGGAGCGGAGAGAACCCTCATCCGACCCTCGCTTCGCGAGGGCCACTTTCTCCCGCAAGCGGGAGAAGGGGTCGGGGGTCCCTTCTCGCCCTTGGCCGCGGGAGTTTTCGGGATAGGCGATTGACGGAGCTCGCGCCGTCGGCAAGATGGCCCGATGGGAACGCGACGTCCTCGGTCCGACCGCCATGAGCCTTGCGTCCAGAACAGTTGACGACGCCCGCAATATATTGCGCGAGATGTTCGGCTTCGCCGATTTTCTGCCGGGGCAGGCCGAGGCGCTTCAGGCCGTGCTCGATGGGCGCGACGCGCTCTGCGTGATGCCCACAGGCGGCGGCAAGTCGCTGCTTTATCAGCTTCCTGCCGCGCTGAGGATCGGGCTCGTCGTCGTCGCCTCGCCGCTCATCGCGCTCATGCGCGACCAGCTGCGCGCGCTCGACGCCCGCGGCGTTCCTGCGGCGGCGCTGCATTCGGCCGAGGATGACGCGGCCTTTGACCGGGCTTGCGCCCTGGTCGCCGAAGGACGCGTCAAGCTCCTCTACGCCGCCCCTGAGCGCCTGGCGCAGGAAGGGACCCAAAATCTGCTGCGTCGCACGCGCGTGGCCCTCTTCGCCGTCGACGAAGCGCATTGCGTCTCGGCCTGGGGACATGAGTTTCGTCCCGACTACGCGCGTCTCAAGGAGATTGCGGGGCGGCTCGGCGATCCGCAGATCCTCGCGGTCACGGCGAGCGCGGGGCCGCGAACCCGCGACGACATTGCGCAAAAGCTGTTCTCGCGTCCGCCGCTCGTGCTCGTGCGCTCCTTCGCGCGCGAGAAGCTGCGGCTGGCCTTCTGCGAGAAGCGCGAGGAGACGGAGCAGATCGCGCGATTCGTGGGGCGCCGCGCTGGCGCCAGCGGAATCGTCTATTGCGGCTCGCGACGCAAGGCCGACGCGATGGCGATCGAGCTGCGCGGGCGGGGTTTCGACGCCTTGCCTTACCACGCCGGGCTGTCGGCCGCGGCGCGCGCCGAGAACCAGGACGCGTTCTTCTCGCGCCCGGGCGTCGTCATGACGGCGACGATCGCCTTCGGCATGGGAGTCGACAAGCCGGATCTGCGCTTCGTCGCTCATGCGGATCTGCCGAACTCGGTCGAGGGTTACTATCAGGAGATCGGGCGCGCCGGACGCGACGGGAACGGGGCCGACGTGCTGGCGCTCTTCGACCGTCGCGAGCTCGCGCTGCGCTTGTCGCCGCCGAACGCCGCGCCCGACGAGGCGGCGGAAGCCGAATTCGCGCGCCGTAGGGCGATGGCCCGTCTCAGCCTCGCCTGGGGCTGTCGCATGCAGGCGCTGCTGCAGGAATTTGGCGAAGCGAGCGCCCCTTGCGGCCTCTGCGACCACTGCCGGGGGCTGCTCGCGCCGGCTCTGCGCATGCGAGACTTCGCGCTCCGCCTGAACGTCGCCGCGCGCAGCCGGCTGTTGCGGGCGGCGGATTCCGGCGCCGCGGAAGAGGCCGGCGACGCGCCCTCGGCGCCCGCAGCGGTCGCCGCCGCAGGCGAAGCGGGTGAGCCCCTGACGGTCGCGCAGGACCGGCTGCTGCGGGACTTTTACGCGGCGCGGCTGCGACTGGCGCGCGCCCGCGGGACTGCGCCGCGACGCATCGCCAGCGACGCCGCGCTGAGCGCGCTCGCGCGCGCGCCGTTCAGTCCCGGGCCGCTCGACGCGCTCGCACCGCGGGACGCAGAGGTGTTTCGACGCATCGCCGAGGCGGAGCGCCCGTGAGCGCCGGTTTCGCGCAAGGCCCTTCAGCTCCAGGAAAGAATTTTAACCCCAGGTTGCATATAATCCACGAGTTCCCGAGAAAATAATGCGTTCGCGGAGGTAAGGCGTGTGAACAGGCTTCTCTCTTCGCTCTTTGTCTTTTTGGCGCTTTTCCTGGGGCGTCGCCTGATCTTCAGCGCGGCGCCCCCGGACGGCTCGCGTGGCGGCGGGCGACCGAACGGACACGGCGTGACGACCGGGCTCGTCGAAAACCTCGCCGACGCGCTAGGCCTCGACGAGCTCGACGGCGCGAGCTTCGGTTTGCTGTTCCTCGCTGCGAGCTCCTGCTCGGTCGCGCTCGGCTGGCTTTACCACGTCGCCCTGGGCGACCGCGCGTTCGGCGTCCGGCTGAACGGCCTCATAGCCTTCGCGTCGGGCGCGTTTTCAGTGATCCTTTGGGCGAAGCTCGCGCCGGAGGCGGTCGCGCAGCAGGGGGCAGGCTTCCTGGTCATCGGCGCGGTCGGTTCCTGCATCGTGCTGCTCGCGCTCGTCTTTGCGAAGCGCGCGCTCGCGGACGGTTTCGAGAGCATCGCCACCGGCGCCGTCTCGACCTCGCCCCGGCAAAGCCGGACTGCGAGCCGCATCGACGCCATCTCGAGGCGCCGCCGTTGAGGGCGCGAGGGCTCTTAAAGCCAAGTTACAGGTTGATCCCTCGGGCTTCGGCACTTGCGGGGAGGCGGGTTTTGGGCCATGTTTGAGGGCGCAATGACTGACGCTCACGAAACCCGACTGGTCGAAGCTCTGCGGAAGGTCGACGTCCACGGCGACGTAGCCCCGCCGCATGTGCAGGATCCCATGACCATGGTGCTGCGGCAGACCGCCATTCAGGCCGATCTGATGCGCTGGGACGACAGCCGCGGCCACTACGTGCTCACGGGCACGGGCCGCAACCGTATCACCGCCCGCAACCGTCAGCCCGGCTCCGTCTTGCGCTTCCGCAAGCGCGAGGAGCTCGCCGAGCCCGCCAAGGCCCAGCGCGCCGGGGACTGAGACCGCCGCTGCGCTACTGCTGCGGCAGGAGGGCGAGCAAGTCCGCCATCTTCGGAGCGGCGGAGGGATTCATCATCCCAACCACGTGATAGCCGGCGTCCACATGCAGGATTTCGCCGGTGACGCCGCGCGCCATCGGCGAGAGCAGATAGACCGCCGTCTCGCCGACCTCCTCGATCGTCACCACGCGGCGCAGCGGCGCGTTATACTCGTTCCAGCGCAGGATATAGCGGAAGTCGCCGATGCCCGACGCCGCGAGCGTCTTGATCGGCCCTGCCGAGATCGCATTGCAGCGGATGTTCTTCTCGCCGAGGTCGGCCGCGAGATAGCGCACCGAGGCTTCGAGCGCCGCCTTGGCCACGCCCATGACGTTGTAGTGCGGCATCCACTTCTCGGCGCCGTAATAGGTCAGCGTCAGCAGCGAGCCGCCGTCGGACATGAGCTTTTCGGCGCGCTGGGCGATCGCCGTGAAGGAATAGCAGGAGATGAGCAGCGACTGCGTGAAGTTCTCGGCGGTCGTGTCGACATAGCGCCCGTCGAGCTGGTCCTTGTCGGAGAAAGCGAGGCAATGCACGACGAAATCGAGCTTCCCCCAGAGCCTTTCGACCTCGGCGAAGACGGCGTCGATCGTCTCGGTCTCGGATACGTCACAGCGCCCGACGACGACGCCGCCGAGCTCGGCGGCGAGCGGGCGCACGCGCTTCTCCAGCGCCTCAACCTGATAGGTGAGGGCGATCTCGGCCCCGGCCTCGCGCGCCGCCTTGGTGATGCCGTAGGCGATCGAGCGGTTGTTGGCGACGCCGAGGATCAGGCCCTTCTTGCCGGCAAGGACGCCGCTGTGCGGCAAAGCAGAATGCGTCATCGGACTTCCTTGAGTTTTTTACGTCGCGCCCCGGCGGGACGCATTTGGCGTCCGCTGCGGGAGGCGCTGCCGAGGGCCGGATTGTGAAAGAGCGGAGCGGTGCTCGGGACGGCGGAGGAGCCGCCCACCGCGCCACGCCTCTTGGGGCTGCTCTGTAGAAGCTGCGGCTTTGTTAGGCAAGCGGGTCCGGAGGGTTACGCTGCGGAGGCCTCTCGCTCTTCGACAACGCGCTTCGCCGTCCCGATAAGCCAGGCCACCTCTGTGGGGGCGGGCGTTACGTCGAGCGACCCATGAGCGAGCGCGTCGCGTTGTTCGCCGAGAACGCGCAGCTGCTCGCCCTCGTCCTGCGTCGCATGGCCCATCGAGACCAGCACGTCGATGAGCGAGCCGGGCGTCAGCGCGTCGGCTGCAAGCGCGGGCTCCTGGACGCGCGCCGCCGCTTCGAGCGCCGCCCAGGCAAGAAGCAGCGCGGCGCGCGCGTCCGATTCTGCGACAGCGTGCGCCGCGTCAAGGGCTCCGCGAACCCTCTCGCGGCTCACAACGTCTGGCGGCGGGCTTTCGCGCGGGGCGTAGACGAACTCCAGCCGCCAGTCCTCTCTTCCGGCGAAGAGGCTTTCCAGCTGCCGCGTTCTTTCTTCGACGGAAGCCTTATATCGCGGCAGAACTTCGATGACGAGCTGCGGAGTCTTGCCGATCGCGATTGCGTCTGGCCTGAAACCTTTGAAAAAGGCTGGAAGCTGAGAGGGCTCCGGCTCGCGCACAACTGTATAGCCTTGCCGCCGCCACCGCGGCTCCAGCGCGTCGAGCGCAATGCGCTGACGGATGTCGACGGAATACATCAGAACCATCCCTCATCGAGCTTGCCGGTGATCCGAACATATATCAATGGATGTTTCGCTTCAAAGGCCGAGCGCAGAAGAGTCGTCGGATAGTCGTCGCCAGCGGCGAGCCCGGGCTCGAACTTTTGGACGACCAGGCGCTCCACCAGTGCGTCATCGCTGAAGACATGGCCCGACATTGCGTCGAGGATGGGCTTGACCCGGTTGTCGATGTCGCCGCGCAGAGGCGCTCTGGGAAACAGAAAGATTGCGACCGCTACAGGAGCCGTGAGCAGCCAATAGCCCTCAGGCAATGCCTGGCGCACTGCTTCGCGAATGGCGCGCTTCCATGTTTCGATTGACGATCGCGAGCCCTGCACGCTGATCGCGACGCCTTGAACGATGAATTCGATCGGGAGCTCCGGCTCAAGAGACACGATAAAATTCCTCGCGGAGCTTGCGATGCACGCGGCTTACAGTTTTGCTAATATTCCCAATCGACGCCGACTCCGAGCGAGGTCTTGCCGTCGACGCTGGTCTCGCCCTGGGCGCGGACGCCCTTCATGATGTCGACGCTGACGCCGATCGCGCTCTGTTCCGGCTTAGCCCCGGTCTTGGCGCTGACGCTGACGCCCTCCATGATGTAGCGCGAGGCGCCGATTGTCGGGCCGCCGGCCCCGGCGGCGTCGAGGTCGAGCGTGTCGACGCCGAGCGACTTGCGCACCTTGTCGAAGGCCCCGCCGCCGCCCCCGCCGCCGGAGAATTGCGCGACCGCGGCCGCGAGCTGCACGGCCTGGAACGGCGTCAGCGAACCCGACGCCTTGGCGAAGAGCAGGCGCGACAGAACTTCGTCCTGCGGCAGGTCCGGCGACGAGCTGAAAGTGAAGACGGGCTGCGCGGCGGGGCCGGTCACGCCGATCTTGGCGGTCACGTCGGCCGCCGTGGTTTCCGCCAGAAAGTCGAGCTCGGGCGTGAGCCCGCCGCCGAAAGTGATCTTGCCGCGCGTGATGTCGATGCGCTGCGTGAGCAGCTGCAGCGTGCCGCGCCGCAAATCGAAGCCGCCGTCGACCTTGGGCTTCTGGATCGCGCCCGCGATCTTGAGCTCACCGCCGAACTCGGCGTCGATGCCACGCCCGCGCACGAAGATCCGGCTGGGAGCCGAGATGGTGAGGTCGAGCGCCATGTCGAACTTCGACGGGCGCGCCGCCTTGGCGTTCGCGGCGCGCTGCAGAGCGAGCATCTGCGCCGCGAAACCCTTGGCGCGGACGTGAACCGTTCCCGGCAAAGGCTTCAGATTGGCCGGGATGCGGTCGGGCACGTTTACGTCCATGCTCTCGAGCGCGATGCGGCCCGTGACCTTCGGCGCGCGCATGAGCGGGCCGCCGATCGTCAGGTCGAGATCGCCGACGGAGGAGACGATATCCGTGCTCGCGAGCTGCGCATGATGCGCGCCGATGTGGATCGAGCCCGGCAGCCCGGCTTCCGGATCGGCCGTGATCCGACCGTTGACCGCGATCTGTCCGCCATTCTTGGTTTGCGCCGTCAGCGACGTGATGTTGACCTCGCGGCCGCGCCCCTCGATGCGGCCGTTGATCTTGCTCAGCGCCACGCCGTTGAGCGGATCGTTGAAGCCGGCGTCGACGATGGCGACCGAGCCGCCGATCAGCGGGTTCGCCGGCTCGCCCGTGACGCGCACGTCGAGATCGGCCTTGCCCGAGGCGGTCTGGCCATTCGCAGCCAGCATCGTGTTGGCGAGTCCCGCGTCGACGACGCCTTTGATCGCAAGATCGAGCGCTCCGGCGCCAACAGGCGCCGAGCCTGAAATTTTCACGCGGCTCGCCTGACCGATCGCCGCATCGGCGTCGACGCTCGTGCGCCCGCCGGCAAGCCGCCCGCTCGCCGTTGCGTCGATCGCCGGCAGGCCCTGCCCGCGCAGCTGCGGCGCCGTGAGCTTCGCGACCTTTATTTTCCAATCCCCCGTCGGCGCGCTCTTGGAGCCGGTGACGCGGGCCTCGGCGTCCAGCGTCCCGTCGAGCGCGAGCGAGGGATCGGCGATCGCCGCGACTGAGAGCGGCACGGCGCGCGCCTTGGCCCTGAGGTCGAGCCGCTCGCCCACGGTTCCGTCGACATCGAAACGGCCTGAGCCCAAGGCGACGGACAATCCCTTCAGATCCACGACGCCGTCTTTGACCGTGACGAGCGCGGGACCGGCAAGCGCGATCTTCTTGTCGCCACGCTGCGCCGAAAATTGCTGCAGGTCGAGACGGATGCGCTCGCCCGGCGTCAGCGTCGCGCGGCTCGCGACGCTGAAGCCGCGCGCCTCGAGCGACAGGTCGAGGGCCGCCGCGCCCGCGCCGGCCGGCTTTGCGCCCAGCCGCAGCTTCGAGATCGTCTCTTTCCCGACCTGCGTCCCCTCTGCGGACGCCTCGCCGTCGAGCATCGGCCGCCGATAGAGGTCCCGCGCGCTGAACTTCGCGGCGAGCCGTCCGACTGTGAGACTTTTCGCGCGGATCTCGTCGCCATGCGCCTCGACCTTGACGTCTTGACCGCCTTCCGCTGTTTCGAGCGTCACATCGGCGAAGAGGCGGCCGCCGAGCTTTTGCAGGGCGAGGGGAGAGAGATCGTCGAGATCGGGGGCCGAAATGGCGAGCCGCCCCCTGGCAAGACCGCCGCCGTCGAGCGCGAGCGCCCCCCTGATGCTGTCGCGACCAACGGTCACGTCGATCGGCTCGACTTTCCAGCCGCCGTCGGCGCGCGCGGCCGCTACTCGCCCCCGCGCCGGTCTGCCGTCGACGAGACCGTCGAGAGTCGCCTGGGCGGTGAGCGCGCCGGTCAGATCATGCGCCTCGCCGTTCAGCGCGAGCCTGGAGACCGGCCTTCCGTTGACGCTCGCATCATGCCCCGCCGCCACGAATGTCACGTCGGGCTTGGCCAGCGAGCCGGAGAGCGAAGCCTCGATATCCGCGCGCCCCGTGAGGGCAGGGTCGGCGCGATGCAGATCCGGAAGGGCCAGCTTTGCGTCGATCTTGGCCTTCTCGCGCGTCGCTTTGCCCTGTAGACTCGCCTCCAGATGATCGGCGTGCATCGCCAGCCTGTCGAAGGCGAAGCCGCCGCCTTCGAGCGTCTCGAGCTTGCCCGAGAGCGTGAGCCGGCCGCCGAGCAGCCCGTCGACGGCGGCTATGCCGACGCCTGGCGACGCGATCGCGCCGTCGAGCTTGGCGGCGACGCGGCCTTCGCGCGGCGCGCCCGAAAGATCCGCGCCGAGCGTGAGCGCGCCGCGCAGATTTTTGCCGGCGAAGCGCGCGAAGCGTTTGAGGTCTGGGACCGCGAGCCTGAACCGGCCGTCGAGCGCGTTGGGGCCCGCGCGGCCCGTGAAGCTCGCTTCGTTGGCGCCTGCATCGACCCGCGCGATGCTCACATCGGCGTCGCCGGCGCCCGAGACGCGCGCGCGCAGCGTCAGTTTCACCGTCTCGCCCAGAGCCTCGGAAAGACCCGCATTGGCAAGCGCAAGGCCGGAGGCGTCAGCGTCGGCCGAGGCCTCGATCCGCGCCGTCGGATCGGAGAGGTCGCCGTCGGGGACGGCGTGAGCGTCGAGCGCGAGATGGCCCAGCCGGCCGAAGGGACCCTCGGCGTCCTCGACGAGGAGCTTCAGCGCGCCCTCGGGACGCGCGAGCGTTCCGGAGACCTTGCCGTCGCCCTCCAGAGTCTTGGCGCTGAAGGCGGCGCTCTCGGCGGCGGGCAGGCCATGCAGGCCGACGCGTCCGGAAATCTTGCGGCTGGCGTCGAGCGCGCCTGACGCCTCGAGCGCGAAGGCGGAGCTCTTCAGCGCGAAGCTGTCCAGCGCGACGCCGCCGTCGTCCGAGAGGCGCGCCGCGCCGGAAGCTTTCGTAGCGCCAGTGAAGAGCGCGGCGACGTCCTTTGGCAGGAGTTCGGCGATTCGGGCCGACAGATCGAAGTCGACGCGTCGCGACGCTCCGTCGCGCCTAACCTGCGCGGCGCCCTCGGCGCTCGCGACCTCGCCGGCCTTGGCCGTCAGCCGCGTGTCAAAGGCGTCGAGCGCGCCGGCGCCATCGAGGGCGATCTCGACCGGTGGAAGGCCGGGGATTTTCGCGAGTCGGGCGACGAGGCCGCCGGCGGGCTCGCTGGCCTCAACCTTGAGAGCGAGCTTTGCCGAACCCGGCTCGTAGGCCGCATTCGCCGAGATCGCGCCCGGGGCGTCGAGGCGTCGCACGGCGAGATCAGCCCGCGCATTGTCGCGCGCCCCGCCGATTTCGGCAGAGCCTGTCACGGAGAGCGTCGCGGCGAGACCAGTTACGGGTTCGGCGAGCGCGATCTCGTCGACGGAGAGCTTGCCCAGCCGGACTCGCAGCGGGAGATCGGGAACGCCGCCAGCGCTCCTTGCGCCCTCGGCGGGCGGCTGAGCGGGCGTCGTGGCGGAGACCGGGCGTCGCAGCGCCTCGATGCGACCCACCTCGACGCTGTCGATGTCGAACAGGAGTCGCAGCAGCGCCAGAGGCGACCAATGAGCGACGACCCGGTCGATCTTGAGCCAGACGCCTTGCTCGTCGGCGACGGAGATGTCGCGGACGGAGGGGTTCGAAGTCAACAGGCCATCGATCGAGGCGATCTTGACCTTCCTCCCCGGCGAGGACGCGGATCGCGAAACCCAGTCCGCGAGGGTGGAGCCGCCGCTCGACGTGTCGAGGCGATATAGGAAACCGCCCGCGACGAGCGCCAGCAAGAGCGCTGCGACCGCGACGATTCTGATCCAGGTCAGACGCGCGCGCATTAGAAGGACTCTCCGATCCCTATGAACAGCGCGAATTTGCCGTCGCCGGGGCGCCGGTTGACCGGCGTCGCCAGGTCGACCCGGATCGGGCCGATCGCCGTATAGTAACGAAAGCCGAGGCCCGCGCCGACGCGCATCGTGGTCTGGAAGTCGGGGTAGGGCGACGAGAAGGCCGTGCCGGCGTCGACGAAGGGGACGACGCCGATGTTCGGCGTGACTTTGATGCGCGCTTCGCCCGAGGTCTCGAACAGGCTGCGACCGCCGGTCGGAAAGCCGAAGCCATTGTCGGGCGCTATCGATTTGTAGACATAGCCGCGCACCGAGCCGCCGCCGCCGGCGAAAAAGCGATGGCTGGCCGGAATATCGGCGATGTCGGCGCCGACGATCGATCCGGCCGCCACGCGTCCTGCGAGAATGTACCAGGCCTGGTCGTCGAGGGCGTAATAAGTCGAAACTTGGCCCTTGGACTGCACCATGCCCACGCCATGCGGCAGCGCTTTCACGTAAGGCGTGACATTGGCGACGGCGCGCACGCCTTTGGTCGGCGCCAGCGGACTGTCCGTGCTGTCGTAATTGGCGGAAAGCGGGAAGCCGAATAGCGAATAGTCGTGGCCGCCCCAGGCGTCGAAGGTGTGGCCCGCCTCGATCTGGACGCCCGCCTGGACTGAGGTCGTCTCGGCGAAACGGTGACGGACGCCGATCGTCCCGGTCCCGTAGTTCGCCGCATAATAGTCCGTGCGCTCGCGCACCGCGGCTGCGTCAATGAGCAAGTCGTTGCGCGTGCCGTCGAGCGCCGGCTTGATGAAGCTGACCCCGGCGCGGCCGATGACGTCGCTGATCTTCAGGTCTGAGAAATTCGGCGCGGCGGAGGCGCCGCCGATCGGCGCGAGCCCGCCCTCGACGTCGAAGCGCAAGCGCTCGGCGCCGCCGAAGAGGTTGCGGTCCATCCAATAGGTGCGCAGCGCCGGACCGTCGGTGTTGGAATAGTTCGCGGAGACGCCGAAGGCGTGCTCCTTGCGTTCGGTCGTGTCGACGCGGATCGGCATATTCCCGTTGGCGTCGAGATGATCCTGCGCATCCTCGACCTTCGCGCCGCCGATCGCCTCGATCTGCAGGATGGATTTGCGCGTATCGGCGAGTCGCTTCGGGCTGTAGGGCTCGCCCTCCTCGAGGTAGACGAAGGAGCGGATCACGGCCGGATCGACGCCGGGCGATCCCTCATAGCGCACCGCGCCGATACCCGCCTCCGGCCCGGGGTCGATCACGAAGGTCGCGTCGACGACTTCTGCATCGTGCCTGACGACCGGACGCGCCTCGACGACCTTGGCGAGCGGATAGGATTTGGCGCGCAGCTCGTCGATCCATTCGGCCTGACGCGCGATGAGCGACGAGCCGCGGGCCGGCTCATCCGTAGCGAAATCGAAGGCCCGGCGCGAGAAGAGCGAGCGGTCGATCGGCGCATGCGTGCGCGCGTCGATGACCTCGATTGCGCCGAGGCGAAACTGCGGCCCGAGTTCGACTTCGAAGACGACCGGCGCGAGTTCCCTGCCGCGATAGGCTTCCGCGGCTTGGGCCGCGGCTTCGCCGCCGCGCCCGTCGGGAAAGACCGGAACTCCGGCGACGCGCGCGCGGATTGTCGCGTTGTAATAACCATTGGCCCAGAGCGCGTCGGTGAGGCGGGGATAGTCCGCGACGACGCGGCGCGTAAGGCCGAACCCGCCCGAGGGGGAATCGAGCCGCAGCCGCCAGCTGTTCGAGGCGTCCTTGAGGTTCTGCTCGAGCCCTCCGGCGTCGTCGAGGCCCTCGAAGCTGATGTCATAGGCGATAGCGTCGGGGCTAGGCTCCGCCTTTTCGGGAGCGCCGAACAGCCCGAAAAAGTCGAAGGCGAGCGCAGGCGGGCCCCCGATCCCGAGGCAGAGGGCGAAAGCGGCAAGGGTTGTCCTGCTTGGCTTCACGATAGTCGACTCAAAACACGCTGCGGACGAATCAGCGCGACCTTCAGCTGCTACTACGGCGTGACACTACCATCGAAAGAATATGGCAATTTCTGGAACAGGCGCGTCGAATTTCCGGCAAAAACTGAGCGATGTCTTCTCCCGCAGGCGCCTGGAGGCGGCAAAACCGGATTCGACAGGAGATTTCGGACTGTTTGAGAATTGAGCGAATTATTTAATGAAGCTCATGAGTTAAGACGCATTCTCCACGCGCTTTCCCGTCAAGGACGCACTCCGCGACGAGCCCTCGCGACAAAGACAAAAAAATTGCTGATTACGCCCTTGCGTCGGCCGGACTTTTATGAGGGAAAAATACAGAACGTGCGGAGCCGGGAGGGCGCGGCGCGAAGGGCGCGAAGCTGGCTGACGTTCGGGCGTGACCAGCCAGACTTCCGACACAAGAAGGCCAAACCAAAGACGTGGGCTGCGCTCGAACTCGCGGAGGTTGGACAAAACCGGCGTCGAGCCGCCGGCTATCACTTGGAGGATACGGCGACTTGTGGATACGGCGACTTGTTGCAATTGCGCTCACACCAGCTTAGAAAGCTCTGCCCGTGTGAACATCTTCGCTCAACTCGCGCGGCGCTCTGTCTCAAGCAATCTGATGACGCACAGAGAATGACCCAAGAGTTTCGAACAATTCTTTCCGGGAGGGTCGTCCGTCCGGTCGAGACCCGACTGGCTCTGCACGGGGGGCGGCCCGCAATCACCCAACGCCTACCCCCTATGTTTCCCGGCGGAATGCGAATGGACGCGGCGGAAGAGCGGGCGGTGCTTTCGACGCTGCGCAGCAAGAGGCTGTTTCGCTATTACGGGCCCTACCCCGGCGATTCAAAGGTCGAGGCCTTCGAGACAGCTTTCGCGGCCCGGATGAAAGCGGCCCACGGGACGGCCGTGAACTCCGGCACGGCGGCGCTCATATGTGGGCTGGCCGCATTGGGCGTAGGGCCGGGGGACGAAGTTATCGTCCCGTGTTACACTTGGATAGCCTCGGCGGAAGCCGTGGTCGCGGTCGGCGCCGTGCCGGTGCTGGCCGAAATCGACGATTCGCTGAGCCTGGACGTGGCGGACGCCGAAAATAAGATCACGGGCCGCACAAAGGCAATAATGCCGGTGCACATGCGCGGCGCCCCTTGTCAAATGGCCGACGTCATGGCTTTGGCTCGACGACACGGTCTGAAAGTCATCGAAGATGTGGCTCAGGCGACAGGGGGCGGTTTCTGCGGCCAGCCGCTGGGCGGCGTCGGAGACGTCGGCGCCTTCAGCTTCCAATGGAATAAGATCATTACTTGCGGAGAAGGCGGGATAGCGATCACGAAGGACGTCAAGCTGCATCAGCGCATAGTGATGCAGCACGATGTCGTTGGAGGGGTGAGGAACAACGTCCCAGATCATGAGTTGCTGAATGGCTGCAGTTTCCGGATGAGCGAATTGCATGGCGCAATCATGCTGGTTCAGCTTGAGAAACTGGATTCCTTGTTGACGGACATGCGTCGGCGCAAGCTGTCTTTGAAATGCGCAGTGGATGATGTAGCGAGAAGCAGGGGCGTTGTCTGGCGAAAACTGCATGATCCCGACGGAGATACGGCTATTGCTCTGGTGTTTTTCGCTCCCACGGCACAGTTGGCCGCGCGCGCCGCTAGAGCTTTGAACGCAGAAGGCGTGGGCGCTTCCGTGCTCTATGAGCCGCAGAAGGTGGACTACCATGTTTACCCTCACTGGACGCCCATCCTGAACAAACGCGTTTGGTCGGAGAAAGGCGGTCCGTGGCGCTGGAACGAGGGCGCGGTCGCCTACGACCGGGGTATGTGCTCTCGTTCGCTCGAACTATTAGCCCGTGCTGTGCACCTAGACATCAGTCCGGATCTGAGCGATCTCAATGTAGAAGAACTCAACGATGCGCTGACCAAAGTAATGAGGGCAGTCCTATAAGCCGCAAACGCCCACGTCCCAGAGCTTCTCAGAGTTGATTGATTCGACGTCCGCGGTTATGTTAACGCCCAGGCTCTGGTGTACAATCCGGCGTGCCGGCCGGCACTTCCGCTCATGAGCCAATGGAGCCCATAGCTCAAATCGACCCTTCCCTCGAAGCTGCCTTGCGCGCTGCCACGCCCGCGGCTTTGGCCGCCGGCAGCGCTTACGACTCCGTGATCGTAGGGGCAGGGGCCGCCGGCAGCCTTGCGGCTCTACTGCTTGCCGAAGCGGGTCTGCGCGTGCTGGTGCTCAACGCGGGGCTCACCTTGGCCGCTCCTCGCCAGCCGGCGTCCGGATTTCTTGGCCCCGCCGGGCTCGCGGCTCTTGCTCGGAGACGGCAGCCCATCCAGTCGAAATGCTTCGCTTGGTCTCTCCGCCCTGACGCGTTCGTGGACGACCTATCGTGTCCCTACACCACGCCGGCAGATCATCCTTTCGTCTGGCTGCGCAGTCGACAGTTGGGAGGGCGCATGGCTGTCCCCGCCCACGGTCGTCAATATTACCGAATGGGCGCCGACGACCTGAGCCCTTGCGACGGACTGAGTCCGGCTTGGCCCTTGCGCCCCGAAGAGCTGGCCCCCTGGTACGCCATGGTCGAGCGTCGGCTGGGGCTGGCCGGAGCGTGCGACAACTTGGCCTGTTTGCCAAACAGCGAGATCTCGCATGTATTGAGGCCCACGGTCACCGAAGAGCGGTTAAAGCGAGCCATAGCGCAGCGTTGGCCGGGGGCGCACGCCGTTCTCGGCAGATATGGGCGACCCTTCAATCTCCTCACTGACGCGGCTCGCACCGGTCGGCTTCTGATCCGCGAGGGCGCGATCGCCCGGGAGATCGAGGTCGACGGGTCGGGGCAAGTGCGCGGCGTCATTTGCATCGACCATCGAAGCCGCGAAGAATTTTGCGTTCGTTCTCAACTGGTGTTTCTTTGTGCGTCTGCTTTGGAGTCAACGCGTCTGCTCCTCTTGTCGCGTTCTCCGCGACACGCGGGCGGGCTGGGCGCGGCCTCCGGCGTACTAGGCCGCTATCTCATGGACCACGTCATGCTCATTGCAGAAGGCAAGGGACCACGAGCATCGCAGCGGCTTCCGACCGAGGACCAGCGCTGCCTTTACCTGCCTCGCTTCGATGCCCGGGAGACGGCGACGCTGTCGGCAGGCCGAGGATTTGGCGTGCAGGTGTACCAGTGGCCGACCGGCGATAATCGCTCCCATCTCTCCGCCACTTCTTTTGCCGAAATGCTCCCACGGCCCGAAAACAGGGTGACTCTCCACCCCAGTCGACGAGACGCCTGGGGAATACCAGTGTTGCGCATCGATTGCGCTTTCGGAGCTTGGGAGCGCGGCCGCGCGCAAGAACAAGTCGTCGCCCTTCGAGAACTCGCCGAGGCGGTCGGGGTGACGCTTACCCGGCTCGATAAAACTCCCGCCCCGCCGGGCTCCGCGATGCACGAATGCGGGACCGCGCGAATGGGGAGCGATCCTTCGAACTCTGTTCTGGATCCTTACAACCAGTGCTGGGAAGCCCGAGGGCTCTATGTCACGGATGGAGCGTGTTTCCCGTCGCAGGGCGCGCAGAACCCCACGTTGACCATCATGGCCCTGACCGCTCGAGCCTGTGAGCACGCGTTGCGAATGGTCAGTGGGCAAACTGAACCCCGGGAATGACCGGATCGAAAGAGTGTCGATCTCGGCGCTTGTCGCCTCGCTTTGCAGGTGTGAGCATAGCGTAACCGCTCGAACGGACTTTTCGCAAAAGGTCGCCCCATAACGCCCGCGCCACCCCGATTCGTCGCCGGAATGTTCCTGCTTCGACAGACTCGTTAAGGGGGCGCGCGCCCGTCGCCGGGTCAGACTCGTTTGCAGCGCGGAGGCGCTCGGCTGCAACTTTTCTGAGTTGACAAAAGCCCGACTTGGAGTCCTCGCGACAAATCGACGAGAAACGCCCGGCAACGTCCGTTGAGACGATAATTAGTGGCATTGGGGCGCTATTCGTCCATATATGGGGTGAACAGAGCGAAACGCGCGGAGGTCGCCGATTCGGGCGCGATTCGTTCGTTTGCTGTTCGGAGCATGAACGCCGCGCGCGGCGGGCGCCCCACTTCGGAACGCCGGCGCGAGCCGCGCTCGGCGCAGGCGGGCAAGGCTTGAAGCGCGCGGCGCGGCTCTGTTAACAAAGACGTGCGAAAGCTTGGAGGGTCGGCTGGACAGCATGGACGATCTGCTCCGTCCGGCGCCCCCGGCTCGACCGCAGGCCGGCGTGCGACCCGGGGGCGTCTGCGCCGCGCTCGGTCCGACAAATACCGGCAAGACGCATCACGCCATCGAGCGTCTGCTGTCTTTCCGAAGCGGCATGATCGGCCTGCCGCTGCGCCTGCTTGCGCGTGAAGTCTATGCGCGGGTCGCGGCGCGCGTCGGCGCGGAGGCCGTCGCGCTGATCACCGGCGAAGAAAAGATCAAGCCGCGCGCGCCGAGCTACTGGATCGCCACCGTCGAGGCCATGCCGCGCGACGTCAACGTCGACTTCGTTGCCATCGACGAGGTGCAGCTCGCCGCCGACCTCGATCGCGGCCACGTTTTCACCGACCGTCTGCTCCGTTGGCGCGGACGCCAGGAGACCCTCCTCATTGGCGCGGGCACGATGGGCGACCTGATCGGGCGTTTTCTGCCCGGCGCGCCGATATTCTCCCGTCCCCGCCTGTCGCGTCTGACTTTCGCGGGCGAGCGGAAGATCGCGCGGCTTCCGCGGCGCAGCGCCATCGTCGCTTTCTCGGCCGAGGACGTCTATGCGATCGCCGAGTGGATAAAACGGCAGCGCGGCGGCGCGGCGGTGGTGCTCGGCGCGCTGAGCCCCCGCACCCGCAACGCCCAGGTCGCGATGTATCAGGATGGCGAGGTCGATTACGTCGTCGCGACCGACGCGATCGGCATGGGGCTCAATCTCGACGTCGATCACGTCGCCTTCGCCGCCGACCGAAAATTCGACGGCTGGCGCCATCGCCGGCTGACTCCGGCGGAATTCGGGCAGATCGCGGGGCGCGCCGGGCGCCACATGAATGACGGCGCCTTCGGGACGACGGGCCGCTGTCCGCCCTTCGACGAAGACCTCGTCGAGGCGTTGGAGTCTCATCGTTTCGACAGCGTGACGAGGCTGCAATGGCGCAATCCGCTGCTTGATTTCTCGACGCTTCGCGACCTCATCGCGTCGCTTGACGCCCTGCCGGACAACCCCTGCCTCGCGCGCGCGCCCGTTCAGGTCGATCAGCTCACGCTCGAGGCGTTGAGCCGGGACGAGCATGTGGCGCGCAACGCCAAAACCCCGGCCGACGTCGAGCGGGTCTGGGACGCTTGCCAAATTCCAGATTACCGCAAGACTTCGCCCGCCGCGCATGCGGAGCTCGCGCGCACGATCTTCGACTTCATCGTCCGGCGCGGCAAGATTCCCGGCGACTGGATGGCGCGCCAATTGGCGCAGTCCGACCGCGTCGACGGCGACCTCGCGACGCTTGCCAATCGGCTGGCGCAGGTGCGAACATGGAGCTTCGTCGCCAATCGCTCCGGATGGCTCGACGACGCCGACCATTGGCAGAGCCTTGCGCGTCAGGTAGAGGACAAGATATCCGACGCCCTGCACGAACGCCTGACCCAGCGTTTCGTAGATCGCCGCGCCAGCGTGCTGATGCGACGCCTGAGAGAGAACGCAATGCTCGAAGCCGAAATAACCTCCTCCGGCGATGTGTTCGTCGAGGGCCAGCATGTCGGGTCGTTGCAGGGACTGCGCTTCACTGCCGATCCGACGGCCGAGGGGGAGGCGGCGAAGGCGTTGAACGCCGCGGCGCAAAAGGCGCTGGCGAGCGAATTCGACGCGCGGGCGACGCGTATCTTCGACGCCGTGGACGACGCCTTCGTGCTCGGAAACGACGGCACGATCCGCTGGCTCGGCGAGCCGGTCGGAAAGATCGCGCAGGGCGCGGGAGCTCTGACGCCGACGGCGCACGTGCTTGCCGACGAGCAGCTCGGCGGCCCCTTGACCGAGAGGGTCAAGCAGAGATTGGAGCTCTGGCTCGCGCAGCGAGTCGACAAGCTGCTCGGGCCTCTGAAAGTCCTGGAGTCGGGCGAGGGCTTGGAAGGCTCCGCGCGGGGCGTCGCCTATCAGATCGCGGAAGAACTCGGCGTGCTCGAGCGCGGGCGGGTCGCCCGCGACGTGCGGAATCTCTCGCAAGAGGAGCGCGCCGCGCTGCGCAAGCTCGGCGTGCGATTCGGCGCCTTTCATCTCTATTTGCCAGCCCTGCTGAAACCCGGCCCGCGCACCCTCGCCGCGCTGCTCTGGGCGCTGCGACATGGCGGGTTCGACAGCGTCAAAGGCGTCGACGAGGTCCCGCATCTCGCCGCCTCGGGCCGAACATCTTTCGCCGCCGCCGCCGACGCGCCGAAGGGATTTTATCGCGCCGCCGGCTACCGCGTGTGCGGCGAGCGCGTCGTCCGCGTCGACATACTGGAGCGCCTCGCCGATCTGATCCGGCCCGCCATCGCCTATCAGCCCGGAACCAGCGTCGGCGAGCCGCCGGCGGGCGCGGCCGACGGCGACGGATTCGTGGTCACGGTCGCGATGACCTCGCTCACCGGCTGTTCCGGCGAGGCTTTTGCTTCGATCCTGCGGTCGCTCGGCTACGCCAGTGAGCAGAGACCGGGGCCCGCGATTACGGTTCCCATCATTCCTGCGGCGCCGACGAAGCCGGTCTCGGTCACCAAACGGGCTGAGGAGGGCGCGCCATCCGAGGCGTCGTCGGACCAGCCGCCCGTGGCCGCGGAATCGAGCCCGCCGGTCGTGCACGAGAGCCTGGAGGCGCCGACGGTCGAAGCGGTCGACGCGGCGGCTGCGGAGCCCGAGGCAGGTTCGCCCGAGACGCCAGTCGTCGAAGCGGCGGCGATCGAATCAGCCGCTTCCAGCACTGAGCCTGGCGCTCCCTCCGGCGCGAGCGTCGAGCCGATCGCGGTCGATGCGGCCGAGCCGGCGGAAACCGAGACGCAGCCCGTCGCCCAGCTTGATGGGAACGCCTCCGAAACGGGCGTCGGCGCCGGAGGCGGCGAAGCGATTGCAGAACCGCCGCCCTCGATCGAGGTGTGGTCGCTGCAGCCGCGTCCCGCCCTGCAACCGCGCCGGCAGGGCGCCTCCGACGGCCGCAAGCGCCACGGCGGCCGTCCCGCCCACGAAACGGCGGAAGCGCAGAGTCCGGCCCCGCGCGTTGAACGCGAGCAGACGCCTCAGCGCCCGCATCGAGAACATCGAGAAGGCCGACCACGCGCCGAGCCGCCGCGTAGCGGATTTCGCTCTGGCGGCAAGCCGGTTTCGGAGACGCGCGCCGAGAGGCCCCCACGGGAGGACGGGCGTCGCGACGGCCGCTCCGGGAGCCCCCCGCAACAGCGTCAGCGGGAGAAGCTTCCCGATCCCGATTCGCCCTTCGCCAAGCTGGCGGCGCTCAAGGCCGAATTGGAGAAAAAGAGCAAGGGCCAATGACGAGCGGCCCGCCTCCACTTTTGCTGAACAGTCGAGATCCCTCTGAAAGCACGGGAGAATCGCCACGCAAGACGAGAGCCTTCGCGGATTGGCGGCAGAAAGCGCGGCTTTGTGTTGACTTCGCCGCTTTTTTTCCGGCAAGGGCTAATGAAGCGACTTTCCCGCCCCTCTGGCAAGTGAGCGGCTGATGAGCAAAATTCTTCCCGTTATCATGTGCGGCGGCTCCGGCACCCGAGTCTGGCCCGAGTCGCGCGAAACGCTTCCAAAGCAATTCATCCCGCTCATCGGCGAGCGCTCGACGTTCCAGATGACGATGCAGACGCTTGAAGATCCTGCTTTCGACAAGCCGATCGTGATCTCAAATTTTGACTATCGCTTTCTGATCTCGGATCAGCTGCGCGAGATCGGCGCGGTCGCGGACATTGTTCTGGAGCCGAGCCGCCGCGACTCGGGTCCTGCGGTCGCCGTCGCGGCGGGATTGGCGGCGCGAAGATCTCCGCAAACCATCGTGGTCGTGCTCGCCGCCGATCACGTGGTGCGCGATCGCGCAGGCCTCGTCGATCTCTGCAAGAAGGCGGCTGTTGCAGCCGCTGAGGGATATATCGTCACGCTCGGAGTCAAGCCCGATGCGCCAGCGACGGGCTACGGCTATCTGCGCCCCGGCGCCCCGCTGCATGCGAGCGGCGACGTGCTCAAGCTCGACGCCTTCGTCGAGAAGCCCGACCGGGCGACGGCGGAGGCCTATATCGAGGCCGGCTACTTCTGGAACAGCGGCAATTTCATCTTCAGCGCCGACGTCATGCGCCAGGAGATCGCCAAATTCGAGCCGTCGATCTTCTCCGCCGCCGAGGCGGCGATCGAGGCCGCGAAGGCGGACCTCGGCTTCATCGTGCTCGAAGCCGCGAGCTTCAATCTCGCGCCGAAGAAGTCCATCGACTACGCCGTCATGGAGAAGACCGAGCAGGCGGCGCTCATCCCGGCCGACATCGGCTGGTCGGACGTCGGCAACTGGCGCGCCGTGTGGGAGCTCTCCGAGCGCGACGCGCATGGCAACTCGATCCGCGGCAACGGCGTCGTGGTCGACTCGTCGAATGTTCACGTGCGCTCGGACGAGACGCTGACCACGGTCATCGGCGTCGACGACGTGATCGTCGTGACGACACAGGACGCCGTGCTCGTGCTCAATCACGAGCACGGCGACAAGGTCAAGGATCTCGTCACGCAGCTCAAGCGCGAGAACAGGCGCGAGGCCGGCGAGCACAAACGCATTTTCCGCCCCTGGGGCTATTACCAGTCCGTGGACGCCGGCGCCCGTTACCAGGTCAAGCGCATCGTCGTGAAGCCCGGCGAGCGCCTGTCGCTGCAGATGCACTATCATCGCGCCGAGCATTGGATCGTCGTCCGCGGCACGGCCGAAGTCGGCTGCGACGACACGACTCAGCTCATCCACGAAAACGAGTCGATCTATCTTCCGATGGGCTGCAAGCATCGGCTGACCAATCCCGGCAAGATCGATCTAGAACTCATCGAGGTGCAGACGGGCTCCTATCTCGGCGAGGACGACATCGTCCGTTTCCAGGACGTCTACAACCGGGGCTAAAGGAAAGCAGCGCTCGCGCGGGCGGGGAGCCGCCGGAGATTCGCGGTTTTCCTCGGCCCACACAGAGGGCGCGCGAGCCGTATGACAGATCTAACCCTCGCTTTCTCGCCGCTTCTGCCGACGCCCGCGCTCATCGCGCTCGGCGTTGCGGCGCTGGCCGTCGCTGCAGCTGCGCTCCGCGGGGGGCAGAAAGGCGCGGGCTGGCGCCTGCTCGCGCTGGCGCTCGTCCTCCTGGCGCTCTCGGGCCCGACCCTCCTGCACGAAAAGCGCGAGGCGCAAAAAAGCGTCGTGGCGGTCGTGCTCGATCGCAGCGACAGTCAGACGCTCGGCGACCGCATGCATCAAGTCGAGGCGGCGCAAAAGGCGCTGGGAGATCTCCTCGCCGCGCGCGAAAATGTCGAGACGCGCTTCGTGTCGGTCGGGACGAGCGATGACGGCACGCTGCTCTTCACAGCGCTGGAGCGGGCGCTCAAGGACACGCCGCCCGAGCGGATCGGCGGCGCGATCCTCGTCACCGACGGTCTCGTTCACGACATTCCGGCGAAGCCCGAGGCGCTCGGGTTCAAAGCGCCGCTGCACGCGCTGATCACCGGGCGCGAAGGCGAGCGCGATCGACGCATCGAGCTCGTCGAGGCGCCGCGCTTCGGCGTCGTCGGCAAGGAGCAGATTCTGCGCGCCAGGGTCGTCGACACGCCCGCCTCGAACGGCTTCGCCACGGTCGAGGCGCGACGCGACGGGGAGATGATCCTGAAGCTCGGCGTGCGCATCGGCGACACCTTCGCGATCCCGGTGCGCGTCGAGCATGCCGGCCCCAATGTCGTCGAGCTCGAGACGCCGAAGATCGAAGGCGAGATCGCCGACTTCGACAATAGCGCCGTCGCCGTCGTCGAGGGCGTGCGCGATCGGCTGAAGGTGCTCCTCGTCTCGGGCGAGCCGCATCCGGGCGAACGCAGCTGGCGGAATCTCCTGCGCTCGGACGCCAATGTCGAGCTCGTGCACTACACGATCCTGCGCCCGCCGGAGAAGCTCGACGGCGTGCCGGCGACGGAGCTGTCGCTCATCGCCTTTCCGACCGCGGACCTGTTCGGGCCGAAGATCAATGACTTCGACCTCATCATCTTCGACCGTTACTCGAACCAGACGCTGCTGCCGAACATCTACTTCGACAATATCGCGAATTACATCGACAGCGGCGGGGCCTTCCTCGCCATGGTCGGGCCGGACTACGCCACGCTGCGCGGGCTCTATTACTCCCCGCTCGAGGCCTTGCTGCCGGCGCGCCCCAACGGCCAGATTCATGACGAAGCCTTTCGCGCCCGTTTGAGCCCCGACGGCGAGAAGCATCCGGTGACGCGCGGACTCGAAGGCGCGGAGGCGAATCCGCCGGCGTGGGGCCGTTGGTTCCGGCAGGTCGACGCGGATGTCGTGAAGGGCGACGCGCTGCTTGCGGGCGCGAACGACCGGCCGCTGCTCGTGCTCTCGCATGAAGGCAAGGGCCGCGTCGCGATGCTCCTCACCGATCAGCTGTGGCTCTGGGCGCGAGGCTATGATGGAGGCGGCCCGCATGTGGACCTCATGCGCCGCCTCGCGCACTGGCTGCTCAAGGAGCCGGATCTCGAAGAAGAAGCCTTGCGCGCGAGCGCGCGCGGGCGCGAGATCACGGTGGAGCGGCAGAGCCTGAAGGAGACCACGCCCGCGGTCGTCGCAATCGCGCCCTCCGGCGCGCGCGAGGAGATCAAGCTCGCGCCCAAGGAGCCCGGGCTCTCGCGCGCCGTCTTCGACGCCAGGGAGCAGGGCCTCTATCGCTTCGAGAGCGACGAGCTCACGGCGCTCGTCAATGTCGGTCCGCCGAACCCGCGCGAGCTGCGCGAGATCGCCTCGACGACCGAGAAGCTGCGACCGCTCGCGGAGGCGACTGGCGGCACGGTGCGGCGGCTGAAGGTTTCGGCGAGCGGCGAGGTCAGCCTGCCGCGGCTCGTCGAGCTCGGAGACGCCAATGTCTACGGCGGGTCCGATTGGATCGGGATCAAGCGCGCCGGCTCTGGCGCGCTGAAGGGCGTCGAGACCCAGCCGCTGGCGCTGGGCCTTCCGGCGCTATTGGCGCTGCTCGGGGCAATGCTGTTCGTTTGGACCTATGAGGGGCGGCGCAGGGGTAGCTAGGGTTCATCGAACGCTCATTCCTGGCGGATCGTAAGACGCTTGTCCTCGCACAACGCCGCGGCTCCGCTGAATTTGAGAATGTCGCCGAACGCCAACGCTAGTCAATTCGAGGCCGCCGTTT
>DATHCI010000064.1:0-12599 GCA_035319645.1 Methylocystis sp. | reverse complement strand
TGACCGGCTCTACCGCCGAGCGCCGTCGCAGCTCGCGCTTGATCGCCTCGGTCACGCGCCGCCGCTGGCCGGAGATGAACACCCGGAATTGGTGCGTCTTTGGCGCATTGTGGCCGCGATAGCCACGGTCGGCGACAATGCGGCTGACCGAGGCGCCGATCTTTTCCTCCATGTGAGGGATGATCTGCGCCAACGTGTGGCCGTCGTAAGGCGCGCCCGGCAGCGCCTGCACAAGCGCTACGAACTGGCCGCCTTTCGAGCGGTGCAGCGTCGTCGCCACCGACACCTTGACGCCGAACTCATAGGGGCGATGCGCTTTGCCCTTGCCGATGCATTCGACCTCAGGGGCGTGCAAGCTGTAGACCTTCTTGCCGCTCTGCTTTTGGCGCTGCTCGCGCACCCGCTCGGCGAGATACAGCGGGCGGCGGAACACGTCGCGCAAAGCCTCGCTGCCCTTGATGCGCCTGGCGATGTCGCGCTCGACGCGGCCCAAAAAGGTTCTGATCTTGCGCAGCGCCTTGTTCGCGCGCTTGAACTGCTTCGCATGCGCATAGCGGCTATGCGCGATGAGCGCGTGCTTGCCGATCCGCTCGTAGGATTGGCGCAGGGCGACGCCGTGCTGCTTGGCGAGCCGCACCAACCGCTCGCGCGCGCGATGCATCAGCTTGGCGTCGGTCGGGAAGGCGACGGCCTTCTCCTGCACCGTGGTGTCGACGATGACCTTGGAAAAGTCGGACGGCTTCGCCGCGCCGGTTCGCGTCGCGACGGAAAGGCTCTCCTGCACGAGCGCGGCGAGCTTCTCCTCGCCCATGCGCTGGCGCCAGCGCGTCATCGAGGAGCGATCGAAGGGCGGCTTGTGGACGAAGAACTCCTCGCCGCAGAACAACTGAAAATAGGGGTTTTCCAGCCAGCGGTCGCACAGCGCCTCGTCGGAGAGGTCATGCATGTGCTTCAAGATCGCGAGGCCCGCCATAAGCCGCGTCGGCAGCGGCGGACGGCCGGCAACGTCGGCGTAGACGGCGCCGAAACGCTCCTCGAGAAAGCTCCAGTTAATCGTCGCGCCGAGCTTTGCAAGCGGATGGCTCATGTCGACGATCTGATCGAGCCGCGCCCGAAACAGATCCCGCTGCCCGCTGTCCCGCCGCTCCTTCGGACGCATCGCGAATCTCCCTGCCGACGCTTCGTCGACGACAGAGAATCACGGCGCGGGCGCGAAATCAATTTGCAAGAAAACGACTGCAAACGGCCTGCAACTTGGCGAAAACGGTTACTTCGCCAAAGCCTTTTCCGCAGTCAAGACAAAGGATTATGAGTTCTTCACGGACGACCACTTAATCGACTCGCGGCGCGTTATGGTGCGATCTCAGCGTGCATCGCTCGTTTTCGGTAGCGACGGCGTTTCCGACGTCCACACGACGTGACGGGTCACAGCGCTGGCGGCGCAGAGTCGGGTGGACTGTTACGTTTCGTAACGGCTTAGGCCATGGCGTTCCGTGACACGCCACATTTAGGGTTACGGTGACAGTCCACTTAATCGACTCGTGGCGCGTTACGGTGCGATTTCGGCGCGCACGGTTCGTCTCAGTCGGGTCGTCGTTTCCGGGTTCGGGGAGGCTTGCGGCGCGAGCCGTCTCGGGGACAGCGAGACGTTTCGGCGCCGAGCCTCAAGCGAGAAGCTGCAGGCCGTGCTTGCGCACGAGAGAGAGCAGCTTGAGCGCGGCGCCGCTCGGCTTCTTCGCGCCGGTCTCCCCCTTCTCCACGGCGCTTTCGCTCGTGTTGAGGTAACGCGCGAACACCGACTGACTGATGTTGTTCGCCTCGCGAAGCTGCTTGATCTGGGGGGCCTTCAACACCAAGCTGCGCACGATCGGGGTCGTGCCCTTATCGTCTTCCCCGCGGCCGCTGCCGCGGCTCATCGTCTCCGGTCCCTCCGCGAGCCTGCCTGCCGACATCGACGGCGCTCTGCGGGCAATTGCGCGCGCGACAGACAAGCGGCGACTGGTCGGCGCTCCTGTAGGAAGGCTCTCCCGGCGCGATCTCGAAGAGGTTGAGAAGAGCGTGAGGCAATATTTCGGATTGTGAAAAACCACCTCCTTATGCCGAGGAGTCCCCGGAAGGCGCGTCTCGAAGCTAGGTCTCCGCTGCGGACGAGCCGCATCCTCCGAGACGCCGCTTCGCGGGAGGGCGCAGGGTTTTGGTCCACATGACTCCGCGTGCTGCGCCGTTCGTTCATGCTACAATTCCCGAGCCTGTCGTCGGGATCTCATCTCCATGGACTCTGAGACCTTAACCGTGCGCGTGGATGCAGCCACCAAGAAACGGCTGGAAGAACTCGCGCAGCACACAGGCCGGGCCCAGTCGATTCTCGTGGGAGAGGCAATCGCCGAGTATCTCGACGCCAGCGAATGGCGGATCGACGGTGTCAACGCGGCGATCCTGTCACTCGGGCGCGACGGCGCTTCGGCGCATGACGACGTGGCGGCATGGATTTCGTCCTGGGGAACCGACTTCGAAAAAGCGCCGCCCAAGCCTGAGCGATGGGGGAAATCCGCTGGTCGCGGCTCGCGATCGAGGATTTGCAGGCGCCACGAGTCCACATCGGCGAACATGATCCGCTCGCGGCGAAACGCTTGGCGGAAACGATCGTCACTTCTATCGAAACGCTCCTTTCAGAACATCCAGAAATCGGCCGACCCGGCCGCGTGGCTGGAACAGGCGAGCTCATCATTGCGCGTACGCCCTACATTGTCCCTTACCGCGTGCGCGCGGGCCTCGTCCAAGTCCTGCGCGTTTATCACGGCGCCCCGGCGCTGGCCGACACGCTTCTAAGAGCACTCGAACCAGTTACGTCCCGCGGTCAGCCCCGCCAGCCCCGAATCTCAATCGCAGCGCCGGGGTCGCCGCTCCCGAGGAGCCCCTAAGAGCGCCTCCCTCCCCGCATCGCCTGAACGAGGCCCAGGCGGAGGCGGAGGATCTCGCAGCGCAGGGGCGCTTCGTCGAGGCCATGCATGTGCTGCTGCTGCGCGGCCTCGCCGAGATGCGCAAGCGGCTCGCGATCGACATGCGCAACTCGCTGACGAGCCGAAAGATTATGAGCCATGCCCCGCTCTCCGCGCAGGGGCGCGGCGCGCTCGGCGCCATCATCCAGATGGTGGAGCGCACGCATTTCGGCGCGGCGGGCGCCGGCGGTGCGGAACATACGCTCTGCCGCGGGCGCTTCGAGACGCTGAAGGACTCGCTCGTCGCATCCGGCGCCAAATGAGCGAGCCGAGCCTCATCTCGCCGAGGACGCCGAGCGCAATCGCCGAAGCGCCGCCCACAGAGAATTTGGAGACCACGTGAAGCTGGATTTCGCTGGCGCAGATCAACATCTCAGCCAATTAGCGACAGAACCTGAGCTCTCACCGCCTGACGCAAGACCTTGCCCATCTCATTGCGAGGCAGGGCCGCTACAAAGTGGACGCGGGCTTGGGGAAACCCCCGGAGCTGTTCGCCAAGTATGGCGATCAACCGTTCAGAATCGATCGGTTCTGGAGCTTCGAAGACAACATGGATCTGCTCCTCGCCGCTGTCGTCCGGCATGGAGAGCAGACAGACGCCGCTGACGCCAAGGATCCCGCTCAACCGTTCCTCGACGGGCGCGGGGGAAATCTTGAATCCTTTTACATTGACGACGTCGGTGAGACGTCCTTGCAGCGCCATGCGGCCGTCGGATCGCATGACGGCCAGATCGCCGGGATAAAAGAAACCATCCTTGAAGAAGGCCTGCGTCGCGGTTTTGTCACGCAGATAGCTGGTCGGCCCGCCTGCCGTGCCGACGCGCACCCGTCCGATCTCGCCGGTCGGCACGGGGCGATCGGAGTCATCGACGATTTCGACCACGCGCCCGGGCGCGAGCCGGTGCCACCGAAGGTCCTCAGCGGTGTCGAGGAGCGTGTAAGCGATGCCGCCGCCCTCGGTGGAAGCGAGCCAATTGAACAGACGAGGCGTGATGCGGGCCTTGGCCTGGTCGACTTGAGTCCGGGTCATGGCTCCGCCGCCGACGGCGAGCTGCATCGCATCGTTGCGCGGGAACGCGCCTGGGGGCGCGGCCAGGATGGCGGCGAGCATTGCAGGAACGAGCACGGCATGGGTGACTCCAGGGCGCAACAGCGCCTGGTAGGGTTCGCGCCCTTGCTCGATGAGGGTGGCCCCTCCCACGGTCCAAGGGCTGGCCGCCCACCTGTAACCGGCAGCGGTCCAAGCCGGAAAGTGGAATACGCTGAGCACAGTATCCTGGTTAATGCCGATCACTTCGGTTTTGCGCCGCAGGAAAACGGCGTCGATGGCGGGACTCATCAGCACCATTTTGTAGACGCCCGTCGTGCCCGAGGTGTGCAGGATGTGACCACCGGGCGGATTTGGTCCTTCGGAAGCGCCAAGTTTCAAAGCGGGTTCGCCATCCAGCGAGACCGAAAGCATCCTCAGCCCTTGCGCGGCGCACAGGCTGTCAAGGCCGGGCCAAGCCTCCGCCGGAACGGTGACGACGCAGCGCACGTCCGGGAGGCCAAGCCCATGTATCGCCGGCGAAGACGGCACGGTCGCCGTGGTCAGGCCGAGGCTCCGCAAGGCGAGGCTCAGCACCCAAAAATCCAGCAGGTTGTGGACGGCCAGGACCGCGCATCCGGGGCCGACGCAGCCCCGCCGGGCAAAGTAGCCGCGCGCGATGGCGATCCGCTGGGCGAACGAACGGTAGGACCAGGGCCGGCCATTGTAGATTACCGCCGTCTTTTCGGGCGTTTGTTCCGCCCAGTCGAAGATATGTTTGGTGATCATTAGCCGCCAGCTGGCCCCGTTTTGAGGGTGATCGGAGACACATGTTACCGCAAAGCTAGTGTGGTCCCCAAAACTGGGTCAAATTTCGCGGGCCAAGGCTTGGCCTGCTACTTCCGGTGCAATCGACATATTGTATGTGATAGGCTTGTTCGGCACGCCGATTGCAAGAAGCGAACGGAACGCGGTGTGGCCGATTGCACGGCGATTGAAGCGGAAAAGGAACTCGTCGAGATATGACTGAAGGTGTTTCCTGCGAAGGCCGCGATAGACGCCGTGCGCCCAGGTTTTCACGTTCGAGAAGACACGATGACCCCATGGCGGCACAATCGCCGCCTCCAGCGACGGCTGCAGTCTTGGTGCGCAATGGCAACTTAGAGCCTATCATAGACAGTATTTACAAAAACCATTTCTCTTGCATTGTAGATCAATTGTCTTGATGGCTTATATCCGATCGAACGCATATATTCATTATATTTTAGCGCGTGAGAATCGATTTCAAGTATAATCAAAGGGTTGCATATTTCTATTAGTTTAGTGGCGCCTTTTAGAATTTCGAACTCGTAGCCCTCTGTATCAAGATGCAAAATAGAAACGTTTGGCAGCGGCATTAATTCATCCAAGGTAAATATCTCGCACTTCTGGAGATTTGAATCAAACTCGACAGAGTCCGCGATCACGGTCCTTGGTCCTAAGCTTCGGCCATTTTCTTTTATCTTAAAGTACTTATTGGAGCAAACCTCTCCGAGTCCGCAGTTTAACAAATGCACATTGTGTATGTCATTCAGCTCTATAGTTTTCTTTGCGCAAAGGTAGTTCTCATAATTGGGTTCCATCGACCATATATTTCCAGAACACCCCTTTGACAATGCGGGGAGAAAATCGCCGAATCCGGCTCCCGCATGAATGACGTCCAAACCTTTGCTGTTTTCGATAATGAATCTTATCGTGCTCGCTTCGTGGACTCGGCCACCAAGAATAGTTTTTGACGTGTATGTATAAGCGGAAGATTTTGGTACGCAATATAAGCCATGCTTGTTTTTTGCAATCGTGTATGTCTCTTCGTCGAGCATTTAACTCTCCGCCACCCGTGAGGGGCCTGAGCTTTTCCGGACCGGCTTTGTGTTTAACATATTTAGCCGTCGATTACGAGACGGCCGACGGATCAGATCCAAAGGCCGCGCTGCAGGCCAACGGGCGCCCGCGCGGAGTGTGTTGAGCTCGTTGACGCGTCTCGGTCGCAATGCTTGAAACTTATCTAATTTCGGACGACTTCGGGCGTTACTAGGCCTTTGATTTGGTGCCCAGGAGAGGACTCGAACCTCCACGGCTTTCACCACTGGTACCTGAAACCAGCGCGTCTACCAATTCCGCCGCCTGGGCACGGGCGCGCTTCTAGCGGCTGGCGGGCGGCGCTGTCAATGCGCGAACGCGCGGGCGCCTGGCGACGCGACGCATTCCCTTCCTGCGCAAAACGCGCTAGAGCGCCGCGCGAGACGAACGCAGCGCATGAGGCGGGTGATGAGCTTGGAGACGAGTCGGTTGGTCACGGTGTTCGGCGGCTCGGGATTTGTCGGACGCCATGTCGTGAGCGCGCTGGCGCAGGAGGGCTGGCGGATCCGCGTCGCCTGCCGGCGTCCGGACTTGGCCTTCTTCCTTCAGCCCCTTGGCGGCCCCGGTCAGATCAGCTGCGTCCAGGCCAATCTACGCGATCCGGCTTCGGTCGCGGCGGCGCTGCGCGGGGCCGAGGCCGTGGTCAATCTCGTCGGCATTCTGGCCGAGGGCGGGCGGCAGCGCTTTTCGGCTCTTCAGGCCGAAGGCCCAGGCGTCGTCGCCCGCGCAGCGGCGGCGGCAGGCGCCACGCGCTTCGTGCATATCTCGGCCATCGGCGCCGACGCCGGCTCGGCCTCGGCCTATGCGCGCACGAAGGCCGAGGGCGAAGCCGCGGCCCGCGCCGCTTTCCCGTCCTGCGTCATTCTGCGCCCATCGATCATCTTCGGGCCCGAGGACGGCTTCTTCAACCGCTTCGGGACGATGGCGCGCTTTTTGCCGGTCATTCCCGTCGTCGGCGCGGACACGAAATTCCAGCCCGTCTATGTCGGAGACGTCGCCAAGGCCGTCGCGCTCGCGCTCGGCGGCAAGGCCAGGGACGGCGTGACCTACGAACTCGGCGGTCCCGAAGTGAAGAGCTTCGAGGCGCTCGTGCGTTACGTACTGCAGGTGACGGAACGTCAGCGCCCCGTGCTCAAGCTTTCGTTCGGGCTGGGCTCGCTCGTCGCCGCCGTGACGGAGCTGCTTTCCAAGATCTCCTTAGGCCTCTTCCCGCAGCTGCTCACGACGACGCGGGACCAGGTCGAGCTCCTGAAGCGCGACAATGTCGTCTCCACAGAAGCGAAGGACGAGCAGCGCACCCTCGGAGGTCTCGGGATCGCGCCGAAGGCGATCGAGGCCATCGTTCCAGGATATCTGTGGCGCTACCGCAAGACCGGGCAGTATCAGGACCAGCGCAGCTGACCGGCGCGGCTCACAGCGCCTGCGCGGCGGCGAGCACCGCCTCGGCGTGGCCGGGAACCTTGACCTTGCGCCAGATTTTCGCGATCCGCCCGTCCGCGCCGACCAGAAACGTCGAGCGCTCGACGCCCATATATTTGCGTCCATACATGCTCTTCTCGACCCAGACGCCATAGGCTTCGAGCAGCTTCTTTTCCTCGTCCGACGCGAGCGGGATTTTCAGCTCGTATTTGTCGCGGAATTTGTCATGCGCTCTCACCGGATCCGGCGAGACGCCGACGATCGCCGTCCCGGCCTTGGCGAATTTTTCGCGAAGCCCGCTGAACTCGATCGCCTCCTTGGTGCAGCCGGAGGTGTCGTCCTTGGGGTAGAAGTAAAGCGCGAGCTTCTTGCCCTTGAACGCTTCAAGCGAGAGCCGCTCGCCGCCAGCTCCGGGAAGATCGAATGCGGGGGCGGCGTCGCCTTCTTTCAAAGCGCTCGGCATCTCTTTAGCTCCAGCTCGTCGTCGCGGTCCAAACCTTCCCTCCTTAACCTGCAAAGATTGCGCCGCCAAGCGATGGCAAGCTCTCGCGAGAGCGGGCGCAAAGCGGCGAGGAGGCAGGGCGTCGACCTTTTTTCTGACCTTGACGCTTTCGCCTTCCTTTTGGCCCATGGCGCTGCAAGATTGACTGCGATGATGATCGGCGCTCACTTGGGGAGCGGGGCAACTTGACGCGGGACGAAATCGCAGCGGCAAACGCGGATCGGGCTCCGACGCGCCTGTGCGTCAGAACGCACCGGCTCGGTCCCTGTCTGCTCGTCCTGTTCGGCCTGTGCCTGCGGCTCAGCGTGGGATTGATTACGCTCACGGTCTTCGCCATCGGCGTGCTCGTGCTCGCGCTCTCGCGAGGGCCGATCGACCTCGAGCCTCTCGCGCCGCTGATCGTGCGCTCGCTCGATGAGGCCTATGCGCCGCGCTACGCCTTCGGCCTCAAGTCCGTGCAGCTCGCCGGGTCGGACCGCGGGCCGACGCTTTCCGTTGAGAGTCTTACGGTTTCGGCGGACCGTCGCGTGATTGTCGCGGCCCCTCGCGCAGAGCTCTCGCTGGACCTGACCTCGCTCGCTCTGGGCAGGATCAAGCCGCGGCGCCTGGAGATGCTGGACCTGGAGCTTCGGCTGGAGCTCATGCCCGAGGGACTCGTCGTGCTTTCGGCGGGAGGGGCGGGTCAGGACCGCGCGCCGATCAAGTTTCCAACCCCCTCGGGCGATGCGGTCGACGCGCCCAAGCTGCTTCAGCGCGGCGGCGCGGCGGCGCGGGCGCTGCTTGATCTCGCGACGAGCCCTGAGAGCGTCATCGGAGCGATCGATCGCGTCGGCGTCGCGCATGGGCGGCTCCTCATCGACGACCGCGCCGCGGGACGACAGATCGCTTATGAGGATCTGAGCCTCAGCCTGGACAAGAGCGCGACGGGCGCGAAGCTCAGCCTGGCCGCAAGCGGCCCGGAGCGCCGTTTCGCCGTCGTCGCGACGGCGGAGGGCTCGCCGGGCGCGCGCCGCATCTTCGAGGCGCGCGCGCAAGGCTTCTCGCTCGACGAGATCTCGCTCCTCGCCGGCGTGCGCAGCCTTCCCTTCGACGCCGACACGCCGCTCGGGGCCGAAGTCCGGCTCGCGCTCTCGGAGGCGGGCCGCGTCGTTGAGGCAAGCGCCTCCGCGCACGCGGGTCCGGGCTTTTTTCGCCTGAGCGAGCCCGATCACGAGCCGGTCATGATCGACACGCTGACGGCGAGCGTGGCCTGGGACAACCATAAGCGGCTGTTCTCGATCTCGCCTGTCCGCATAAAGACCGGCGCGCTGGACTTTACCATCGAAGGCGAGCTCACGCCGCCCGAGGCGAATCCCGAAGCCGAGGCACAGCCGGTGCTGGAAGGCGACTGGCGGTGTTCTCTGAGGCTGAAAAAGCCCGGTGTGGTCGGCCCCGAGCGCGCCGGACAGAAGCCGCTGCGCATCGACCGCGCGAGCCTGACCTCGAGGCTCTCGCTCGCCAACAAGCGCATTGAGATCGAAGGTTTCGACGTCGCCTCGCCGCAGCTCTTCGCGACCGGCGCCTTCACGGCGGATTTTTCGCCCGATCTCCACATCGCCTTCGACCTCACGCTGGACAATGCGCAGGGGGAGGCGATCGCGCGGCTCATCCCCACCCATATCATTGCGCCGGTGCGCAACTGGATGTTCGAGCATCTGCGCAGCGGGGTGATCCGCCACGGGGTGTTCAGCGCGAGGCACAGCTGGGCCGAGATCGTGGCGATGCGCTATGAGCTTCCCCCTCCCGACGAGTCGATCCATGGCGAAGGCGATTTCTCAGACGCCGTGCTGACGGGACTGGTGAACGGCTTGCCGCCCGTCTCGGGACTGGCAGGTCACATGCGCCTGTCCGGGCGCAGCTTTGCGATCGAGAACGCGACCGGGAGTCTGGAGACCCCTTCCGAGCGGCGCGTCGCCCTCTCCGAGGGGCGGTTCGTCATCGACGACACTGCGCTCAAGCCCTCGATCGGGGCGCTCGACTTCAAGTTCTCGGGCGGCGCCGAAAACGTCTCGGAGATCCTGTCGGCGCCGGGGCTCTCCGCCTTCGTTTCGGCGCCGATCGATCCGGCGCGGGTCAAGGGACAGGTCGAAGGACGCGTGCATGCGCAGATCGAAGTGGGCGACGACTCGCGTCCGGACCACACGGTCGCGGCGGTCGAAGCCAACGCCACGGGCCTGACGATCGAGCGCTTTCTCGGCGCCGAGCGGCTCGAGAACGGCGCGCTTTCGGTGCAAAACGAACGCGCTGGCCTGCGCGTTTCGGGGACCGCGCGCATCCTTGGCGCGCCGGCGACGATCGAGCTGCGCCGCGGAGCGGATGAGAAGACCCCGGCGCAGGCCGTCCTGTCGCTGACGCTCGACGACGCCGCGCGGGCCAAGGCGGGTTGGGGGACGCCGAGCGTCACGGGGCCGATCCTCGCGCAGATCAAGACGGCCATGCCCGCATCGGACGCCGACGCGCAGGTCGAGCTCGACCTTACGCGCGCGGCGCTCGACAATTTCGTGCCGGGCGTCGTGAAGCCCGCGGGCAAGACGGCGAAGGCGAGCTTCACGCTCGTGAGGCGGCCCGACTCGATCTTGCTCGAGCATTTCATGCTGGACGCCGGCGTCGCGCAGCTCGCGGGATCGCTGGAGCTTTCGCGCGAGGGCGTCTTCCGCTCCGCGAAGCTTTCTCAGGTGAAGATGTCGGCTGGGGACGACCTTAAGCTTGACGCGCAGCGCTCCGGCGACGCGCTGAAGCTCACGGCGCGCGGATCCAATTTCGACGTGCGGCCGATCCTTCGCATGCTATTCGCCAATCCGGGCGAGAGCGCGCCTCCGACGGCGGGTAAGGCTCCTGCGGCTTTCGAGGACGTGGACCTCGATTTCAAATCCTCGCTCGTCACCGGCAGCAACAAGCAGATTCTCTCGAACGTGGAGTTGAAGTGGGAGCGCCGCGGCGGCCGCTCGCGTTCCTTCGTTCTCGCCGGCAACTTTGGGAAGGAGCCGCTGGCGGCTACGACGTCGGGACAGGGCGTGGAAACGATCAAGATCGCCTGCGGCGACGGCGGCGCGCTCTTCTCTTTCCTGGACCTCTACAACCGGATGGAATCCGGCGCCCTCACTGCGACCATCGCGCTCGGCCAGAGCCGCTCGGAGGGAGAGCTCAGCATTCACGACTTCTACCTGAAGGGCGAGCCGGCCATGCGCCAGCTGATGACGCAGGGCGCGCATCGGATGGACGACAAGGGCTCCTGGCGCTTCGATCCCGAGTCCGTGCGCGTTGCGAGGCTCGAGTCGGGCTTCGAATGGGCGCGCGGACGCCTGTCGCTCGCGTCGGGAATTCTGTCCGGCCCCGAGGTGGGCCTGACCTTCAACGGCTTCGTCGACTTCCCCCGCGACCGCATCGACGTGAGCGGCGCCTATGTGCCGCTCTATGGGCTTAACAACCTCGTCGGCGGCGTGCCGCTGTTCGGCGAGATCTTCGCCGGCGGCTCGCACGAGGGCGTCCTGGCGCTGAATTACGAGGTCAACGGCCCGCTGTCGGCGCCCATCGTGAACGTCAAGCCGCTGTCCTTGTTCACGCCCGGCATGCTGCGCAAGATCATGGCCATCTTCGACGGCACGGCGCGGCCTCAGGAGCAGGGGCGGTAATCGCGGGCTTTTCCCCGCCAACGGGCAAAATGAAAGAGGCGGCAGGCCTTTCTTTGGACCCGCCGCCCCATTCCTCCGGCGCTTGTTGTCTCGCGAGGCCGGAGGTCTCTGTCGCAGGCGCTCAGCCGCCCGCGAGATAGGTGGTCGGATCGACGGGGGTCGACCCCTTGCGCAGCTCAAAGTGCAACTGCGGCGAGCCGACATTGCCGGACTGCCCGGATTTCGCGATGGTCTGGCCGCGGCTCACCTGGTCGCCGCGCTTCACGGACAGCTCGCCATTGTGCGCATAGGCCGAGACGAAGCCGTTGGGGTGGCGGATGAGCACGAGATTGCCATAGCCTTTCAGCTCGCTGCCCGCATAGGCGACGACCCCGCTCTCGGCGGCCTTGACCTGCGTCCCCTCCGGCACGGCGATGTTGATCCCATCATTGCCGCCGCAAGAGAAGCACTGGATAATCCGCCCATGCGCCGGCCAGCGAAACTCGGGATGCGCCGCGTCGGCGACTTTCTCTTCCGCCGCCGGCTGAGGCGCAGGCGCCGGAGCAGCGGCCGCGGCGGGCTTCTCGGTCTTGGCCTGGGGCGCCGGGGCCGGCTCGGCGGCGGCGGTCCGCTGCTCGACAGCCGGAACCTGCTGCGCCTTGGATTCCTGCCGCTTGGGGGCGGGCGCGGCCGGAGCCGGGAGGGGCGCCGGCTTCACCGGCTCGACCTTCGCAATCTTCTCCTTGCTCTTCGCCGCGGCGGGCGCGGGCTTTGCCGGCTTCGCGGGCGTCGGCTTTTCGTCGTCGTCGTCCTTCTTTGCGACCTTCGCCTTCGCTTTAGCCTTCTCGGCCGCGGCGGCGTGAGGATGCGCAGCCGTTTCGTGCGGCCTCGGCGGCGTGTGCTCGGCTTTCGCCGTCTTCTCGGGCTTGGCCGGCGCGGAAGCCTTTGCGGCGGGCTTAGGCGCGGGCGGCGTCGCCTTGGCGACATGCGTCGGCGGCTCCGCATGCGGGCGCCCCGCGGGGGCAGGCGCGGACTGTTTGGCGACATGCGCGACAGGCGGCGTCGCGGCCTCCTTCGCGGCGTGCGCGACGGGCGGCGGCGTC
>DATHCI010000063.1:0-18821 GCA_035319645.1 Methylocystis sp. | reverse complement strand
CCCGCGACCATGAGCAGCTGCTTGAACTGCTGCGGCGCCTGCGGCAGCGCATAGAACTTGCCGGGATGCAGCCGCGAGGGCACGAGGAAGTCGCGCGCGCCCTCCGGACTCGAGGCGGTCAGGATCGGCGTCTGGAACTCGAAGAAGCCGGCCTCTTTCATGCGCGTGCGGATCTGGTCGATGACGCGCGAGCGCAGCATGATGTTGGCGTGGAGCTTTTCCCGCCGCAGGTCGAGGAAGCGATATTTGAGGCGCGTCTCCTCAGGATAGACCACGTCGCCGAAGACCGGCAGGGGCAGCTCGGCGGCGGGGCCCAGCACCTCGATCTCGCGGACGTAAAGCTCGATGAGGCCCGTCGCCATTTCGGGGTTCTCGGTGCCGGCGGGGCGCTTGCGCACCGCGCCGTCGAGGCGCACGACCCATTCCGAGCGCAGCTTCTCGGCTTGCGCAAAGGCCGGCGAGTCGGGATCGACGACGCATTGCGTGAGCCCATGATGGTCGCGCAGATCGATAAACAGCACGCCGCCATGGTCGCGAATGCGGTGACACCACCCGGAAAGGCGGACGTCCCGCCCGACATGGGCCTCGCGGAGGTCTCCGCAATGATGCGAACGATAGCGGTGCATGGGGTCTTTCGGGTGTTGGGCGGCGTTGGCGCGGCGGAAAAGCGCATGGGGGCGCCGGTCTGTCAAGGTTGGCGGCCACGCGAAAAGATTGGATCGCGCCGTCTCCTTTGCTAGAGCAAAATCCGACCACGCTGATGCAGGCCCGAGTCTGTCCCCTTCCCCTTGCGGGGAGGGTTAGGGAGGGGGTCGAGGAATATCTGAAAGGGCGCGCGACGCCCTCCTTCTCCCGCCTGCGGGAGAAGGTCGCGAAGCGGGGTCGGATGAGGGCCGGCGCGGCGCCAATCCCGCCGTGTCGTTTTACCGCTTGTCTCAAAGGTTTTTCGATGGGCGTTCTTCAACACCCGCTGAAGCGGAGCGCGCCCTCCTCCGTCGCGCTTCGCGCGCCGCCTTCTCCCGCAAGCGGGAGAAGGGGTTTCCTCACGCCCCCTTCTTCATCTCGACCACATTGTCGCCGCGCCCCGCCTTCGCCGGGCTGCCGTCGATCGTGAGGCCGTGCGCGTCCGCGGAGATCGTCACATGCGCGCCGTCCAGGATGTCGCCGGCGAGCAGGCGTTCGGCGAGCGCGTCCTGCAGCTCCTTCTGGATCACGCGCTTCAAGGGCCTTGCGCCATAGGCCGGGTCGTAGCCGCGAGCGCTCAGCCAATCCCGCGCGCGCGTGTCGGGCTCGAGCACGATCTTGCGATCCTCCAGCAGCCGTCCGAGCCTTGCGAGCTGGATGTCGACGATCGCGCCCATGTCCTCGCGCCGCAGGCGGTGGAACAGGATGATCTCGTCGACGCGGTTCAAAAACTCGGGCCGGAAGTGCGACCGCACGACCTGCATGATCTCCGCATGCACTGCGGACGAATCCTCGCCCTCGTTCTGCATGACCAGGAACTCGGCGCCGAGGTTCGAGGTCATGATGATCAGGGTGTTCTTGAAGTCGACCGTGCGGCCCTGGCCGTCCGTCAGGCGCCCGTCGTCGAGCACCTGCAGCAGCACGTTGAACACGTCCGGATGCGCCTTCTCGATCTCGTCGAAGAGCACGACCTGATAGGGACGCCGCCGCACGGCCTCGGTCAGCGCGCCGCCCTCCTCATAGCCGACATAGCCCGGAGGCGCGCCGATGAGCCGCGCCACCGAATGCTTCTCCATATATTCCGACATGTCGAGCCGCACCATCGCGGTCTCGTCGTCGAACAGGAAGTTCGCCAGCGCTTTGGTGAGCTCGGTCTTGCCGACGCCGGTCGGCCCCAGGAACATGAACGAGCCGATCGGACGGTTCGGATCCTGAAGCCCGGCGCGCGCGCGCCGCACCGCGGTCGAGACAGCGGCGACCGCTTCCTTCTGCCCGACGACGCGTTTCGAAAGCTCCCCCTCCATGTGCAGGAGCTTCTCTCGCTCTCCCTCGAGCATCTTGTCGACCGGCACGCCGGTCCAGCGCGAGACGACCTGCGCGATGTGATTGGGCGTGACGGCCTCCTCGACGAGCGCAGCGCTCTGGCCGTCGCTCTCGCTAAGCTTCTTCTCGAGATCCGGGATCACGCCATAGGCGAGCTCGCCCGCGCGCTGATATTCGCCACGCCGCTGCGCCTGCGCCAATTCATTGCGGGCGTTGTCGAGCTGCTCCTTCCACTTCTGCGCCTGGCCGAGCTTGTCCTTCTCGGCGCGCCAGCGCTGCGTGAGCACGCGGGACTTCTCTTCGAGCTCGGCGAGCTCCTGATCGAGGCGCTGCAGCCGATCACGCGAGGCGGGATCCGTCTCCTTCTTCAACGCCTCCTGCTCGATGCGCAGCTGGATGATGCGGCGATCATACTCGTCGAGCTCCTCCGGCTTCGAGTCAATCTGCATGCGCAGGCGCGAGCTCGCCTCGTCCATGAGATCGATCGCCTTGTCGGGCAGGAAGCGGTCGGAGATGTAACGGTTCGAGAGCGTCGCCGCTGCGACGAGCGCGCTGTCGGAGATGCGCACGCCGTGGTGCAGCTCGTATTTTTCCTTGAGGCCGCGCAGGATCGAGATCGTGTCCTCGACCGAGGGCTCGCCGACGAAGACAGGCTGGAAACGCCGCGCCAGCGCCGCGTCCTTCTCGACATGTTTGCGATATTCGTCGAGCGTCGTCGCGCCGACGCAGTGCAGCTCGCCGCGCGCAAGCGCGGGCTTCAACAGGTTCGAGGCGTCCATGGCGCCGTCGGCCTTGCCCGCGCCGACGAGCGTGTGCATCTCGTCGATGAACAGGATCACCGAGCCTTCCGCCGCGGTGATTTCGTTGAGCACGGCCTTGAGCCGCTCCTCGAACTCGCCGCGATATTTGGCGCCGGCGATCAGCGCCCCCATGTCGAGCGCGAGCAGCTTCTTGTCTTCCAGAGACTCGGGCACGTCGCCATTGACGATGCGCAGCGCGAGGCCCTCGACGATGGCGGTCTTGCCGACGCCGGGCTCGCCGATGAGCACGGGATTGTTCTTGGTGCGGCGCGAGAGCACCTGGATCGTGCGGCGGATCTCCTCGTCGCGGCCGATGACGGGATCGAGCTTGCCCTCGCGCGCCGCCTCGGTCAGATCGCGGGCGTATTTTTTCAGCGCGTCATATTGGTTCTCAGCCGAGGCGCTGTCAGCCTTGCGGCCTTTGCGCAAATCTTCGATCGCGGCGTTGAGCGTTTGCGGCGTGACGCCCGAGTCGGCGAGAATGCGCGCGGCCTCCGCGCCCTTCTCCAGCGTCAAGGCCAGCAGCAGGCGCTCGACGGTGACATAGGAATCGCCGGCCTTCTGAGCGATCTGTTCGGCGTTGTCGAAGAGGCGCGCGGTCGCCTGCCCCATATAGAGCTGGCCGGCGCCGGAGCCCGTGACCTTGGGCAGTTTGGCGAGCGCCGCGTCGGTCCTGGTCTTGGCCTCGCGCGAGCGTCCGCCGGCGCGGTCGATGAGTCCCGAGGCCAAGCCTTCCGAATCGTCGAGCAGCGCTTTGAGCACGTGCTCAGGCGTGAGCTGCTGGTGACCCTCACGCGTCGCGATCGTCTGCGCCGCCTGAATAAAGCCGCGCGCGCGATCCGTGTATTTGTCGATATTCATGCGTCCCCCATCGGCGGCCCCGGTGCGGCGGCGCGCCAGGCGTCTTTGAACGGCGCCAGGCGGCGGCCTTGTCCGCGATATGGGTTTGGCCTCGCGGAAAAGCAAAGGGGCGCCGCAAAGCGTCGCGGTTACGCCGCGCCCCAACAGCCGCATCGAAATAATTCCACGCCGAGTGTCGGCGCGATATTGGCTCGCCAACGACCCCAACACACCGAACTCAACCTTACGTTGCTTGATCGTGACAAAAAAAAGACGATTCTCTATCATGTTCGTGACGTACCGCGTCCGTGGAGGCCGGAGGGACGACACCATGACGCCAGAAATTGCGCGAGGGGGCCGCGGCGGGCGCCTGACCGAAGAACATGAGGCGCTCATGGAGCAAGTAGATCATGTAACGGTTAATGTCCAGCGGGCGCCCATCGAAACACGTCAAGTCGTAGACGCGCTTGAACGCTTGTTCGATCTGACAAAAAGCCATTTTTCACACGAAGAACAAATAATGCTTGAAATGCAATATCAGGGCTTGCCTAGTCACAGGCGAGATCACGTCTACCTGCTTGAAATGCTGCGAAAATTCATCGAGCTTGCCGAACATGATCCAACCCATCTGACGCCGGGAATAGGGACGAGCCTACGGAGCTGGATTGCGCTGCACATCAAGAAATTCGACGATACCTATCTGGTCTGGGCCGCTGAAGCCCGCGATCAGCGCCCGGATTGGCCCGAATCCACGCCCTCCGACTGCTGAGGAGCACGCGATGTTGCAACTTGTCGTTCGTCGTCACAGCCAAAGCGTCGCCAAATGGTCGCGCACGCTCGCTCTCCTGTCCTCGTTTCTTTTATCAGGGCCCCCTCTCGCCCACGCCTTGGATCAGGCGCTGCCCCCCTACCGCCCCAAGCCCGGCGTCGGCGGAGTCTTGAAAGCGGTGGGATCAGACACGATGAACAGCGCCGCGACGGCCCTGGCTCGAGAGTTCACGGCCAAATATCCGGAGGTGAAAATCGAGATCGAGGGCAATGGCTCCGACACGGCGCCGCGGGCCCTGCTCGACGGCACGGCGCAGTTCGGACTGATGTCGCGGCCGATGACGAGCCAGGAGCTCAACGCCTTCGAAAAAGCCTATGGCTATCGGCTCGGACGCATCCGAGTGGCGGTGGACGCGCTCTTGATCTTCGTGAACAAGGAAAATCCCGTCCGCTGTCTGTCGCTGCCACAGATTGACCGCATCTTTTCCGCGACCCGGCAGGCGAGTGGGGGCAGGAGCCTCGAGGATTGGGGAAACCTTGGGCTTGCGGGCGAATGGGCGGGCAGGCGCATCGCGCTCTTTGGCCGCAACGCCGCTTCCGGCACCTATGCGTTCTTCAAGGGTCAGGTGTTGTACGGGGGTGATTACAAGGCCGCATTGACGCAGCTGCCGACCGCCGCCGCGGTCGTCGACGCGGTTGCTGCGGACAAGGCGGCGATCGGCTATGGCGGCCTCGGGCGCGTGACGCCCGCCATCCGCGCCGTGCCGCTGTCGGTCTATGAGGGCGGACAATGCTTTGACGCCTCCGCGGAAGCCGTGCTCTCGGACAAATACCCGCTCGCGCGGTATCTCTACGTCTACACGAACAAGAAGCCCGACGAGCCGCTCGATCCGCTGCGGGCGGAATTCGCGCGCTTCGTGCTCTCGAAGGACGGGCAGTCCATCGTCGCAGCTGCGGGCTTCTATCCAGTCAGCAATGCCGAGCGTGAGGCCGACCTCGAAGCGCTCGGGATCGGGCCGGCGAATTAGGTTGGCGTTCGTATCTCAATATTAGCTGCGAGAGCTGCGCTCGATTGGAGCGCGGATGTGGAAATGATGCCGATGACGCCCCATTCCCCTTCCGTAAAATCTGCATTGATCGTAGCCTCCATCCCCGAACTGGGTCTCCCCGCGTATATATTTCGCAAGCGAATCCTGAGCCGCGCGACGAAGCCCGTGGCCGCTCGATCAACACCCCCGGGGCGCGAGCCGCCAACAAAGCCGACAGTTGCCACGCTTACCGCGCAGACAGACCCGACAAGCGGCAAACAGGAGTCGTTCAGCAACACAATGGGATAAGATCATGACGAATCCTGACTTCGCTAGATACTTTTCTGAGTACCTCGACGATATAGAACAACGCGAGGGCAAATCGGCTCGCGTCTTTTATCAGGAGCGGGAAGTTCGATATCTAAGGACTGCGGAGTGGTTGCCTCACATCATCGGCGGACGGGCCCTCGAAATCGGGAACTCGGGCTTTTTTCCAATTATTCTCCAGAGAGTGTATGGATTCTCTGAAATCTACGAGACCCAATTTGGGCGACCCGCTCACAAAAAAATCATTAAGAAACGCATTGATATCGGAAGCTACCAATTGCTACTCACTTCGGTTTGCCTTAATATCGAAGCAGAGCTATTTCCTGTAAACGACGGTTATTTTGATTTCATACTATGTACGGAAGTTATAGAGCATCTAGATGTCGATCCGATGTTCATGATTGAAGAATTCAATAGAATATTGGTTCTCGGCGGGCACCTGCTCATTACGACTCCGAATAGCTGCTCGGCAAGAATTGTCAAAAATGTTATCAATGGTATTCGTCCGCACTTTTTTATGGAATATACGCGCAATCGTGACCCATATAGACATAATTTTGAATATGATGTTCAGACTCTACGCGCGGTTATCGAGGCCGGAGGGTTCGAGGTCGTGAAAATCGCCACATACGATGTGTTTTACGGGCCTTGCGCAGAGGGGCTGGAGTTGCTGCGAAGCAATGGAAAAAGCCTTGAAAATCGGGGGGACGACATTTTCGTCCTCGCCAAGAAAGTCGGACCTGTCGTCGAACGCTGGCCCAGCGCGCTTTATGCGGCGTAAGAGTGGAAAAATCGCACAAATCCGGCGCTCGCTCGAAAAATGGGTTTCCTGTCGCGCCTTCGAGCGCATCTTCTGATAGGGTCGGAGCCGGAAGCGGAAGAGGCTTGAGGCGCGACGACCCATGGCGGAAGAGTGGTATTACGCGGAAGACGGAGAGAGCCTCGGTCCGGTGTCGCGGGCGGAGATCGCGAGACGCGTGAGGCGCGCGCCACAGCATCGGCACTACGTATGGACTTCTGGCATGTCCGACTGGACCGACGCGCGCGAACTGCCGGAGCTGTTCTCCGCCGATTTGGTGGAAGAGCGATCCGCGTCGCCCGCCGCCCAAGCACCCGCGAAGTCGGGCTCCCTCGTGCAGCGCGCAAGACATGAGCTCGTCGCCTATCTTGCGATATCCAGCTATCTCCTGATCTGGTTCACAGCCGTCCTCTTCTATAAGTCCACCATCCTGCGCGGCATCGGGATCGAGTTCGCCCCCTTCGGGCTCGCCGCCATCAAGGCGCTGATCCTCGGCAAATTCATTCTCGTGCTGGAAGCCCTCAAAATCGGCGAAGGCAAGAATGAGAATGCTGTCCTTATTTTTGGGATTCTCAAACGGGCGGCTCTCTTCACGCTTCTGCTTTTTGCGCTCTCGGTCGGCGAGGAGCTGGCCGTCGGCCATCTCCACGGACGGCAGGCGCGGGAAGTTCTGAGCGAGATCGGGGGCGGCACGGTTCCGCAGGCGGCAGCGACGGCCGTGCTCATGTTTCTTGTTCTGCTGCCCTATCTCGCTTTCAGGCGACTGGCGTCCATTTTTGGCGAGTTGCCAGAACTGCTCTTCACGCTTCGACCGGCCAAAGCCGGGGAGCTGGCGGCCAGAAGGGGTCTCCAGGACGTACAGTGACTGCGCAGCGCGGCTTATTTGAAGCCGATGACGACGCCGTCCGCCCCGAGCGACAGCTGCAATCCGCGGCGTTCGGTCTTGAGCCGCATCGTCACCCCGGACCTGTTCTGCAGCCACAGCGCCCCGCGGCCTTGGTCGCCCAACGCCCATCCCCGGCGCAGCTGCACATAGGCGCCGGCAAAGTCCTCGCGTTTTTGCAGGCCCCAGACCTCGCCGGTCGCCTTCAAGGCCGAGGCGCCGACGCCGCCGACGCCCAGTCCGCCGACCGTAATCGGATAGTTTCGTCCCTGGTATCGAAGCGTCCCGCCGCCAACCGCGCCCGAACCGATGAAGGCGACCTGGACTTGCCGGATCGTGACGGTTCCTGACGGAGGGCCTTTCGGGCGCCCCGCGGACTGCGCGGGCGCCGCAAACAAAAGCGAGGCCGCGACCGCGACCGCGATGTTTCTCAAGAACATGGCTGCGCGTCCTCTTCGCCTGGGCCGGTCGTGAAGCTGCGGGCGTCGCCAGCCCGACTGTCAAACCCATGCGACTGCTTGTTTATGAAGTTTTCGCCGCGGTCAAGCCGGCCTCCCTCCTAACGCGGGGCGTCTCTCCACGCGGCGGAGCGAGCTTCATCCACAGCGACGGAGGGGAGGCGTCGATCAAGACGCCGGCGAGCGTCAACCGCGCTCTGGTCCGGGCTTCGAGCGCCGAGGCTACGGCTTCCGCGGCGCGCTCCAGCCTGTCGAGGCGCGGCGCCCCGCCGCCAAGCCGCAGAATCTGCGCCTCGATCAATCGAATCAGGATCTCGCGCGGGCAGTTGCGGAGCGTCTCCGCGTCGAAACGCGCAAAGGAGGCGTCCAGCTCGACCAGCGCGCGCGCCTGCGCCTGTGCGGCGCAGGCTTCGAGCGCCGCGCCGGCCCGCGCCGCGCGCCGCCCGAGCCGCAGGAGCGCCTCGCGATCGAGGCCCGGCGCCGCCAGCGTCGCGCCGAGCGCGCGAAGCCGAGCACGCGCGAACTTGGGGTTTTCATTGCTTGGGTCGCGCAGGAAAGGCTGCCCCGCAGCGATGCAGATCGCCTCAAGCGCCGCCTTCGGGGTCTCGAGCAGCGGGCGCAGGACCTTCATCCCGTTGAGAGTCGAAACGCGCGCCATGCCGGCCAATCCGGCGACGCCGCTGCCGCGGCAGAGCCGGAAGAGGATCGTCTCCGCCTGGTCGTCGGCATGATGCGCGGTCACGAGCGCGCAAGCCGGGTCGATCTCGCGCGCGCAAGCGGCGAGCAGCGAGTAGCGGGCCTCGCGCGCGCGCTCCTGAATGCGGGTGTGGGGCTTCTCGCCCTCCCAGCGCAGCAGCCGGTGCTGAAAGCCCAGTGCGCGCGCCCAGTCGCCAACGCGTTGCGCTTCTTGGAGCGACTGCGGGCGCAGGCCGTGGTCGACCGTCGCAACGTAAATACGCAAGTTTTGCGGGCGCTGCGTCCAGCGCGCTGCGAGCAGCATCAGAGCGACCGAATCCGGGCCGCCCGAGACGGCCAAGAGCAGAGCAGGCTCTGCGGCGAGCGGCGCGAGCAGCGTGTCCGCATCCGCCGCAGCGCCGCTCAGCCGCATTGCTGCTTTTTGCTCTCGCGCTGCGCCGCATCGCGAATGCGCGCGGGGGAGCCGGGATATTTGACCGTGACCTCTGAGAAGGAGGCGCATGCCTGCTCATGCGCGCCGAGCGCGGCGAGGGCCTCGCCAAGGCGCAGCAAGGCGTCGGGCGCCTGCGCCGACTGCGGATATTTCGTCGTGATCTCCAGATATTTCTCCGCCGCCTCACGGTTACGCCCGCGCTGGAAGAAGCTCTCGCCAAGGCCGTAGGTAGCGGCCGGGGCGTATTTGCTCTTGGAATATTTGGCGAGAAACACCGAAAGGCTCTTCTCAGCCGCCTCATATTGGCCATTGCGCATCAACGCGACGGCTTCGTCATATTCGTCCTTCATCGAAGGCTGCGCCGGCGGCGGCGCGGGCTCGGCCGCCGGGCTCGGCGCCCCTCCGATCGCCGCTGACCCGCCAGTTTTGAGTCCGGGCGGGGTCACATCGAGCGGCGCGCCGAGGTCGCGCCCGGCGGGGGTCGTCGCCGCGACGCGCGTCGGCGCGCTCAGCGGGACCGAGGGCGTGACCTGACCGATCGGGCGCGGCGCGCCCACCGCGCTGGGGGATCCAGCCGGGTCGAAGGCGTCGCCGCGGCTCGCCCCCGCCGGCGCCGGTGCGGTCGCCCGAACCGCTTCCTGCCGGGCGCTGCGGAGCTGCTCCTCGAGCTGCTGCACGGCGTGCTGCAGCTCCTCGATGTGGCCGGTCATTTGACGAAGCTCCCGCTCCAGCCTTTCGACGCGCAGCTCGACTCCGCCCGTTTCATGGCGCGGCGGCGGTTCAAGACGATCGTCGTAAGTGTCGTCATAGGGCGCACGATTGTCATAGGGCGTGCGGTTGTATGATTGCGCGAATGCGCGCTCCTCCGCCGCGGCGGAAAGAGCAAGGAGCAGCGTCAGGGCGACGCGGGGGGCGGAAGATGGGAGCATGGCTCTTGGGGTTTGGGGCAAAGCGATGGAGCTTGGGCGGTTGTGTAAAGGATGAGCCGCCGTTTCGGCCAAAATTGGGCGGGCCGCCTTAAGTTTTGTTCACCTTCGCGCTTTCGCCGTGAGCTGCTCAGGCGTGCGTCCGCACGAGCTGTTCGGCGAAAAGGCGCAGACACGCTTTCCGCCGGTCGAGGTCTGGGCTCAGAGGCTTCAAGACGAGGCTGCGCGGCGCGAGCGTCGCCTGCAGCTCCTCGGTCTTTGCGCGAATCTCTGACGGCGATCCGACGATCGAGTCGGCGATGAGGCGCCGAAGCTCGATCCAGGGCGTCCAGTCGGGTTGCAGCGCGGCGGTCGCCGCCCGCATTCGCTCGACGAAAGGCGTCAGGAGCGCTTCCGCTTCGGCGATAGCGTTCGCGCGCGTCGCGGCGACATGGACGAAGCGAATCAGCACCAGCCGCGGATCGACGCCTGGGGCGGCCTCTCCATGCCAGCGGAGGTTTTCCTCGACGCGCGCGAGCGGAAAGACCGGCGCGGCCATGACGCCGAGGCCCGCTGTCGCCGCACGCCGCACCGTGTCCGCCGTCGATGTCGCGACGTAGATCGGGCAGCGCCGCTGCACGGGTTTTGGCGTGAGCTCGACGCCCTCGACCCTGAAGAAGCGTCCCTCGAAAGTGACGGACTCCTCGTGAAGCAGCCGGTCGACGAGGACCAGAGCTTCGTCCATCTTGGCGCGCGCATCGCCCGCATCGAGGTGAAAATGCTTGAACTGGCGCGCAAACGGGCCTCCCTTGGCGACGCCGAGATCGAAGCGCCCGCGCGAGAGGATGTCGACCGTCGCGGCTTGTTCGGCGACGTGGATCGGATCGCAGAAGGGCAGCAGAACCGCTGCGGAGCCGAGGCGAATGCGCGACGTCAGGCCCGCGAGATGCGCGATGATGAGGAGCGGCGAGGGGCTCGCGGCGCTGGGGTTGAAGTGGTGCTCGGCGATCCAGGCCTCGTCGAAGCCCAGCTCTTCCGCGAGCAAAACCAGCTCTGTCTGCTCCGCATAGGCTGACGGATAGTCGTTTTGCGGATTCTCGTAGGTGCAGAACAGGCCCAGCCGCATGTCGCGCTCCCGCGCCTTTGCGGGGCCAAACGGGCGGAACCCCTCCGCCGCCCTCCGTCTGGCGCCCCCACGACGCGCGCTCATGCAAGAAACGGGCTTGCCCCGCCTTGACGGGGGGCGTCGCTAGGCGCTTCCGGCCTCGGGGCGGGCGTGCGCCTATTGCAGCGCGGACGCCTTCAGCGCCTCGAGTTCCTCGCGAGGAACTCGGAAGAATCCCCGTCCGCCGGCGCGCGTGCGATATTTGTCGCCGACGCGGGCGCAGAGCGCCGCGAACCATTGCTCGCGATCGAGAGACTGCGGGCGCTCGCCGATCTCCCAGATCGTCGCGTTCGGATGGAAGCGAACGTTGATCTGCACGAGATGGACCGGCGCAGTCTGCGCAACCGCAGCCGGCGCAAGGTCGACGTTGGAGTTGAGAACGGCGTTGGTCGCTGGCATGACTTCTCCCTTCGAAGGCCCCCTTCGGGGCGGAGGCGCGCGGTCCGCCGACCGCCGTGCCGCCCCGGCGGCCACGGGTGCCGCTATGTAGCCAAGATACACATCGTCCCACCATAAGCAGGGTCATTCGCTTATTGCAAGGGGCTTTGGTGAGACGACGGGCGCGTTTTATCCCGAATTCCGGGCGTGCGCGATCCCACGGGGTGCGACGCATCGCCCCAGCCGAGCGCGGCCCACATATTCGCGAGATCAAGGGCTCTTCCGCGGCTCCCGGTCGGCGCCGAGGGCGCCCCAGCGCGGCGAGATCACAGCCGGAGGGCGCCGCGCCGAAACGGCAGGAAAAATTGCGGTGAACTGCAGTCCGTCGCCCGTCTCAAAACATTGACACCAACCCGCCCGCGCCTTAGCCCAAAGAAGCATGAATCGGGCCAGGGGAGGACGCAAATTGAAAAACGACGACGTTTCCCAGGGCTTGCTCGTGTCGCTTCTGACCTTCGGGCGGCTCGACAACGTTTCTCGCCTTCTCGTCAGCCTGCTCCCAATGCTTGAAAGATTTTCTGCGACTCGCGGCGTATCGGTCGGGGTCGCGGTGCGAAACAACGACCCGACCGTCGACGTCTCTCAGTTGATCTCTGACCTCTCGGGACTGGGCGGTCCAGGCGTCGCCGTCAACGTCATCACCGGACAGCCGAACACCGGCTTCGGCCGCGGCCACAATGAGAATTTGCGGCTCCATCCGGCGGAATACATCCTGATCCTCAATGACGACCTCGGCTTCCCCCATCTGAATTGGCTGCCCGCCGCTTTGGCGCAGTTCGAGGCCGATCCCGAACTCGCGCTGATCGGCGACGACGGCAATCCGCAATATCTCAATCCGACCTTCGGGAACGGCGTCTTTCCCGACGGCGCGAAAAAATATCCGCTGCGATACGCCGAAGCGTCGGTGCTGCTCGGGCGCGCGACGCTGCTCCAAAAGATCGGCATGTTCGACGAGAGCTTCGCCTGGGCGATGTGCGAAGACGCCGACCTGTCGCTGGCGGTGCAGAGCCTCGGCTATCGCATCGGCTGGATGCGCATGCCGCACGAGCATCTGCGCAGCGCCACCTTCAAGAGGCTCAGCCCCCAGGTCAAAAGCTCGATTGAAGAGCGCAATCGCGCCCGGCTGTTCGCGAAGTGGTCGAATGCGATGTCCAGCGGCGTCGTAGGGCGCCATACGCTGCTCGACCTGTGGTCCGACGGCGCAGGGGACGTATTTTGCGCCCTCCCCCATCTCTTGGCCGAGCTCGACCGCTCGTCGCCCGCTCGACAGGCGCAGTTCGTCGTCAACACGAGCCATCCGGATCTGCTGCGGGCGATCCTGCCCGAGCCAGTCGAAGTCATCTCCCATCGCGATCTTGACGATCTCATCCGACAACGCAAACGCGACAGCTTCGCCGCCATCCGCTCGATCCGCGCGCTGAATTACGGGCTGCCGACGAATATTCATGCGCTGCTCGCCGGCGCGCTGAGCCTCCCCGTCGCCGACGCGGCCGCCATGCAAAGATTTCAAGCGCGCCTGCGCGAGGTCTGTGGCCTGAGGTCCAGCTTTCGGGTCGACGGAGCCTATTGCGTGTTCCATTCCGAATTTCTGCGCGACGCGCACGACGGGCGCGCGATGTCGCCTCAGGTCGCCGACGCCCTCCTGCGCGCGGCGTGCGAGCGCTTTGAAAGCGTTGTCGTGGTCGGACGCGAGGTCAGCGTCCCTTTGGGCCCCAACCGCCGCCTGCCGGGCAAGATCATCGACCTCCAGGGCAAGCTTTCCAGCTTCGACCTGGTGTCGGTCATCGGCGCCGCCGCGGCGCATGTGGGCATCGATTCCTTTCCTGCGCATGTGGCGCAGGCGATGGGGGTTCCCGCGATCGTATTCTTCGGCTCCGTGCATCCGCAGGCGCGTCTGTGGTCGAACGCGGCCTCCTATCCGCTCGTCGCCGAGCTTTCCTGCCTCGGCTGCTACCACCTGCACATCGAGCCGAGCATCCCGTTCTGCATGCGCCGCGACCGGGCCTGCGAGCGCGACGTTTCCGCCGAGCGCATCAGGGAAGCCTTCGAACGGATCGCGCCGAAGCCGGATGCGACCGTATCCTCTCTCTCCGCGCGCTGGCACGAGCTGCAAGCGCGTCAGATCGAGATGCAGGCGCATCACCCCAATCCGGGGATCGCCACGGCGCGTCCGGCGAACCTGCCGCAGGAGTCCATCGCCAGTCTGATCTACGAGGTCACCGACAGGATCGTCGGCCTTTACGAGAGCCATCGCGCCTCGCGGGTCGTGCCGCAGCTCGAGGAGCAGCTCCAGCGCGTGCGGGAGCGGCTCGCAGAGACGACGACGGAGCTGAACGAGAGAAAGGCGGAGCTCGAGCCTCTGCGCTTGCGGAACCAGAACGCCGCGAGAGCGCTCTGCGAAGTAACCACGAACGTCAATATCGATCTCGGCAAGCTCGGCTACGAAGCGCTGCGCTGCAAGGCGGAGCGCGTGGATGACGACTTCATCGTCGAGGCGCTTGAGAGCGACCCGCAGCTGGTCTTCGAGCCCGTCGAGCTCGGCCGCGGCCTCGCATATGTGCGCATCGAGGCCGTGGCGACCGAGCCGAATTCCCTCGAGCTCTTCTGGGCGGAAGGCGAAGAGCCGTTCGATCAGCTGAAGTCCGCGCGCATCGCCATCGGCCCGCGGCGAAAGACCGAAGTGATCAAGCTCGACATCGCCGCGCCCGGAAAGGTTCGGCTGCGGCTCGATCCGCTCGAGGATCTCTGCGAGGCCAGGGTGAAAGTGAAGGCGAGAATCCTCGGTCGCAACTTTTTCGATGTCGCCCCTGTGGAGGAAGCCGGCGCGCTCCTTTTGGAGCCCGTGTCTCCTGAAACGGCGGCGCCTCCCGTCGAGGACCCTCCGAGCCGCATTCCCGCCGGGAAACGTCCGGCGCCCGCGCCCGTGAAGCGGCGCCAAGCCTCCGCCGGCAAGAGCCCCAGGACGCTCGTCTCCGAGGCGAGATGAGGGGCGGGGGAGTTCCCGGTTTTCGATCCACCCCAGGCGAAGCCTTTTGCTTCCCGCCGCCAACATGGCGCCTCCTGCTCACGGCGCGCCGCCTCAAAACTGTTCCCGGCGCTCGGCAGGGCGGCTGATATGGGCCGTCTCGCCGTCCTGCCCGCGCGTCGGGCTACGAATCCCTCGGTCGGGCGCGCATTCTCGCCAAAGCCCTGTGGCATGGCGCACGGCGCACTCCTCGCGCCGTGCGCCGCCGTCAGCCGCTATCCGCGCTTCACTAGTCCAAGACCCCAGAGCACGAATCCGGGCTGCGCCGGAACCGAACCTCCGGATGTGCCGCTTGATCCTGCCGAGACGTCCGCGCCGACCGCTTGAAACTGATCGCGTCCAAATTCGACGATCGTCGTCGCTACCGGAAGAAGCCCGGCGTTTTCCACGGGGGAATTGAGGTAGTCGCACTCTGTGCTCTGCACCCCCGCGACGGAGAACGAGGCGACCGGCGTCTGGAGCGTGAAGAAGTCAAAGGCCGCGCCATTCGCCACATTCTTATCGAAGCCGCCAAGGCCCAAGAAGGCAGTTGTGTCCACGCATTGCCATGCGGGAAAAAAAGCCACCTCGTTTGAGTTCCATGTTTCGAACTGCACCTTGGTCACGTTGAACGCATAGAAATGGCGCAAGTCCTGATTGCACGTGGCGACCGCCATGAAATTTGCGACCGTCGTCATGGCGCCGAGTGTCGAGCCGTTCGACATGAACTCGCCGTGACTGATGGCTGGACAGGCGTCGTACGTCCCCGCGCCGGCGCCGCTCAGGACCAGCTTGCCAGCCTCACCCATCACCGTGTCGTCGGCAGCGGGGATGTTGTTTGCGCCTCTCGCGACGAAGCTCCAAGGCTTGTACCTGAGAGCCACCTTGGGCTCGAGCCCCGGAAGAGCGAGATCGAATACAGTGGCGACGCCGCTCAGATGGTTGAACGCGATCTGATTGGAAATCGCGGAGTCGACTGCGAAGCAGACGAGTTCGCCGCGATTGGCGCTGAATGGCTGACCGCCCGGATTGCCCGGCGGAGGGGGCGGATTCCAGGGGCTTGCGCTCGGGAACGAAGGCACAGCGGCGTTGTCGTTCGCCCCGGTCGCCACGTCCCACGAAACGCTTTCCTTCGGCGTGAGCTGGATATTGAAGCTGGCCCTGCCCTTGAGCTCGTTTATGTAGGAGCATTCGAGGGTCACCGGGTTCTCCGAGGAATCGTTCGAAATCTCGATAATCGTGTCCGTGGCCACGGTCGGATCGACAGAAATCAGCGGAAAGATCAGCAGACTACCAGGACTTGACGTCGTGGCCACCGGCGTGACGGTTTGCGCCGCCGCCTGGGTGATGGAAAGGCTCATGCCGGCGCATAGTCCCAAAGCGACAGCGTATGCGATAATCGAGGCTTTCATGGTCGTTGCTCCTTGTTGGACATCCAGAACATCAGGAATTTGCGCGACCTTCGACCTTTCCTTTCCGCCTGGACTCGTCGAGGGCGCGTCGACTTTAGAAGCTACTCGAGAGCAACCATGTTGCTGTGCGCCAGCGCACGTTGCGGGCTCCCTCGCCTCGCCGCCTTGAACGCGGGCGGCGATACGTATAAACCCGCGCGACCCCTTGGTTCCCCTCCGCGCCGAGCGTCAGAAAAGCCGCCGAAACCCCCATGACCGATCGTCCCATCCGCATGCGGCTCGCGCCGTCGCCGACCGGCGAGCCGCATATCGGCACGGCGTACACCGCTCTGTTCAACGTGCTGCTGGCGCGCAGGCTCGGGGGCGTCGTCGTCCTGCGCATCGAGGACACGGATCAGAGCCGCTCGACGCCGGAAGCCGAGCAGAAGCTGCTGGCGGCGCTCGACTGGATCGGCCTGCCCTGGTCGGAAGGACCGGACAAAGGCGGGCCCTACGGCCCCTATCGCCAGAGCGAGCGCAAGGAGACCTATCAGCCCTTCATCGCCGAGCTCATCGCCAAGGGCCATGCGTTCAAGTGCTTCTGCACGCGCGAGCGCCTCGAGGAGATGCGAAAGGCGCAGAAGGCTGCGAGCGAGCAGACGAAATATGACGGCCTCTGCCTGCGCCGCAGCGCCGAAGAGGTCGCCGCGCTCGAAGCCGCCGGGACGCCCTTCGTCGTGCGCATGAAGGTGCCGGAGTCGGGCGAATGCGTGTTCGAGGACGGCGTCTATGGACGCGTGAGCATTCCTTATGACGGCGTCGACATGCAGGTGCTGCTCAAGGCCGACGGCATGCCGACCTATCACTTCGCCAATGTCGTCGACGACCATCTGATGCGCATCACGCATGTGGCGCGCGGCGAGGAGTGGCTGTCCTCCGTGCCGAAGCACGTGCTGCTGTATGAATATTTCGGCTGGGAGCCGCCGGCCTGGTATCACTTGCCGCTCATGCGCAATCCGGATCGCTCGAAGCTCTCCAAGCGGCGCAACCCGACCTCGCTCTCCTACTTCTCGGGCGCCGGCTATCTGCCTCAGGCGCTGCTCAATTTTCTCGGCCTCTTCTTCATCACCGTCGCCGAGGGCGAGGAGATGATGGACCTCGCCGAGCTCCAGGAGAAATTCGATCCCGCGGGCATGTCCAAGGCCGGCGCGGTCTTCGACATGACGAAGCTCGCCTGGCTCAACGGGCGCTGGATCCGCGAACGGCTCGATCAGAGCGCCTTCTCTGAAACCGTCTGCGCCTGGGCGGCGCAGGACGACAGGCTCCGCCAGGTGCTGACGCTGGCGCAGTCGCGCATAAACCTCCTTGGCGAATTGCCCGCGCTCATCGGCTTCGCCTTCACGGCCGATCTCAAGCTCTCAGCGGCCGATTTCGCCCCGACGAAGCTCCCGCCGTCCGAGTGTCTCGCCATCGTGCGCGCCGTGCAGCCCATCGTCGACAAGCTGCCGGAGTGGAAGAAGGACGCGATCCACGCCGAGGTCGAGCGCATCGCCGCCGAGATGGGCAAAAAGCTGCGCGCCGTGGTGCCGCCCCTCTTCGTCGCGATGACGGGCGGCACGCGTTCGCTGCCGCTCTTCGACAGCATGGAGGCGCTCGGGCGCTCGCTCGTGCGCCAGCGCCTTGCGCAAGCGGCCGAGGCGCTCAAGCATGCAGGCAACGGATCCGACCAGCAATGACAAGCGACGCGCCAGAGCTATCTTCCGATCCCCTGGAGGCGCGCCGGCAGAAGCGCGACCTGTTGATCGCGCAGGGCCTGAACCCCTATCCGACGAGCTTCCGCCGCACGGCGACCGCCGCCGAGCTCGCCGCGCGTTACAAGGATCTGCCGGACGGCGAAGAGACCGGCGACCGCGTCGTCGTCGCGGGCCGCATCTATTCCTCGCGCAATTCCGGCATGTTCATGGATCTGCACGACGCCTCCGGCAAGGTGCAGATCTTCTCGCACAAGGACAAGACGCCGGAAGCCGCGCGCGCGCTGCTGCCGCTCATCGACATCGGCGACATCGTCGGCGTCGGGGGGCTCGTGCGGCGCACGAAGCGCGGTGAGCTCACGATCGACGCGGAACGCGTCGAGATGCTCTGCAAAGCGCTCGCGCCGATGCCGGAGAAATATCACGGCGTCACCGACGTCGAGACGAAATATCGCCGGCGCTATCTCGACATTCTCGTCAATGAAGAGAGCCGCGAGCGGTTTCGCGCGCGCAGTCGGATACTGACGAAGATCCGCAGCTTCATGACCGACGAGGGCTTCCTCGAGGTCGAAACGCCGATGCTGCATCCGATCTATGGCGGCGCGACGGCGGAGCCCTTCGTCACGCATCACAAGGCCCTCGACCAGGACATGTACCTGCGCATCGCGCCGGAGCTCTATCTCAAGCGCGTGCTTGTCTCCGGCCTCGCCGATCGCGTCTTCGAGGTGAACCGCAACTTCCGCAACGAAGGCCTTTCCACGCGGCACAATCCCGAATTCACGATGATGGAGGCCTATTGGGCCTATGCTGATTTCACCGACGCCATGGATCTCGTCGAGCGCCTGTTCGGCGCGCTGGCGGAAATGCTGCATGGCGGTCCGGCGCTGACCTATGGCGAGCATACGATCAGCTTCCAGGCGCCGTTCCAGCGAATCTCCATGCCGGGCGCCGTGCTGGAGAAGACGGGCGTCGATTTCCTGGCGATCGGCGATGACGAGACGGCGCGCGAAGCGGCGCGCCGCGCCGGCTTCGAGATTGACGACAATCTGAGCTGGGGCGAGACGCTCGCGCATGTCTTCGAGGAGACGGTCGAGGACGCGCTGATCCAGCCGGTCCACATCGTCGACT
>DATHCI010000062.1:0-11357 GCA_035319645.1 Methylocystis sp. | reverse complement strand
TCGATCGGATCCGCGACCGGCGCCTCTTCGTCGCAGAAAACGAGTAGACGCCTTCCGGCCGACGCGGCGACATAGTTTGCGAGGTCCTGCGCCTCCTCCACCACCGGGAGCGATAGCAGCCCGCATTGCTCCGCCGCCTCGATGACGTTGGCGCGGATGCGCGCGCAGTTGACCCGCCTCACTTGCGTGCGTCGGGTCAGCACCGGGGCGAGGCGGCCGACGCCCATCTCGGCGGCCTTTTGCGCCATGTAGTCGAGCCGCGCCTGCTTGAGCGGCGCGAAGGCGTATTCCAGCTCGCTACTTGGCGACTGCGCGCGCGTCTGCTCGCGCACCACAAGCGCGGCGGCCCGGCGCGTCGCCATGGCCATCTCCGCCCGCCACTCTCCGTCGCGGCCATTGAACACGAGCAGCGGCGCGCCTTCGCGCAAGCGCAGCACGTTGAGGAGATAGTTCTGAGCCGTCGGGGGCGGCTCGACGCGTGCGCCCGAGAACAGAGTCGCCTCGACGAAGAGGCGCTGGGCGTTGAAATCGTAAGGAGCCACGTCGCCCGGAGCGTCAGGCGCCGCCGAGCGTGCGCGGCGCGGGCGACAGGACGCGCGCCTGCCCGCCGGAAATCTCCAAGACTGACAGGCCGCGATCGCTCGTGCCGTCGACGCGGAAGCGGAACACGCCGTCGGCGCCGTTGAACCCGGTCGGCGCCGTGAGCACGCCCTCCGAGAACCGTTGCGAGCCTTGCGTGCGCGCGAGAGCGATGGCGAGCGAAACCGCGTCATAGGCCTGCGTCGCGATTCGCGGCGGGTCGATGTTGAAGCGGGCGCGGTAGCGTGAGGCGAAAGAGTTGAAGCCGTTGTTGTCCGGCGCCGAAAACCAGGCCCCCTGAAGCGCCGGAAGCTTTAGCGCGCGGGGATCGTTCCACAGGCCGGTGCCGAGGATCTGCACGCGCTCGGGACCGAGATTGGCCGCAGTCAGCTCGCGCCCGACGGCGCTCATTCCTTCCGCCGTGTCGGGAATGAACAGCGTGTCGATCTGATCGGCGACCGCGGCGACCCGCTTCACGGCTTCGCCGGGCGCCCCCGGCTTGTAGCGCTCGATGACGACCACGCGCAGGCCGTGATTGGCGGCGCTCTGCTGGAACGCCCCAAGCGCGATCTGGCCGTAGTCGCTCTCGGGAATGAGCGCCGCCGCCGACTTCTTGCCCCGCTGGGCGGCGAAGTCGACGATGCGCTCGACGTAGTTTTCGACGAGAAAGGAGAGGAGATATGTGCCGCGGGTCGCCGCGGAGCTGTCGGTCGAGAAGGCGATTACGGGCCGCCCGGCGGTCCGCGCGACCTGGCTCGTCTCCTTGACGCCCGAGGCGAACAGCGGACCAAGGATGATCTCGGCGCCCTCGCCGATGGCCGCCTGAGCCGCTGCGGCGGCGCCCTGAGGCGTCGAATGGTCGTCCTTGACGAGTATCGTCACGTCGTTCGAGCCGGAATCGGCATAGGCGAGCTGTGCGGCGTTGCGCAGCGACGCGCCGACGACGGAGGGGCCGGAAGCCTGCGTCAATGGGGCGATAAGCGCGATGTTGATCGGTCCGGAGCCAATGCGCTCGCTGACCTCCTCGGGCCGTGCGGCGTTCGCCGCCGGCGGAGGCGTGCGCGCGTCCCTCGGGACAGGAACGCCGACGCCGCCAAGGGGATTGCAGCCCGCCAGGAGGAGGGCGGCAAGACCTGCGACAAATGCTTTTCGCGCGACGCGGCGCTGGAGCGCCGCCCGATCTGGCCTCGGCATTTGCGCCACGCCCCTCAAGCCTCCGAATCCCGACGGTTCGGGGCACAATAGCCGAGTTTCGTCTGCCGAAGCAAATTGCGGCGGGTCCCCAAACTGAGCGCCAGCGCGTGTATTCTCAGGGTTCGGCGCCGTTAGCTTTGCCGCAGGCCGGCTTTTGTGCGTATTGCCCTGGCGGGGCGCGAATTGGCGCGCCTTAGCTTGTGGGACGCCATGACCAAGATATCGGTTCCTGCTTTCGTCGCCGTGCTCGCCTTCTCGCCGCTCGCCGGCGGCGCCCTTGCCGCAGGGCCAGGCGGGCCGCAGCCGCGCGCCTTCGTTTCTGGCGAAGGGAGCGACGTTCCGGGCTGCGCCTCCGTCATCACGCCCTGTCGCACCTTCCAGTACGCGCATGACAACATCGTCGCCCCGGGCGGCTCGATCTATGTGGCGAACGCGGCGAACTACGGCCAGCTCGTCATCACGCACGCGATCTCGATCATCAACGACGGGTCCGGCACGGCGACCATCCTGGCCCCGTCGAGCGACGGCATCGATATCGAAGCCGGCGCAAGCGACGTCATCCTCATCAAGGGCCTGACCATCGACGGGGTCGGAACGGGCAATAACGGGATCAACCTCACGAGCGCCGGCAGCCTCACCGTGACCGCGACGACCGTCAAAGGCTTCGGAGCCGGATTGCCCAACGGCAACGGCATTTTCATCCAACCGGGATCAGGAGCGCTGACCCTCGACATCTCAGACACCTTGAGCACGGGAAACGCCCGCGCCGGAATTTTGATCTCTGCCGCCGGCACAGCCGGCATTCGCGCGAGCCTGACGCGCGATCAGGCCAATGGGAACCAGTACGGCGTCTACTTGGTAGACGCAGGTGGATCGCAGACGGTCGTCGCCAATCAGGTGACTGCGAGCAATAACACAAATACTGGATTCGTTGCGGTCGCCGGCGACGGCAGCCTATATCTCACGCGCTGCGTGGCGAGCGGCAACCCCACCGCCGGCGTTTCTAGTAGCAAAATAGTCTACAGCGCCGGCGACAACGCCATCTATGGCAATACGGCGAACGTTACGGTGCCGGGCGGACTGACCAGCGCCCCTTTGCAGTGAGCGAAGAAGCCGGCGAGTCGCCCGGTCCCCTTCCGCCGGCCGCCCTGACTTGCGGCCGGGGGGTCGCTGGCGCGAGCATCCCGTTCATCGGGCGAGATCTTTCGGGCTTCGCGTCACCCTATAGGCTGGCGGCTGACACGATCTCTGCAGCCAGTTCTTTGGTTTCACGCGCGCCATCGAGGCGAAGCACCGGGCAGCTCAAAGTCGCGAGCCATGCTTCATGACGGGCGCGGCTGCGGCCTTCGCGGGTCCCGTCTTCGTAATGCGACGCCCATTCCAGAAACGTTTGCGTCTCTTGGAACCGCCACCCGCCCCGGCCCACGGCGTCGGCGCCGAACAGACGCGTTTCGCGCTCGAGCAGCCGCTGCAGCCGAACCTCGGCGCCGACGCTCAAGAATACAACCAGATCGAACAGAGGCGCTATGGCCTGCCCCCAGCCCTGAACCGAGCCGCTCAGCACCCATTCGCCGCGCGATAGAAACATCTCCTCCATGAGCCGCAGGCGATCCGGGACCGGGCGCATTTCCCGATAGGGCGGCGACGTCGGTCTCCAGAAATAGTCGTCGGTGTCATGGTGGGGGATCGCCAGCGCAGTCGCGAGCGCGCGGCCGAGCGTCGTCGCGCCCGCGCCGGAAGCGCCGACGACATGGATGCGTCGCGTCTTGAGCCGCATGGCTCCGCCTCCCCGCATGGCCGGCGTGTCCGCTTTATTGCGGGCGTCCCGGCGCGTCGCAAGGCCTCATCGACGAAAGACGCCTCCTGCGCTAAAAGCGGCGCAAGCTCCTGACACGGGTTCGTCATGCGTCTTCGCGCCCTCGCCATCCTCCTCGCCGCCTTCGCTTTCCCCTCTTGCCCCTCCTCCGCATTCGCCGCCGACGCGCTTCGCCTCGCCGTGCAAGCGACCGGGACCACGGCCTGGGAACTCGCCGTCGTCTCGGCTTTGCGCCTCGACGAGCAGGCGGGGCTGAAACTCGAGACGACGGAGCTCGCCTCCCCCGAGGCCGGCAAGATCGCGCTCGTTTCCGGCGGCGCCGACATCATCGTCTCCGACTGGCTGTGGGTCGCGCGCGAGCGGGCCGGCGGCGCGCGGCTCGCCCTCCATCCCGCCTCGACCGCGATCGGCGCGGTCCTGACCAAGGATGCGACGGTCAAGTCGGTCGGCGACCTCGCCGGCAAGAAGCTCGGCGTCGCCGGCGGCGCGCTCGACAAGAGCTGGCTGCTGCTCAAGGCTTACGCCCTGCAGCAAGGAGTCGATCTCGAGAAGGCCGCGACCATCGTCTATGGCGCGCCGCCGCTGCTCGCCGCCAAGCTCCAACAGGGCGAGCTCGACGCGGCGCTGGAGTTCTGGAATTTCGCCGTCGACCTGGAGGCGCGGGGCTTTCGCGCCGCCATCGACCTGCGCGACGTCGAGCGCGCGCTCGGCGCGACGGGCAAGCCGGTCGTGACCGGCTATGTGTTCGACGAGGGCTTCGCCGCGGCTCACAAGGACGCGCTCGCGCGTTTCTTTGCGATGATGACGCGCGCGAAGTCGCTGATCGCGACGGACGACGCCGCCTGGCGGGCCGCCGCCGCGCGCATCCCCGCAAGGGACCCTGCGACGCTTGCGCTCTATCGCAAGCGCTATGTCGAGGGCGATCCCTCCGGCTCGCTCGAGGAGCAGGAGGCGGACGCGGCCAGGCTCTACGAGGCGCTGGCGAAGCTCGGCGGCGAGCAGTTGGTCGGCCCCGGCAAGTCCCTCGAACCGAAAACCTTCTATAAGGGCGCGCCTTGATCAGGCTCGCCTCCTTCGCATCGATCCTACTGCTTTGGTTCGCGCTGGCGCAAGTCTTCGACCCGCGCCATCTTCCAGATCCCCTCTCCGTCATGGAGCTCGCTTTCTCGGAGGCGGACTCGGGCGCGCTTTTCGAGCATCTCGGCGCAACGCTTGCGCGCGTCGCCGCCGCCTTCACGCTCGCCATGGGCCTAGGCTCGGCGCTCGGCTATCTCATGGGACGCAACCGGCTCGCCAACGACATCCTCGACCCTTGGCTCGTCGTCCTGCTCAACCTTCCGGCGCTCGTCGTCATCGTGCTGGCCTATCTCTGGGCCGGGCTGAACGAGGCGGCGGCGGTCGGCGCGGTGGCCTTGAACAAGCTTCCGGGCGCGATGGTCTTCGCGCGCGAGGGCGCGCGGGCGCAGGACCCGTCCTACGACGAAATGGCGCGCGTCTTCCGCTTCTCACGCCAAGCGCGCCTGCGCCACGTCGTGCTGCCGCAGCTCGCGCCCTATCTCGCGGCTTCCGCGCGCGCGGGCCTCTCGCTGGTATGGAAGATCGTGCTCGTCGTCGAGCTGCTCGGGCGCCCGAACGGCGTCGGCTTCAAGATCAATCTCGCCTTTCAGCTCTTCGACCTGCGCCTGCTGCTCGCCTATGCGCTGCCCTTCGTCGCGATCATGCTCGCGGTCGAGCTGCTGCTCGCGCAGCCTTTCGAATCCTACGTCTCGCGCTGGCGCCTCGATGCTGCTCGACATCGCCATTGACGCCAAGGATCATCCCGGCGGCGCGGGGCGCGCGCGCCGCGTGTTGCAAGGACTGCGTCTGTCGCTGGAAAAGCATCAGGCCGGCGCCGTGCTCGGTCCGTCGGGTTGCGGCAAGACGACGCTGCTGCGCATCGTCGCCGGGCTCGACCACGACTATGCGGGCCACGTCGCGACGCCCGCGGGCGGCCGGCTCGCCATGGTCTTTCAGGAGCCGCGGCTGCTGCCCTGGCGCAGCGTGCAGGACAACATCCGCATCGCCGCGCCGCTTGCGAGCGTCACGGAAATCGACGCGCTTCTTGCGGATCTCGGGCTCGGCGGACACGCGGACCAATTTCCGTCGCGGCTCTCGCTCGGCCTCGCCCGGCGCGCGGCGCTCGCGCGCGCGCTCGCGATCAAGCCGGACCTGCTGCTGCTCGACGAACCCTTCGTCTCGCTCGACGCGGCGCTGGCGCTGGCGCTGCGCGAGCGCGTCGCCCGTCTCATCGATGAGACCGGCGTCACGACCCTGCTCGTCACGCATGACCTTTCCGAGGCGATCGGCATCGCCGATCGGATCTTCGTCCTCTCCAAGCCGCCGGCGCGGGTCGTGGCGACGCTCGACGTCGCGACGCCGCGGCGGCTCATGACCGACGCCGCCCGGCAGGAGCTCACGGAGCGGGCGCAGGCGGCGCTCGCGGCGGAGTAGCGTGGGTCCTATCGTTCCTGCGGCTCCAGGGCGCGGCGCACGGCTTCCGGTTCGCGCGTGATAGGCGCCCGCCCTCTGGATCACGCCGCCAGCGCCGCCTCGGCCTCCGCGATCGCCGCGAGTGTTCCGACGTGAAGCCACAGCGCGTCGCTCGCCACGCCGAACAGCCGGCCCGCGCGCGCCGCCGCGAAGAAATAGGGCGCGAGCGGAAAGATCTCGTCCGCCGCCCCGGCGAAGAGCTCAGGCTTGATGAGCCCTACGCCTGCATAGACGTAAGGCCGCGCGCCCGGCGGCTGCGAGAGCCTTCCCTCGGCGTCGCGCGCGAAGTCGCCGTCCCAGTCGACGCCGACGCTGCCCTTCGTTCGCGCGAGCAGCAGCGCCACGTCCATCCGCTCGGGATCCCAAATATCCGCGAGCGCGCGAAGATGGCGGGCGCCGCCGTCCTTCCAGAAGGCGTCGGTATTGCAGATGAAGAAAGGCGCGTCGCCGAGATGCGGCAGCGCCTTCTTGATGCCGCCGCCTTGGTCGAGCAGCGTCGCGCGCTCGTCGGAGATGACGATCTCGGGGCTGCGCCGAGCGGCGACATGCGATTGCACGTCGTCGCCCAAGTGGTGGACGTTGACGACCGCTCGCGCGACGCCCGCCGCCGCGAGGTCGTCGAGCACGTGGTCGATGAGCGCCTTGCCGTTGACGCGCACGAGAGGCTTCGGAACCGCGTCGGTCAGAGGACGCATGCGCTTGCCGAGCCCGGCCGCGAAGACCATGGCGGTCGCGGGCGCAAACTCATTCGGCATGGCCGACCACGCCTTCGAGATGCGTCTCGAACCAGGCCCTGATGTCCTTGAGCGCCGGGTGGCGCAGGCATCTGTTGAGATAGGCTTCGACGCGCGGCAGATGCGCGAGATATTGAGGTTTGCCGTCGCGCCGGTCGAGCCGCGCGAAAATGCCGAGGATCTTCGTCGCGCGCTGCGCGCCCAGCACCGCATAGGCCCTGGCGAAGCTCGACATGTCGAACTCCGGATCGAGCGCGCGCCGCTCATGCGCATAGAGCGCCACGAGCTTCATCTCGAGCTCTTGCGGAACATCGACGCGCGCGTCCTGCGCGAGCGAGACCACGTCATAGGCCGGGTGCCCGAGCACGCAATCCTGAAAGTCGATCATCCCGACTCGCCGCACGCCCTCCCGCTCGGGCAGCCAGATGAGATTGGGCGAGTGATAGTCGCGCAGGGTCCAGGTCGGCGTCTCGACGACGATCTCTGCGAGCGTCTGACGCCAGAGGTTGATGAAGGTCGCCTGAGCGCCGGAGGCGATGAGCGCCCTGGCGACATAAGGAGCGTGCCACTCGAGCAGCAGCTCGACCTCGACGAGCAGCGCGTCGAGATCATAGGGCGGGATGCGATAGACGCCCCCGCCCTCGAGCGAGATGGCGTCGGGAAGCCGGAGCGCGTGCAGGCGCGCGAGCGCGTCCGCCGCCGCGAGATAGCGCTCCGGGATGGGGCCGTGCTCGTCCACGAAGCTTTCCCGCCCGAGATCCTCGATGATGACCAATCCGGCGTCGAGGTCGCGCGCGAGGATCCTCGGCGCGGAGAAGCCGCGCGCCGCCAAGCCTTCGGCGATGGCGACGAAGGCCGTCACATTCTCGGCGAGCCGCGCGATGGCGCTGTAGGACTTGCCGAACCGGATCGGCGGACCGTCGGGTCGCGGCGGCGAAATCATGAGGATCGCGCGCTCGCCGGAAGGCTTCTCGAGCGTCTCATAGGCGCGCGTCGAAGCGTCGCCCTGCAGGAATGCGCGTCGGGCGTCGCTCCAGCCCGCGCCGCGCAGAAACTGACGCGTCGCGTTGAACGACGCGAGGCGCTGGACGAAATCGCCGTAGCCCGAGATCGTGATGAGGCGCGCCTCGGGGCGCTCCGGATCGGCGAAGCTCAGGCGCACGTCGAGGCGGTCCGGCCCGAACAGCGCGCGGGCGCGGTCAGCCCACTCGACGAGGAGGATCGCGCCTTCTATCGCCTCCTCGAAGCCGAGTTCGCCAATGTCGTCCGCGGACTCGAGGCGATAGAAGTCCGCGTGAGCGATCTTGCCAAAGCCGCCTTCGTAGAGCTGCAGCAACGTGAAACTCGGGCTCGGGACTTCGAGCTCCGGATCGCCCGTCAGAGCGCGTAGCGCGCCGCGCGCGAATGTGGTCTTGCCGGCGCCGAGATCGCCTTCAAGCGTGACGACGTCGCCTGGAAGGAGCAGCGTGGTGATCTCGCCCGCGAGATCGCTGGTCTCTTGGGGGCTTGCGACTTCGAGCCGCACGACGGTTTTTGCTTCGCCTGCGCCGCTCATGACGCGCGCTCCCCGGTTTGCGCGTCGTCGACGACGACGAGGGCGGGAAAGACGCAGGTGACCACGGTCCCTTCGCCTCGGGCGGCGTCGACGAGCACCCTGCCGCCGCCGTCCTCGAGCAATTGTCGCGCCCGCGCCCGTCCCCTGTCAACGCCGCCGCCGCGATCGGCGATCTTGAAGGCGATCTCGTCGCCGCGGTTGAAGCACGCGAAGGTGATCGCCTGACCTTCCGGCGTGGACCAGATCGCATCATCGAGCAACGCGGCGAGCGCCTCGCAAAGATCGCTTTTGACGCCGCTCAGGCTGCCGGGCCGGCTCGCCTCGAGCAGCCTCAGCCGAGCGCCCCTTTGCTGCAGGGCGGGAGCGACCTGCTCCGCGACCTTGCGCATCAGCTCGCTCGCATCGATCGCCTCGCGCGCCGGCGCGGTCGCGGCGAGCTGCCTCGGGGGCGCAGCGGGGAAAATGCAGGTGACGGTCGTGCCCTCTCCCGGCGCCGAGTCGATGAGCACCTGGCCGCCATGGAGCTCCATGAAGGCGCGCACGATCGACAGTCCGAGCCCGACGCCGCGATGACGGGAGCCCGCCGTGTTCGACTCGAAGCGATCGAAGACGCGGCCCAAGATCTCGGGGGCAATGCCGCGGCCGCGATCGATGACCTTGAAGGCGACGCCGCCGTCGCGACGCAGCGCCGCGAGCGTCACCGTCTGGCCGGGACGCGAGAAGCCGATGGCGTTGGAGAGCAGCGCGAACAGGATCTGCCGGACGCGCTTGGCGTCGGCGCGGAAGCTCCCCACGTCGTCGGAAGCGACGATCTGCAGCTCCACCTTGTTCTCGGCGAGGCGGTCCTGTAGGCCCTCGATCGCGCCCTGCATGGCGCTGCGCGCGTCGACGTCCTCGAGCTCGAGCCCCATCGCATCGTCGTCGATCGTCGCGAGATCGAGGATGTCGTCGATGATGGCGAGCAGCGCCGCCGACGACTTGCGCACATAGCCGAGATATTCCTGCTGGCGGCCGTTGAGCGCCCCCGTCGACTCTTCGCCGAGCAGATGCACGAAGCCGTTGATGTTGGTGAGCGGCGAGCGCAGCTCGTAGCTCACGTGATGAATGAAGTCGTTGCGCAGCTTCTCGGCGGCGAGCAGCGCCTTGTTGCGGTCCGTGAGCGCGCGCTCGACATTCACGTCGGCGGTCACGTCCACGAAGGTCAGGAGCGTCGCCCCCTGCGGCAGCGGCTGCGCGGTGAGGTCGAGCACCTTGCCGTCGCCGCGCTCGATGCGCCTCGAGAGTCCGAGGCGCTGCTCGTTGAGACCGGTCACGACGCCGCGCAGGTCGCTCCACAGCTCATCATTCGGACATAGCGGGCGACAGAGCTCGACGAGCGTCTCGAAGCGAGGCTTCTTTTCGATCGTCGCCGCGTCAAGACCCCAGAGCTCGGCGAAGGCCGGGTTGGAAAAATTCAGCCGCCCGTCGGCCCCGAAGGCGGCGACGCCTTCATGCAGCGTCTGCAAGGTCTCGTGCTGCATGCGATAGAGCGCATTGAACCGCGATTGCAGATCATAGCGCTCGCTCGTGTCGTCATAGAGATAGGTGACCCCGCCCTTTGGATTGGGCATGATCTTGACTGAGATGGTGGTGCGGCCGTCCGGCATGTGCCAGTGCAACATGTGCTCTTCTGGCGAGCGATAGGCTCCAAGCAGCCGCGCCTTCCAGGCGCGGAAATCCCCTTCGAGCGGCAATCGCTGCTCCAGACGCAGACGATCCAGGATCTCGCCGTCCGTCGGCCGCCCGTCGAGAAAGGCCGGGTCGAGACGCCACAGCTTCTCATAGGCGGCGTTGCGATAGATGAGCTGCTGCGCCCCGTTGAAGATGGCGACGGCGCTCGGCAGCTGGTCGAGCGTGCGCCGATGCGACTGCATCTGCTGTTCGTAGTCGGCGCGCATGCCCTCGATCTCCTGGCGGTCGAAGGCGATCGCCGCCGCCGCCGACTGCGCGAGCGGCGTCTGAACGACGTCGAGCACGTGCCGCGCGCCGGCGACCACAGCCGTCACGCGCTCGCGCCAAGGGAGCGACTTGACGCGCGCTTCGGCGGCGGATGCGCGGGCGCGTTCTTCGAGCAGCTCGAGCTGCCGCTCGATGACGCTTTCCGCATCCTTGGCCTCTACGGCGTGCGCATAGGCGCCGTTGACGAAGGCGATGCGTCCGTGCCTGTCGCGGACCCAGACGGGCGCAGGCAGAGCTTCGAGCAGCCCCCGCAAAGCGTCCGCTTCGGCCTGACTCTCGGCGAAGCGCTCGCGCAATCCGATCAGCTCCAGCTTGTCCCCCGAAATCTCGCGCAGGCGCAGCAGCGCCCGCCCGCCGACGGCGCGTCCCTCGGCGTCGTAGCGCCTCCCCGTGAGCCCAAGCAAAGTCAGCCGGAAACCCTCGCCGCTGCGGCGCAGCACGGCGATTTTTTCCTCCAGGCGCTGCGCGTCCGGCGGCGTCAGCCAGGCGCCGAAGATAAGGACGCGTCGCGGCTGGACGCCATCGCCGATGAGCTGCGGCGAGCCCTCGACCTCGGGTTCGCTCGTTGCGTCGTTCCAGGCGACGAACAGCTGTTGCTCGCTCGCCAGAAACAGCTCGGCGCGATCGCGGCGGGCGCAGGCCCGCTCGAGCTTCGCCTCCAGGTCAGCCTCGCGTCGCCGCCACTGCTTGCGCTCGGCCATGTAGGCGAGCGCCAGGGCCGTCGAAAACAGGGCCAACCCGCCGGAGAGCGCGACTCCATAGACTTCGAAATCTGACAGAATGTCCTGCGCCAGCCCGAAGGCCTGCGCCTGCGCCCTGCCGGCCGCGCATAAAGCCAATGGAACAGCAGCCGCGCTGCGCCATAGACGCTCCCGGCGCCGCCTCATCGAGGAGGCGCTCCTGAGCTATGGAAGCCAGGGAAGGTTTGCATCGGAAACCGATCTCCACGTTC